>JAVVEL010000007.1:0-102884 GCA_032260385.1 Bacteroidales bacterium | reverse complement strand
AATGGGAGAGCGAAGCGCTTACAGAGTGAAGAAAATTTTTATTTTCTTCATTTATAGTAAAATAAAAATTTTTAAACTAATGAAAAGAAAAGTTTTTTTTGCCCTTAATCTGATAGTTTTATTCAGCTTTCAGTTAACAACCGGCTGTGCACAGGTTTATGAGGATGGTTACCTGGTAAGGGTGGGAGATACAGCCCCTGACTTCCTTATTAGGGAGGTTGGCGGAGAGGAGTATAAGTTGTCAGATCTTCGTGGTAACGTGGTAATGCTGCAGTTTACGGCCAGCTGGTGCAGCGTTTGCCGGAAGGAAATGCCCTATATTGAAAAAGATCTTTGGCAGGAAAAGAAAGATGAAGGACTTAAAGTAATTGGAATAGACAGGGATGAACCACCTGAAACTGTACGGAAATTCAAGAGCGATATGGGTATATCCTATCCTCTGGCACTTGATCCGGGGGCAGAGATATTCGGTTTATATGCCCAAAAAAGTGCGGGAGTGACCAGGAATGTAATAATTGACAGGGAAGGTAAAATTATTTTTCTTACCAGGTTGTTCAGGATGGACGAATTTAATGAGATGAAGGAGATTATCTTCAGGGAGCTAGAAGAAAGATAGTCATTCTGACATGGAAAACAGGAATACAATATTACTTGTAGATGATGAAAATGATATAAGGGAATTCCTGTCTTACACCCTGCGCAAGGAAGGCTTTACTGTATATACCGCAAACGATGGGCAGTCAGGTATCAAAAAAGCCCGGGAAGTTAAGCCACATTTAATATTGCTCGATATAATGATGCCCGGAATAGACGGGATAGAGGCCTGCGAATATATAAGATCCGATCCTGATATGTCATCTGTTATAATTTGTTTCCTGACGGCAAAGGGTGAGGATTACACTCAAATCGCAGGCTTTGAAGCCGGAGGGGATGACTACATAATTAAACCGGTAAAACCCAAACTGCTGGTTAGCAGGGTAAAAGCCCTGCTAAGAAGGTACATGCCCGTGGAAGAAAGCAGGGAATCCCTGCAGGTGCTTGGATCATGCAATCTTAGTCTCGACAGGGAACGGTTTATATTGCACATTGACGACAGGGATGTGTTTCTTCCCAGGAAAGAATTTGAGCTTTTGTCGCTCTTGTTGACAAAACCCGGCCGCGTTTTTACCAGGGCTGAAATATACAAGAAAGTATGGGGTGAGGATATTATCGTGGGAGACAGAACCATTGATGTGCATATAAGAAAACTGAGGGAAAAAGTGGGTGGTGAACTGATCCGGACAATAAAAGGTGTGGGTTATAAGTTAATGGAGTAAGAAATGTGAAATGCAACCTTTTGCCTGTTTATTCGTTTATGTGATGTGAAACTAAAATACTCTAAAAATGAAAAAATCAATTCTTATCCTTTTTACAGTCCTGATTTCATCCGGTGCTTTTGCCCAGTTCAACTGGGGTTTGAAAGCAGGCGCCTCATCAAACAATTTTAATCTTGAAAGTGTAGAGTCCGGCACCCAGGCCACCCTGGAAGCTGCAGAACAGGCCACGTGGGGATTTCACGGTGGCGTGTTTTTCAGGCTATCCATGTTCGGACTGATAGTGCAACCTGAAATATTGCTTTCCATGGGTGAAAATGATATGCTCTACAAAGAAGTTGCTGGTGTCCCCGGGGAAGAGCTGAAAAGTAAGTTTAACAAGCTTGATGTTCCTATCCTGCTGGGAGTCAGACTCGGACCGGTCAGGTTGATGGCAGGCCCGGCAGCATCGGTGATGCTTAGCTCAACCAGTGACCTTATTGAAAATACCGCTGAACTATATAAAAATGCAACATTTGGCTACCAGGCCGGTGTGGGCGTCGATATTGCCGAAAAAGTAACAATTGATTTAAGGTACGAAGGCGGGCTCACCAAATATGGTGAAGAAGTAACAATAGGAGGAGAATCATTTATCCTTGATGGCAGAGCAAATGCAATCGTTCTGAGTGCCGGCATCATGTTTTAAGAAATAATTCCTGAATAAATAAAACTCTCTTGTTCCGCAAGGGAGTTTTTTTTATTTTGAGCCTTATTAACTTGATGTATGGATACTGACCCTTCAGGCGGCATCTTTTCTTTACAGGTGATACTGTCGATACTGTATCTGATTACGGTAATTGTAGTATGCCTGGTAATAATATTTGAAAACAGGGCTCCCGTAAAAACCCTTTCATGGGTCCTTGTTATCTCTCTGATTCCTGTTGCAGGTATTATATTGTACTTTTTCTTCGGACAAAATTACCGTAAAAGGAAAATATTTTCCAGGAAAAGTGATACGGACAGCGAACAAGCCCTCAACGCTGCCATCAAGCAGATAGAATCACTTGAAACCAGGCTTGAGGAAAAGTCGGACAGGTTTAAAGAAAAACAACATCTGATGACCCTGATGCTGAATAATGAAAAATCAGTACTTACGGATAATAATACTGTAAGCCTTTTGCAGGATGCTGAAGAAACATATTCTTCAATGCTCAGGGAAATAGAAGGGGCAAGGCATCATATCCACCTGGAAATCTACCGTTTCAATATAGATGAAACAGGTAATAAATTCAGACATCTTCTGATGAGAAAGGCCGCTGAAGGGGTTGAGGTACGTATGATAATTGACGATGTCGGGAGCTGGTCATTTAAGAACAAATATATTGAAGAAACAAGGAATGCAGGTGTACGGATCTTCCCCTTCTTCCCGGTCAGGTTCCCCTGGCTTGCCAGTAAAATAAATTACCGTAATCATCGTAAAATATTGATTATTGATGGCAAAATAGGTTTTGTCGGGGGAATGAATATTGCTGATAAGTACCTCCATGGTTTGCCCCATCTTGGAAAGTGGAGGGATACACATCTTAAGATTTCAGGCGATTCGGTTGCCGGACTCAACAGGATCTTTCTGAAAGACTGGTATTTTTTGAGTGGCGAAATACTGACACGAAAGAAAGAATACTTCCCGAAGTTAAACATTAAGGGTAAGAGTTGGATACAGTTGGCCAGCAGCGGTCCCGACAGCGACTGGGCCACCATTATGCAGGCGTATTTCACCTCCATTGCAACCGCACGGGAAAAGGTATACCTCTGCACTCCATACTTTTCTCCAAATGAAAGTATTCTGAATGCTTTAAAAACCGCTGCCCTCAGTGGCAAGGATGTAAGGCTGATAATTCCGGAAAAGGCTGATTCTATAATAGCTAACTGGATTTCAAGGTCTTATGTTGAAGAACTCTTATATGCAGGCGTAAGATTGTACTTTTATACATCAGGCTTTAATCATTCAAAATACATTGTGGTTGATGGCGTATTTTCCTCTGTTGGTTCAGTGAATGTCGATGTACGAAGTTTTGACCTTGATTTTGAAGTGACTGCCCTGATCTACGATGAGGATTTTGCAGCCAGGCTGGAAGAAATATTCTTGAAAGACCTCATAGGCAGCAAGGAAATACTGTTTGACCTGTGGGAAGGCAGGTCAAGAACAGAGAAATACAAGGAAAGCCTGGCCAGGATATTCGGACCCTTATACTGATTAATATTGTTATGAAGCTCGAAGAAGGAAAAAGATATGATTTCCTGGTCAAAAAAAACCTTGATCTTGGCAACAACAAATATTTCCTGCTGGAAGGACCGGGAAAGGAAAAATACCTCCTGCGAAAAGAATATTATAAAGATTATAATATCAGGATAAACGGTGTAATTAATTGCCGGGTCGATAAAATCAACTGCAGGGGGGAAGTCTTTCTGGAGCCTGCCAATCCCTGGTATGACGAAGGAGGGATATATGATTTCGAAGTGAGCGGAAGGGATATAAGACTGGATGCATCCGGAGATATGATCCCGGTACTCTTACTGAAGGACAGATTTGCTAACGATCTTGTGGTACCGATAAACATGGCCGGCTCTTATGATTCCGGGAAGAGTAAAAGTGTAGCCCTGAAGATCTTAAGAATAGTAAAGGGAAGGATACTTTTTACGGATTCCGTGAGGCTTGAAAAAGGTGAAAAGAAAGAAGAGGACAATATCCTGGAATTTTATATTTATGATAAAGTTGCCGGGATTGACGGGAAAGATTACTTTATGGTAAGTGACCCGGATAATAAGCATCATTTGCTTGCAGCAGATCAATATACCTATTACGGTCTTAAAAAAGGAAGATCCTTCAGGGGCAGATTCATCAAATATCATGACGGAGGCATGTATAAGATTGAACCCATTAATCCTTACTATGAAAAGGGCGGGGAGTATGACTTTGAACTTGTAACGGTTAACGACCGACCGGAAGGGCAGGGTAAGGTCCTGTTTGTGAAGGACAGGCACGGACTTAAACATGAAGTGTTTGTCCCTGAAAATTTTAAAGTCGGAAAAAAACTGACCTTCAGGGTTGAAAAAATAAGAAAGGGATGGCCTCTCCTTGTCCCCCTGTAAATATTTCTTAACCATATTACCCCGAATAGCTTACCGATTTAACAATTCGTTAAGCTCAGGCAATTGTTTTTCTTCATAGCTTTACTTTGTGAACAGATCATCTGAATAAACACCAGCTATGAAAAGAGTAACCAACAAAGCAGGCTTTTTGATAATACTAATCGCCTTAACTGCAAATACCCTGGCAGGGGCTCCCTCAACGAAGCAGAAGGATGTTTTTAACAATAAAAAGCAGACAATGAAAAATGTCCTGGAAGCTCTTGAGGAGGGACGTGAATATGATGCCTGTCCCTACTGGCGCGAATATGAGTACGGAATTTCACACCAGGTCTTTGAACTTCCTGATTTCAATGTTGATTTTGACTGGGATTTCCAGAAAATAAGGATTGATGAGGAGTTTCTTGATGAAATGGAAAGGAAACTGGAAATACTGGAGGATAGGATGCATGAAAAACTGCAGGAACTGGAAAAGAAGATTGATTCTTTAAACAAAAGGTTTTCCTGAATAAAGAAACCCATGCCAGTCAGTTATAATGCTGATATAGAATTTACAACAGCTTTCTCAGCAGATTAAGGTTTTAGGTTATATGGCATGGGTTTCTTATATGGTTATAGTAATTTAAGATCCGTAGTGGCGGTCATGTACATGGGTATCGATTCCCCTGTGGGTATTACCACGTCACCGTCTGTCTTTATTTCTGAATGGTCAGATACGATAATGCCTTCTTTGACGGCAAAGTAATAATAACCCGTACCACTCACATCTGCATTTGTCACAACAAGACCCTGGGGAGTCTGGCTGCTGCCATCCCTTGTGCCACTGACCTGGTATGAAATTTTGTAACAATCATATCCCTCAACTTTTTCCCTTGCCTCCACAGTGTTATTAGTTATAATAATCAATTCAGCATTTTCTGTTTCTGTGTTAACGGTAACTGTATCCGTAGCCTGCCAGGTATAGCCTATCCTGACATTTCCATCAGGCAGACTGGGGAAGATCGTAATGAAGCTGGACTCAAGGTTGGATGTTTGTAAACCGGCAATTGAATAGGTCAAATTTTTAGCTTCTTTAAGATCCTTGTCACTCCCATTTGTGTTCATTGTCATCATAAAACTTTTACCCTTCAGGCTGCTGATATCTTCTTTCATATTTGCCCCCATGGAGTTCACCGTCATTCCAAGCGTATCCACGGTATTTTCAAGGATCAGTTTTCCACTTGCTATTCCTTTACCTGCGGTCGTAAATCCCATGTTTGTATTGACGGATGTGTTTACTTCCTGGCCCATATATACGATGGTCTGTATCATTTTTGATGACTGCATATATGAAAATGATTCATTACCGGTAAATCCGTATACCAGGTTAGCCTCACCGGATGTTGAGGAGCTTAATTTTTTTGCACAGCCTGCCATTGCCAGGGCAATGATCAGAATCAGGCCTGCCAGATTTGTTGTGTAAGTTTTTTTCATCGATTTTTTTATTTAAAGATAAATATAATTATGAAAAAACAATATACTCCTTCCCCGGGAGCAGATCAGGAAGCCGGTTGATTATTACAAAAAGCATTAATCGATATTCCGTATTGCCATTTATATTATTTTTGTGTTCTGAAAGTACAGAATATGAACAAGGGGAAAATGATAAGGCGTATTTTTGCTGCAATTGCATTCTTTGCAGTTACTGGTATCCTGATAATATGGAACTTGTTTTTCTCACCTGTGAAGGCCGGTGATGAGGGTATTGATATTTATATAGGAAGGAATGCTATATATGAAGATGTCAAAGATTCTCTGAGGTTTAAAGGAATAGTGGTGAATGAGGCTGCCTTTGACCTGCTGGCCAAACGTAAGAGGTATACTTCCGGTATTAAGCCGGGAAGGTACGTGATTACCGATGATATGAGCAATAATGATATTGTGAATTTATTGAAGTCAGGCAACCAGTCTCCTGTCAGGATTACCTTTAATAATATCAGGACGCTTGCCGATCTGTCGGAAAGACTGGCTGGCCAGATAGCATACGACTCAGCAGGAATACACCGGGCACTCATCGATGAATCGCTTTATGAGAGTGAGGGATTTACCCGTGAAACTATTATTGCAGCTTTTATTCCTGATACTTATGAAGTATACTGGACAATTACGCCTGCGGAAATAATTGAACGAATGATTAAGGAATTCAGGTCGTTCTGGAATGATGGAAGACTGAAAAAGGCCGATGCCCTGGGGCTTAAGCCCATTGAGGTGAGTATCCTGGCATCGATAGTGGATGACGAAGTTCTCAAGGAGGACGAAAAACCCAGGATTGCAGGTGTTTATATGAACAGGCTAAAACGAAACATGCCCTTACAGGCTTGTCCAACAATTAAATTTGCACTGAATGATTTCACAATCAGGAGGGTACTGCAGGAACACCTGAAGGTTAACTCTCCCTACAATACCTATATCCATACCGGGCTGCCTCCGGGCCCGGTAAGATCGGCATCAAAATCGGGTATAAACGCAGTACTCAATGCAGAAGATCATGATTATCTTTACTTTGTTGCCCGGTATGATTTTTCAGGCTATCATCATTTCTCAACCAACCTCAGGGATCATGTTAACTACGCCAATAAATATCATCTTGAACTGGACAGGCTGGAGATTTATTAAACAACCCTGACTTCGCGGGTCAGTTCTATACCGAAAATATTCTGTACCGACTTACTGATTCTCCTGCTAAGTTCCAGTATTTCAGTACCCCCGGCCTTGCCCAGGTTTACGAGGATAAGAGCATGATTTTCGTGAACACCTGCCCGGCCTTCCTTCTTCCCCTTCCAGCCGGCTTTTTCTATGAGCCAGGCAGCAGGGATCTTAAAACTACCGGATCCTGCTCCCCAGGCTGGCATATCAGGGTATTTCGATATTAGTTCATTATATTTCCTGAAGTCAATAAGGGGGTTTTTAAAAAAACTCCCTGCATTACCCCGAATGGCAGGGTCAGGCAATTTATCCTTTCGGATCTTAATTACGACATCTCTTATTGTTCCGACAGTTATTTTACCCTGTTCGCAGGCTAACTCTGACAGGTTGCCATAGCTAAGATTAAATTTGTCAGGAGATTTTTTCAGTTTAAACTCAACCTTGGTTATCAGGTATTTATCCTTTAATTCATTCTTAAAAATGCTGTCCCTGTAGCCAAACATGCATTCTTTCCCGGTAAGAAGGGCCGGTTTACCGTTTTCGAGGGATAAGGTGTGCACTCTTGTTATAGTTTCACCTGCTTCAACTCCGTAGGCACCTATGTTCTGTATTGGCGCAGCTCCCACATTGCCCGGTATATAAGAAAGATTTTCCAGGCCGCCAAGATTTCTTTTCACAGTCCATTCAACCAGCTTGTCCCACTTCAATCCTGCCTCAGCCGATAAAATCACATGGTCCCGGTTTGTTTTTTCAATATTAATATCTGCGAAAGCCGGTTGTAATACGGTGCCCTGGAAATCACCGGTAAATAATATATTGCTCCCCCCTCCGAGTATGAGGAGCTTTTTAGTATCAATAGTGCCTCCTGCAAGTAGATCAGCTGTTTCTTTTACGTCGGCCGGACTGATATATTTCTCTGCCCTTACATCTATTCCAAAAGAGTTGCAGTTAAGTAATGGATAATTATACCTGACTATCATGCTTGTGTTTTGTGGAGATCACTTCTTAATATAATTATTTTCCCTGAACCACTGAAGGGCCCTTGTTATTCCTGTCCTGATATCAGATTGGGGAAAATCAAGTTCTTTTACTGCCTTGTCGGCGCTGTAGAAATTTCTTACCGTTAATATTTTTGCATTATTATGGTTAAGTAATACGTGCCTGCCTGAAAGTGCTGCCATTGAACCCAGCATCCCAACTCCCTTAACCAGGAGTGACGGCATGATTATTTTCATACGTTTGAATCCTGTTATTTCATCAACTATATCATAAAATTCTTTATAGCTGAGGTTTGCATTTGTGAGAAGATATTTTTCTCCTTTTCTCCCCATAGTGAGTGCATTGCAGGCTCCTATGGCAACGTCTTCAACCGGTACAAAATTCCTTCCGCCTGAAGTAAGGAAGACGACCCTGTCACGGTATCCTATTAGTAGTATCCTGCCTGAGCTTGGCCTGGAGTCGTAGGGGCCAATCATAAAGGATGGGTTCAATATCAGCGCGTTTAATCCATTCTTTTCCACGGCATGCAAGACTTCCTCTTCGGCCATGAATTTACTGTTTGCATAGTGAGATTCGGTATAGGGCTTCATGGCAGCTAACACTTCTGTTCCGGGATTCTTTTTATCGCCATAGCCGACAGAATTAGTGCTGCTAACATAAATAAGCCTCTTTACCCTGTTTTTTATGGCAGACTTTACGATGTTTTGAGTTCCCTCAACATTCACTTTGAGATAATCATTAAGTTTCGGCAGGGTTTGTTCGGTTATTGCAGCAGTGTGAATTATGTAATCACATGACCGGCTTGCATTTTCCACGTCATCGGGCGAAATGATATTACCGAAGAAATATTCGGGTCTGCAACCTTTCAATGACAACAATTTTGTATCAGGCCTTACAAGAGCCCTTGGTTTTATACCTCTTTTTTCAAGTTGCCTTATAATATTAGAGCCCAGCAGGCCATTTGCTCCGGTTACAAGTACCCTCATAGGTTTTATCAGATTGTTATAAATTTATTTAATGACAGACACCTGATTTCATATCCGGCCTGTATAAATGAAACTACGAATATCATAATTTTTAATGCATATATAAAGTTTCGTAAACAAGAACAGAGCCGAGAAGGTCGAAAAGAGCCATTCCGACTGATTTAAAGACCCTCAGGTCTCCCATTTGTTTTTTTCCTTTCATCAGATCACCGGCAATGTGAAAATCCGTCTCCTTCATCAGGCCCCTGCTCAAAGGATAAATAAGATCGCCGCTTTCCTTAAGAGCATGGAAGGAGTCGATATAAATACTTCCGGCAACTTTGTAAAGGGAGTCGGGAAATTCCCTCATATTTTCCTTGTATGAGCCTATACCTATAATTGTCTTATCATTTAATATTTCTTCATCGTCGGGTAATACCGCTTCTGTTGAGTTTGTGGCTGTGATTATAATCTCGGCTTTCTCACATAGATCCCTGCTGTTTACAGCCATATTAATTTTAATATCTGCGTATTCTGAAGTAAAATTGCTGATAAAGGGCTGATATAGTTTTTTATTCTGGTCAAATATGGTCAGCTCGGATATCTTACGCTCTGAACAGGCAAAAAGAGCCTGGTGCAGCCCCTGTGTCCCAAGCCCGATAATTCCAAGACGGGATGCGCTTTCCGGTGACAGGTGTCTGATGGCGAAGCTGCCTGCTGCAGCGGTTCTCATGGCTGTTATTGCAGGTCCGTCAAGTACTGCAAGAGCTTCTCCGTCAGTCCTCCTGTTAAGAATAACAAGGCCCTGGAGTGAAGCTTTACCTTCCAGGTAATTATCAGGGTAGAGTGTAATAAGCTTGGTTGAAAAATATTTATCTGCAATACAGGGCATCAGGAGGAGAGTATTTTTACCGAAATTTACATGGGTCCGTTCGGGCATGATATAGTCTTTGCCCTCTTCAAGCAGAAAGGCTTTTTCAATACGGTCGACCCATTGTGAATAGGGAAGTGCTGTGCGTATGGCTTTAGCGTCAATATATTCCATATTATTTACGTTTTAAGGAAATTTCTCACATAATAATTCGGCCTGACCCGTAAATATACTATAATGTTGGCACGTCAGAAATGATTAAATTAAGACTTTGGAATTTTAATATATATAGAATTGATCTTTTTCCGGTATTGTTTGTTTTTCTTACAAAGCAAAAGTCATTATAAACAGAATAAAATCATATAAATGTTAAAAAGACTTTTTAACTTCCTTAAGAAAGGCAGGAGGCCATATATAATATTATTCACGATAGCAGGCGGAGCAGGAGGCTATTTGTACTGGCATTTTATCGGATGCAAGACAGGTGCGTGCCCGATTAAGTCGGTATGGTATTACAGCACCCTCTATGGCTTGATACTGGCTTATCTTGCAGGCGATATTATCACCGGTTTATTTACCAAAAAAAGAAAAGATAAGACATCTGGTCAATGATTTTTATTTTTATTCCAGGATTTCGTATTTTGCAGCTGGCCAACATTAATCAGATGTAAAAACTAAACCTTGGAAAATAATGAAAACCAACAGGAGAGATTTTCTTAAGACAGCAGCTATTGCCGGTGCAGGGGCTATTTCAGCAGGAAGCCTGAGTTCCTGTAAAAGGTCTGCTGATGAAAGTGAACTTCATCATATCAGGGATATGGTGAATATGAAGCACAATCAGCAATTTAACATGTGCGCTTATTCAGCACCTGCCCTTGATCATGTCAGGGTAGGGTTTATAGGTCTGGGCAGCCGTGGTTCAGGTGCCGTAATGAGGATGATGAACATTGAAAATACAGAGGTAAGGGCACTGTGCGATAAAAGACCTTCAGCTGTTGAGAATTCAAGGGATAATGTTCTGCAATATGGTTTCAATGAACCTGAGCTATACAGCGGTGATGAGAATATCTGGAAAGAAATGTGCCAGAGAGATGATATAGACCTTGTTTACATCTGTACACCCTGGGATTTGCATACCCCCATGGCACTCTATGCCATGGAACACGGAAAACATGTAGCCTGTGAGGTGCCCATTGCCAGAACCCTGGATGAAGCCTGGCAACTGGTTGAAACCTCTGAGCGCACCAAAAAACATTGCATGCAACTGGAAAATTGTTGTTATGATTTCTTTGAACTCTTAACCCTGAATATGGCGCGCCAGGGTATGTTTGGTGATATAGTGCATGGTGAAGGAGCCTATATCCACACTCTTACGGAGCTTAATTTTGACAAATTCGATAATACAGACCCCACGGGAAGCGGCTATATTGACATGTGGAGGCTAAAAGAGAACTATGGAAGAAATGGCAACCTCTATCCCACACACGGACTGGGTCCTGTGTGCCAGGTAATGAACATAAACCGGGGCGACAGGATGGAATACCTGACATCAATGTCAGGTAATGATTTCACAATGCACAAAAGGGCTCTGGAGCTAGCTGCTGAGGATGATTTTTTCAGTCCTTTCACTGAGGATAAGTTCAGGGGTAATATGAACACCACCCTGGTCCGCACCAACAAAGGCCGGACAATAATGATACAACATGATGTGTCAACACCCAGGCCATATTCACGGATACACCTTATCAGCGGTACAAAGGGGCTTGCACGTAAGTGGCCTGATCCGGCAAGGATAGCCCTGGGGCATAGCTGGCTCAGTGAGGAAGAGTTTAGCGAAATCCGTGAAAGATATACACCCGAAATAATACGAAGGGTTGGTGATATGGCCAGGAGAGTCGGAGGACACGGAGGCATGGATTTCATAATGGACTGGAGGCTAATTGATTGTTTGCGCAATGGCCTGCCGATCGACCAGGATGTTTATGATGCTGCGCTCTGGAGCGCCATTACACCACTCAGTGAGTGGTCAGTGGCGAACAGGTCAAATTCAATTGATGTGCCCGACTTTACCTGTGGCTCATGGAAAACAAATACGCCACACAATATCAACCTCGAAGAGGGAGGAACAACAGGGGTGAGGAAGCTGGAAAAAGCCGATGCTTCACTCCAGCTCAATGTCTGATTAATATCCTGCTGCCTGCCCGTCCTTCCTCGATTCGGAAGCTCCGTAATATACTCCGTTGAGAGTGTCGCGCATTATTGCCTGGTAACCCCCGTAGCCCCCCAGGTCCCATTGCACCCTGTGACCCTTTTTCAGCAGTTTTTGTATTTCTTCCCACCTGAAACCATCTTCGAGGTTGACGGTGCCGCCATCAGTCATCAGTTCTCCTGTTGGCTGGGATGATCCAACGTGACGTATCCTGGGGGCATCACCCGCCTCCTGGAGGTTCATGCCGAAATCAACAATATTTACAACTATCTGAACATGGCCCTGGGGCTGCATAGCTCCCCCCATCACCCCGAAACTCATCAGAGGCTTACCGTCCCTGGTGATAAAGGCAGGAATAATTGTATGAAAAGGCCTCTTGGCCGGGGCGTATACATTGAAATGGCCTTCTTCAAGGCTGAATAATTCACCCCTGTCCTGTAGTATAAAACCCAGACCGGGAGGACACATGCCGGAACCCATGCCACGATAATTGCTCTGTATGAGGGAAACCATATTGCCTTCTTTGTCGGCCACTGTGAGATAAATGGTATTGCCTTTTTCAGGGTTCCCCGCACTGACTCTCCTTGCAGCACGATCGGGATTTATTAAGCCACGTCTTTCATCAGCGTATTCCTTTGATATAAGTTCCTGTACCGGTAGCTCATTGAAAGCCGGGTCAGAATAATATTTTGCACGGTCTTCAAAGGCAAGTTTTTTTGCCTCAACAAAATGGTGGATATATTCAGCCGAACCAAATCCCATTTTACTGATATCATAGCCCTCAAGAATATTTAACATCTGTAAGGCTGCCGTACCCTGGCCGTTAGGCGGCAATTCCCATACGGTGTATCCCCTGTAATCGGTGCTTATTGGTTCAACCCATTCGGAATGATGCCTGGCCATGTCTTCATAAGACAGAAAACCACCCTGTTCATGCATAAAATCGGAAATAATCCTGGCTATTGAGCCCTTATAAAATTCATCCCTTCCGCCCCTGGCAATAAGCTCCAGTGTATTTGCCAGTGCAGGATTCTTAAATATCTCACCCTTGCGCGGGGCATGGCCCCCGGGCATATAAACATCCTCAACATTGGGAAACCTTCTCAGGCTCCTGGTTCCGCTATCCATGTAGTAGGCTATAAGTTCGGATACAGGGAAACCCTCGCGTGCATAAGAGATTGCAGGCTCCAGTATTTCTTCCATTGGCAGTTTGCCAAACATGCCATGCATTTCATACCAGCCGTCAACGCATCCCGGAACAGAAACAGGCAGGGGCCCTGTGGCTGGAATAAATTCATAAGCCTTATCTTTAAAATAATCAAGTTTCAGGGAGCGGGGTGATCTTCCGCTGGCATTCAATCCATACAGTTGCTGTTTTTGTGCACTCCAGATAATTGCAAAAAGATCGCCTCCAATACCTGATCCTGTTGGTTCAACAAGTCCTAAAACAGCGTTCGCAGCAATTGCAGCATCAATGGCATTGCCACCTTTCTGCAGTATGTCAATTGCAGCCTGTGTGGCAAGAGGCTGGCTGGTGCATGCCATGCCGTTAACTGCAATTACTTCTGACCTTGTGGCAAAATCATGACCCGTGATCCTGTCCTGGCAATAAATTGATGCAGATAAAAATAAGGCCGCTAAAATGATAATTTGTTTTTTCATGAGCTACCGCTTTGTATTGTTTATAACAAAATTAAGATAATTGCATTAAACTGGAAAACCCTGACATTCACGCATAGTGAAAAAGGATACTGGTTTTAAATAATATTTTCATTTATCTTCGTTACCAGGTCAGCAAGGTGGCAGGCTTTTACTGTTATATAGTTTAAATGATTGATATATAATTTATTAAGTTTCATGACTCACAGAATACTCGTGGTGGATGATGAAATTGATGTTCAGGAAATACTTAAATTTAACCTGAGATCGGAAGCTTATGAGGTTGACACTGCAGGTTCTGCAGAAGAAGCCCTGGCAATGGATTTAGCTTCCTATGACATCTTTATCCTTGATGTCATGATGTCTAATATGTCCGGCTTCAAACTGGCTGACATGATAAGATCAGAGATGAAAATCAAATCTCCCATTATCTTTCTAACCGCTAAAGACAAAGAAAATGACATGCTCACCGGTTTCAGCCTGGGTGCCGATGATTATATAAGAAAGCCCTTTTCCATCGTTGAACTGAAGGCCAGGGTAAAAGCAGTTCTGGCGAGAAGCAGGAAGGAAGATACAGGGGATTTAAGCATCAGTATGGGGCCAATTACCATCGATACAAGGAAAAAAGAGGTAAAACTTGAAGGTGAAACCATACAACTCACAAGAAAGGAATACCAGATACTGTTAATGCTGCTACAAAGCTCCGGCAGGTATGTTACCAGGGAAGAAATACTTGATAATGTCTGGGATGACACGCTGGTTACCGACAGGACTGTTGATGTTCATATCACACGAATGAGAAAACGGCTTGGGAGCTTTGGAGCACAAATAAAGTCCCGGACAGGCTACGGGTATTATATTGATGAAAATAAACCGGACAATGATTAAAAACATATTCCGTAACCGGATTTTCACATATTATTTTCTGGTCTTTATAATTTTTACCGTCTTCATTGTCCTGTTCCAGTATTACCGCGAGAGGGAATACAGGCGCGAAAGGTTTAAAGCTATCCTGGACAATGTCTCGGGAACCACACAGAATTATATAAGGGAAAACCAGCTTGGTCAGGAACCAGGCTTTGACGAGCTGCATGAGCTTATCAGGATTATTCCTGTGGCCAACCTTCGTATAACTATTATCGATAAAGAAGGCAAGGTGTTGTTCGACAGTGATGTGGAAGATTACATGTCGATGGCGAGTCATATAAACAGGCCGGAGCTCGTCGAAGCAGTCAAAGCCGGTACAGGTTCTTCAGTACGTCGTTCATCTTCCACGGGTAAGGAGTATTTTTATTATGCCCATAAGTATGATAATTATTATATAAGAGCTGCAGCTGAATATACTTCTGAGGTGCAGTCATCACTTAAAATAGATAAATTGTTCCTTATTTTCATCGTGGTAATATTCTTTGCAGGCCTGGCAGCCCTGTTCTTTATCAATGAAAGAATGTACCTGGCGGTTAAGCAGCTGAAGAATTTTGCTGCCAGTGCAGTGGAAGAAAAGGAACTGCAGAAACTTGAATTTCCTAAAAATGAACTGGGAAATATAGGAAACCAGATTATAGATATTTATAATGAACTGAAAAAGACCCGCGATGAGCTGCTGATAGAGCAGCAGAAGATATTCAGGCATCTTCAGACCATGGAAGAGGGTGTTGCCGTTTTTTCACAGGCCGGTGAAATACTTGTTTCAAATAATGCTTTCGTTCAGAATGCAAATCTAATTTCTGACCGTACCCTTAAATCGCCTGAGGATGTTCTGAGAATTAAAGAAATCAAACCCCTGGTTAAGTATCTGAACCAAAAAAGCAGCGAGCTTAAACCGGACCTGGCAGGCGAGGTGCCCTATAAGGAAATAGTATGCCAGAAAAAAAACAAGTATTTCCTGGTGCGTGCAAATATATTCAAGGATAACAGTTTTGAAATAATAATAAAGGATATAACAAAATCAGAAAAAAACAGGGTCCTCAAACAGCAGCTGACATCGAATATTGCACACGAGCTTCGCACTCCCCTTACATCAATAATGGCGTACCTGGAAACATTGATGAATACCGATGTCGACACTGAACACAGGCAACTTTTTCTGTCCAGGACACGTGACCAGGCTATGAGGCTGGCAGAACTTATAGACCACATTTCAGTTTTGAATAAAATGGAGGAAGGGCAGGGTTTTTACGGGGTGGAAAATATACTGGTTTTTGATGTGGTGAATAATGTTGTGGACAGCATGAGGATGAAACTTGAGTCAAAGGGAATGAGACTGACGATTAATATTGACAGGGATCTCAGTCTGAGGGGGAATAAAATATTAATGCATTCAATATATCAGAACCTGATAGAGAACACTGTCAACTACGCAGGAGAAGATGTGAATATATATGTTGAATTATACTATGAGGATGATAACTACTATTATTTCAGGTATTCAAACGATGGTGAGAGTATTCCGGAAAAGCATATCCCAAGATTGTTTGAAAGGTTTTACAGGATTGACGAAGGCAGGTCAAGAGAGCGAGGAGGGACAGGCCTGGGCCTGGCAATTGTTAAACATGCGGTTCAATTTCACAGGGGACAGATATCGGCAAAGAACACAGATGGAGGGGGAATAGAATTCCTGTTTTCAATAAGTAAAAATCTCTAGTTGACAGGCGGGCGGATGCTTACCTCCCTCATGGTCCAATGACTGTAGCCGTATTTCCTTTGTTAGCCCGGAACTGTCATTATGTGTTTCCTGGACTGTGATGTCAAATACATTCTGAACAAAGAACAGTGAAATAAAGGAGATTATGCCCGCTATTAGCGGTGTGGTGATCCATCCGCTGGCTATACCGGCAAGTACTTTGATATTTATGTTTCTTGCTCCTTTGAGTATGCCGATACCCAGGATAGCCCCAACAATGACCTGTGAGCTTGAAACAGGTACCAGGGGGATGGCGGGCAGTCCAAGGCCTGAGATAAATTCCGACAGGCTTGAAGATGAAAATATGAATAATACCAGCGAGTGTGCCAGTACTACAATAAGTGCCGCATCGGAGCTCAGTTCGAAAATATTCTGGCCAACGGTTTTCATCACCCTCCCGGAATATGTTATTATACCGGCTGCAATGGCCAGGCCCCCAAGCAGGAAAAGCTGCTGCGGCCCTTCCAGTGTCATGAAGCCCAGGTTTACGCTTTCCAGGTTAACTGCCGGAACAAATACACCCATTACATTGGCTATATTATTTGCTCCCAGGCTGTATGCTGCGAAGGCTCCCACAATTATTATGCATGTTCTTATTATAGATTCATACCTGATGAGATGTATTTTTGCCCTCCGTTTTATTTTCCTGGTTATAATATAAAGGAGCATTGCAATCAGTCCACCAAGCACCGGCCCGCTCACCCATGTGCTGATGATACTTGTCAGGGAGTTTATATCTGTTCTGCTTCCTGTAAATAAGTTCCATCCTATTATTGCTCCTACAATGGCCTGTGTGGTTGAAACCGGTATGCTAAGCCTGGTCATGAAGTAAACTGTCAGGGCGGCGGCAAGGGCTACCGTAAATGAACCTCCGAGAGCATTCACGGCACCCAGCCTGCCAAGCGTTTCCGCCGCTCCTTCACCCTGGAATACAGCCCCGATTATTACAAAAACCGAAGCTATAATGGCGGCCTTCTTAAATGAAATCATGCGGGAGCCAACCGCTGAACCGAATAAATTCGCAGCATCATTGGCTCCCAGTGACCACCCCAGGAACAGGCCGCTTGTAAGAAAAAAGAATATCATATCTACATTATTATCCTCATTGACAGGCTTAAGAGCAGATCGGCAACTTCCTGTGCCCTGTCTGACAGTCTTTCAATATGATGTGTGAAATATCGCAGATGGGATTTTTCGGCCAGGCTCAGCTCATGCATGTCATGGAAGATCTTTTTCTTTATCCTGTTGGCTATATTATCGGTCTCACCTTCAAAGTAATAAACCCTGTTCAGTTTTTCTCTCACATTGTGCGGCTCCCTGAAAAAGGCTCTTAAGGCTGGTATGAGCTCTTCGCAGGTGGCTGCTGAAGCCTCCGTGAGGTGAAGGATGTCTTTATTGAGGGACTCCGGGAAATCAGGTATTTCAACATCAAACTGATAAACTACTTCTTTTACGGTATCGATCAGATCGTCTGTATGATCAAGCAGCATGGCGACTTCACTCCTGTGTTGCGGCAGAATGCTGTGTATGATCATATCATTCTCGATCGACTTTTGTTTTTTGTCTGCTCCCGATTCCAGCTTATCAATTCTGTCAAGATAAGCCCTGAAGGTTTCAGTATCCTTATTCAGATAGCTGCCTATGGCTCCCTTGAAGGTCAGGAGCCCATCTTCGACATTATCGAAAAATTCGTCTATTTTTATTATGATTTTCCCTGTATGCCTCGTAAATATACCCATAAGAGCTTATATATTTTGTGTGTTTTAATATAATAAATATCAGAACCTGATTATCCTTGCTTCCTTATTATTTTTCAGGTAGACTTTCAGTATTATTTGTATGTCGTTATTGTCAACTGCCGGTTTTATGTTTTCATGAATGGCCCCGAGTCCAAAGCCAACTTCATTGATATCAAAAAAACCATAACCGGCATATTGCCCGTTAATGATCTTAATGGCTGATTTTTCCTCTTCACTGCGTCCTTGTTCAATGATGAAAAAGTTGTCGCGGCTGAAAACAAATTCATCAAGGGCTTTCTGGGCCCTCATGTTATAAGAAGCTGCATTTTCTTCTCCGGTACAGGCACCCCGGCATATGCCTACCTGCCTGTGAAAACATCCCCCGGATGATTTATAGAGCCCGCACAGCTGCTGGCACAATTCATATTTGTTTACAAGCATGTTCATTTTTGACCTCGCGCCTTCTTTAGAAGTAAATACAGACAGGGGATGAGCCTTATTATCCTTTATATTAATTATTTCAAATCTTATATAAGCCTTTTTATCCCGTTTAGAGACAATACCCCAGGTATACGATGTCCTCCTCTGAGCCCTGTTATACAGGGGTTTATTCCTTTTTATTTCTTCTGATTCTTTTAAGAGAGCAATGAGCTCATTGCCTGTAAGCTCATAATCAATATCCGCTATCTCATCACGCATTTGCATTGCTCTTTTTGAGCTGTTGTTCGAAAGGTGGCTCATAACCCTCTGACGAATATTCTTGCTTTTTCCTATGTATATCAGATCTTTGTTGCTGTTGTAGAAGTAGTATACACCGGCTTCCCCGGGAAGCCTGTCGAGTTTCTCATTATTAAGTGAAGGATGAAGCTTTGCAGTTTTACTGTTAAGTATTATGCCCGGATTATATGAGTCTTCATCTGCCCTGAGCAACAATTCAAACAACTTCACCGTTGCCAGGGCATCACCGGAGGCCCTGTGCCTGTTGTTTATTTCTATGCCGAGTTCCCTGCAAATGTTGCCAAGTGAATACGAGCCGTAGCCGGGGAATAATCTGCGACTGAGGCTGATAGTGTCAAGCAGGTTTCTGCTGTAACTGTAGCCAAGGTTTTTGAATTCCTGCCGTATGAAGGAATAGTCAAATTTTGCATTGTGGGCAACAAGGGTTTTCCCTTCGGTGATTTCAACTATATCTTTTGCTATTTCATAAAACCTGGGTGCATCTTCAACCATCTCATTGCTTATGCCGGTGAGATTGGTTATATAATATGGTATATTCCTTTCAGGGTTAACCAGGCTGCAGAATTTGTCAGTTATTTTCTCACCGTCATATATAAATATGGCTATTTCTGTGATCCTCTCATTCCTGGGACTTCCTCCGGTGGTTTCTATGTCAACAATAGCATACAATGCCTTAAAAATAAATGCTAATATATGCAGTTTTTGAGTCCTGCTGAAAATAAGTTGTTATTTTTATATTTCAATATGCAGGATTATGAGTGAGTGTTACAGCAGGATTTTTATTGAGAATGGAAATATCCGTGACAGGTCTGAGTTCGACCTTGGTAAAGTATTTGAAGACGATGTTATTTATGAAGTAATAAGAATAAGAAAGAATATTCCCTTATTCCTGTTTGATCATTTTGAACGGCTTGAAAACAGTGCATCCTATAGTGGTAAAGAATTATTCCTGTCCTATGACCGGCTCAGGGAACAGCTAATGAGACTGATAGATCTAAGCAGCATACCAGATGGAAATATCAAGGTGAGCCTGAAATATTCAAAAACATACACCGGATACCTCATTTATTACATTGACGCCCGCTATCCTGATTCAGAAATGTACGAGAAGGGGGTCAGGGGACTTCTTTATTATGCTGAGAGATCTAATCCGGTTGCCAAAATTTTTAACCATAAACTGAGATCTTCAATTTATCATGAGCTGATAACTTACAATGCCTATGAGGCTCTCCTTGTAAACCGTGCCGGATGCATTACCGAGGGAAGCAGGTCAAATATATTTTTTTTAAAGGAAGGAAAGATAATAACGGCACCTGATGACTGTGTCCTGGGGGGGATAACCAGAAAAAAGCTATTGGATATTTGCAGGGACGAGGATATTAAGGTCGATTACCGCTGTCTCCATGTTGGCGAGCTGGGAAGGGTGGATTCAGTATATATGACCGGCACATCTCCAAATGTTCTGCCTTTCAGTGAGATAGACACTTATAAATTCAATGCTGAAAATGTAACTATGCAGCTTGTGGCCGACAGGTATATGCAGTTGATTTATGATTACATGAAAGAATTTGAAAACAAATACAGATAAATATTTTTAATAGCAGTAATAAAAATAAAAGATGGCCAATATAAGGGATTTAAAAAAGGACATTGATTACCTGGTTTATGAGGTAATTTCAGATTGTTTTGCAGCAATGAGTGTAAACCAGGAGGAAAAGGTGTCGGATCAGCTGGCTGAGATTGTGGCAGATGCTGTTGTATTAAGAAATGAAATGTTTGCAAAAGCAAGGTACAGGGGTGATAAGGGAAATGCCGGTGAAGTGAGGGAATATTATCGCAGTCTCCGTAAGGATCTTATTGGAGGCGTTGATGGCTTATTTACAAGGATAAGCAAGGTGGTCAGGGACTGAAATGGCGATAGATCATTCTACCGCATTTTGAGCAGCTGCCATCTTCAGTGTTAAGGTGTTTTATCCGGTAAGCACTCCGGCTTGTAATGACTGATCCGCAATCGGGACATACGGTATCCATTATACCGGGGATGTTTATATTACCCGGATATACAAAATTCAGTTTCTCCCTGGCTATGTAAAAGAGTTCTTTTAAGGTGGATGAAGGGGTAGGGGGTGCAGAAAAATTATAGTTCGGGAAATACCTGCTCAGGTGAAGCACAACATCGGGACCCAGGTTATCATTTATCCAGCTTATGCAAGCCCTGAATTCTTCGCGCTTATCGTTATAATCCGGAATGACAAGGAAGGTGATCTCAAGATGCTTCCCGCCCGAATGAATATCTTTGAGAGTATTCAACACCGGTTTTAATCCTGATCCTGTATACTTCCTGTAAAAATCATTGGTGAAAGCCTTCAGGTCAATATTAAAGGCATCAATATATCCGATAAGATCCTGCAAGGGTGCCCTGTTGATGTAGCCGTTGCTTACCATCACTGTTGAAAGTCCTGATTTTTTGGCATCTGCGGCCATCTCCAGCATGAATTCATACCATACAACTGGTTCATTATATGTGAAGGCAAGACCTATATTGGAACTTATTTGTTTTGCTTCATATATTATCTGTGAGGAGGGGAGATGATTCTTCCTTTTGTTCATAATACTGACTGAGGGCTGCGATATTTCATAATTCTGGCAGAAAACGCATTTCATATTACAGCCAAACGATCCTACTGACAATATCTGTTTACCCGGATGGAAATGGTAGAGAGGTTTTTTTTCAATGGGATCAAGAGCGAGAGCCGAGACATTTTCATACACATCGGTTTGCATGGTACCGTCAATGTTATGCCTTACCTTGCATATGCCTGTTTCTGAGGGTTTGAGGAGACAGTTGTGCGGGCAAAGCGTGCATCTTATCATTTTTTCTTCAAGCGGAATAAAGTAGGCGGCTTTCATGCAGTGTTAATTTTTCATAAAGTTAATGAATTATATAGGAATGCAGTTTTGCTCAATCCGCCAGAAGTAATAAATTTGCCCTTTATTCATTATTTTACGAGAACTACGTTAAATGGCAGATAAGATAAATTACAGCAACAGTCAGCTTACCCTGCTGGTAGTGCTGCGCGTCTTGATAGGATGGCATTTCTTATATGAAGGGATATCAAAACTGGTAAATCCTGATTGGTCTTCAGTGGCTTTCCTGCTTGATTCAGAAGGATTTTTATCATCATTCTTTCAATCCCTGGCCTCAAATCCCGATGTTCTGAAAGTGGTGGACTTTCTTAATATCTGGGGACTGATACTAATAGGCCTTGGTTTAATGCTGGGCTTGTTTTCAAGAATTTCCATAATAGCAGGAATAATATTGCTGGGGATGTATTACCTGTCCCATCCCCCAATGGTTGGCTACACTTTTTCGGTACCTTCCGAAGGATCTTACCTGTGGGTGAACAAGAACCTGATAGAAATGGCAGCCCTTGCTGTATTGCTGGGCTTCCCCACAGGGAGACAAATTGGTCTGGACAGGTTTATTCTTAAGAGAAAGTAAATATAAAATATGAGCGAAATCACTGATAAAAATGATGGATCGTCCGGGATAAGCAGGCGTGATGTTGTTAAAGGCCTGGCTACAGTACCCGTCCTGGGAGCTTTTGCTTTTGCTTATTACAGGAAAAGGAAGCATACCCGCCAGCTCAGGAACAGTATCCTGGAGAATATTAACCTCTCGGATGATGAACCGGAAATAAATGATAAGCCCCTTGCCGGTGAAAAGATAAGACTGGGGCTTATCGGCTTTGGCATAAGGGGACCCCAGATTGCAAAAGCGGCGGGCTTTCTCCACCCTGAAACTGTTGAGGCAATGAAAAAAGATGCTGCTGCCAACAGTGCCGATACACGATACCAGGAGTTTTTAGAGCAGGATGATCTTAATGTTGAGGTAACAGCCGTATGTGATATATTTACCGTATATGCCCTGAAAGCACGTGAGACGTGCGCAAATATTGAACGTAAAGGGACGGATGTCAGCTTCGGCGACATGCCGCTTATATATAATGATTACCGTGACCTTCTTGCAGATAAAAATGTTGATGCGGTAATTATTGCCACACCCGACCACTGGCATGCACCAATGGCAATAGAGGCGGCAAGGGCAGGTAAGCATATTTACTGCGAGAAGCCCATGAGCTGGTCAGTGGAAGAAACATACGAACTGCGCAGGGCCATCAGGGAAACAGGTGTGGTCTTCCAGCTCGGCCACCAGGGAAGGCAGACTGATGCTTATAATAAAGCCAGGGATCTTATTGATAATAATGTTATCGGCAGTGTTAACCTGATTGAAGTAACTACTAACAGGAATACCCCTAACGGTGCCTGGGTCTACCCCATTCACCCTGAAGCAAATCCTGAAACCATTGACTGGCAAAAGTTTATAGGGCAGGCACCATGGCACGACTTCAGTCTGGAGCGCTTTTTCAGGTGGAGGTGCTGGTGGGATTACAGTACCGGGCTGTCAGGAGACCTGCTGACACATGAATATGACGCCATGAACCAGATCCTTGGCCTGGGAATACCAGATACAGCAGTGTCATCGGGGGGAATCTACCATTTTAAGGATGGACGTACAGTACCCGATGTCCTGCATACGGTGTTCGAATTTGATGAATATGACCTGGCAATGATGTACAGCGCCACCCTTGCAAACAGTAAATCCAGGGGTAAAATTATTATGGGACATGACGGCTATATGGAAGTGAGCAATTCAATAAGCGTTTATGCCGATACTGATTCAACGCGTTACAGGGAGAAAATTGCTAAGGGAATAATTGACCCGTCAATACCAATACTGTCATATGTCCCGGGAAGAAAGAACATTGATGCGGTTACCTCTGCAACAGAACAATATTTTGCCGGTCGCGGATTGCTCTATACCTACAGGGGAGGCAAAAGAATTGACACAACGCATCTTCACGTAAGGGAATGGCTGAACTGTATCAGGACAGGGGAGACCCCGTCCTGTAATATTGAGCAGGGCTTCCATGAAGCCATTACCGCACATATGGGAACAATAGCTTTCAGGGAAGGACGTAAAGTGCAGTGGGACAGAGAAAATGAGAAAATAATATGATTAAACGAAAACTTCATAAAATGAAAAGACGTAACTTTATCAAAACAACAATTGCCGGAGCCACCGCTGTTGTTGTTGTGCCTTCGTTAGCATGCTCCCCGGGCGTAAAAAAAACGGGACTTATCCTATATACCGTGAGGGATGATATGAATAAAAATGCAGAAGCAAGCCTTGACAGAATAGCAGAAATAGGTTATAACTGGCTTGAAGCTGCAGACTATGCCAATGGTAAATTCTATGGTAAGAAACCCGCTGATTTCAGAAAAATGGTTGAAAGCAGGGCTATGGAACTTATTAGCAGCCACAATGGTTTAAATAAGGATAATCTTGATGAAGTGGTTGGGGCAGCTGCTGAAGCAGGTCTTAAATACCTTGTTATTCCTTCATTGCCCCATACCTGGATGAATAGCGCTGATGCCCTGAAAAAGACAGCTGATTTTATGAATATGGCAGGGGAGAAATGCCGTGAAAACGGTATGAAACTGGGCTTTCATAATCACACGGTTGAGTTTGAAACCGTAGAGGGACTGATACCCTATGATGTTTTTCTGAATAATACAGATCCGGCACTGGTGACTTTCCAGCTCGATCTTGCATGGATAACAAAATCGGGGAATAACCCGATAGAATACTTTGAGAAATATCCGGGCCGTTTTGAACTCTGGCACGTAAAAGACCTTTCAGAAGAGAAACAGGATGCCACACTGGGTGAAGGGACAATGGATTTTAAACCCATATTTGCCAGGGCTGCAAGCGCTGGCATGAAATATTTCTTTGTTGAGCAGGATGACTGCAGAACGCATACACCTTTTGAAAGTATAGAAATTAGCAGGAACTATCTCCTGGAAAATATCCTTTAGAAGGAAGCTTGAACCATTTCTCATCCCTGGAAGACCTGACTACGGCTTCGAGGAACTGCATTCCCCTCACCCCGTCTTCAATACCCGGGTAATCATAGTCAGGATTGTGCTTTTCACCTTTTTTATATGACTGCAGGTGCATGGCAAAATTCCTGTACAGGTTAGCGAAGGCCTCTATAAAGCCTTCAGGATGACCTGCAGGGAGCCTGGTATGGATGCCTGCGATGTGCCCCATGGCTTCAAAACCTGTTCCTGTCCTGTATATTTGCATGGGTCGGTCTTTCCATCTTACAACAAGACTATTAGGTTCCATCTGTTTCCATCCAAGGCTTCCTTTTGTACCATATATCCTGATGCTGAAAGCATTCTCCTCGCCGAGGGCCACCTGGCTGGCTATGAGGCTTCCTTTAATTCCATCTTCAAAATTCAATATTACATTTCCGTCATCTTCGAGGAGGCGTCCTTCAACAAAGGTGTTAAGTTGAGAGTAAAGCTTTTCAACCTTCTTGCCGGTAATATATTCTGATAACTGGAAGGCGTGAGTCCCTATGTCTCCCATACAGCCTGCATTACCTGCCTTTGCCGGGTCGGCCCTCCATTCAGCCTGCTTATTTCCTTTTTCTTCCTCCCTGTCTGATAACCATCCCTGTAAATATTCGACCACTACTTTTCGTATAGTACCCAGTTCTCCATCCTGAACCATTTCCCTCGCTTTTTTAATCATGGGATAAGCGCTATAGTTGTGTGTGAGGCAAAATAGTTTTTTACTGGCTCTAAGTGCGTCCCTGAGCTTAATTGCTTCTTCAACAGTCAGGCACAGTGGTTTGTCACACACAACATGGAAGCCTGCTGCTATTGCATCCATGGCCGGTTTAAAATGAAGGTGATTGGGGGTAGCTATGCAAATAAAATCGGGACGGTTCTCATCAGGCCTGCTTGCTTCCATCTTGAGCATAAGTTGCCAGTCATCGTAAATCCTTTCTTTGCCAAGACCATATTCAATGCCGCTTCTGAGCGAAGTGTCGTGATTGCTGCTGAATGCTCCGGCAACGAGCTCTATCATATTGTCCATTCTTGCGGCCTTAAGGTGCACGGGGCCAATGAAGGAGCCTATGCCTCCTCCAATCATCGCCATTTTAAGTTTCATAGTGCATCGTTTTTATAAAAAATATCAATATTGTTTTCCTCAGCCCAGTCAATTATGAAATCCCTTACCTTTTGACCCAGATCAGGGTACCTGAGCCCGAGTTTTACCCTTATCCCGGGTAAATCATTTCGATGGAGAACCATATCATATGATCTTATTTCCAGTTGCTTTATCTGGTCAGCCCTCATCCTTTTTGCAGGAAGCAGGCTGTTCTGCCTGAGGCTAATATTACCGTTTTCCCTTTTTACATATCTTTTTGCATACCCCAGTCCGGAATATACCTGGTAAATGCCAAAAAGAAAAAGGAAGATACTGCCGGCCCAGAAAATTTTCTCGTTATCAGGATATTTTACAAGGAATACCGTCCACCACGCTGCAGTGAAAATACATAGTATGCCGAATATAATTATAATAACCCTTACCAGTGGTTTATCTTCCCTCTCGCCCAGTGGTATAATTTGTTCACTCATAATATTAATAATTGAACCGCAATTTATTCTTTTTTGCTGACTATAAAAAGTCAATTTTTTCTTTGCAATGACTGGTAATTCTTTTGTTTTTTATAATTTTAGGAGTTTCAAAAACTAAAATTCACTTAATAATGAAAGAAAAATCAAGCAAGATTTCACGGCGTTCATTTATCGGGACTACAACTGCGGCGGCTGCCGGCCTGACAGTGCTGCCCAGTTCTGTGGTCAGCGGGCTTGGACATATTCCGCCAAGTGATAAACTTAATATAGCCGGAATAGGCGTTGGAGGTATGGGTAATGCCAACCTGATGAAGCTGAAAGATAAGGAAAATATAGTAGCTGTATGTGATGTTGACTGGGCCTATGCAAAGTCAAAATTCGATAATTATCCGAAAGCAAAACGATACTGGGATTTCAGAAAGATGTACGATGAGATGGGAAAAGATATTGATGCGGTAGTTATTGCCACTGCCGATCATACCCATGCCATCACCGCAGCTCATGCCCTGGATATGGGTAAACATGTCTATTTGCAGAAGCCTCTTACCCATACGGTATATGAATCTCGCCTGCTTACCAGGCTTGCTGCCAAAAATATGCTTGCCACCCAGATGGGTAACCAGGGAGCCTCAGGTGAAGGAGTAAACAGGGTTGTTGAATGGATACAGAATGGGGAGATAGGGGAAATAACAAAGGTGGAGGCTTTCACTGACCGCCCCATATGGCCCCAGGGACTGAACAGGCCAAATGAGAAAATGGCTGTGCCTGAAACCCTTGACTGGGATCTCTTTATTGGACCTGCCAGGTGGAGACCCTACCACAGTATTTATACACCATGGAACTGGAGGGGATGGTGGGATTTTGGAACTGGTGCCCTGGGCGATATGGCCTGCCATATACTGCATCCTGTTTTCGTTGGATTAAAATTAAAATACCCCACTAAAGTACAGGGGAGCTCCACCCTCCTGCTGACAGATTGTGCACCAAATGCTGAAATGGTCAAACTTACCTATCCGGCAAGATCTGACAGGCCTGATTACAGAATCAGCCTGCCTGAAGTAGAGGTAACCTGGTATGATGGCGGATTGCAGCCGATGAAACCTGAAGGATGGCCGGCAGGTAAGAATATGAATGATGACGGTGGTGGAGTTATCTTCCACGGTACAAAAGACAAACTTATCTGTGGTTGTTATGGTAAGGATCCCTGGCTACTCTCAGGCCGTGTACCCGATGCACCAAAGACACAGAGAAGGGTGACCATAAGTCATGAGGCCGACTGGGCACGTGCATGTAAGGAAAGCCCGGAAAACCGCGTGCCTTCCAAATCAGACTTTGCCGAAGCAGGACCCTTTAATGAAATGGTGGTGATGGGAGTGCTGGCAGTCAGATTGCAGGCATTGAATAAGGAGCTTGAGTGGGACGGTGAAAAAATGGAGTTCACCAATATCCATGGCAACGAGGAACTAAAAATAGTACTCGAAGATAATTTCAGCATTAAAGACGGACATCCTACCTTTAATACGGTATGGACCGACCCAATGAATGCTAAAGAATTTGCCAATGAAATGATAAAGCATACATATCGTGACGGCTGGACATTGCCTGCCATGCCATAGAAAATAATGATAATCTTAAAACTTGAAGAATATGAAAATAATTAATCTTTTAACAGCTTTTGTACTTATCATCATGCTCAGTAATTCCTGCGGAAGTTCAGGCAACGAAAAGAAGGGGGAAGAAACTAAAGCTGAAGATGTTGAAGCTACAGCTGAAGACGAATGGACTGTATTGTTTGACGGTACATCCACTGAAAACTTCAGGGGATACAACCAGGACGAATTTCCCGAGCAGGGTTGGGAAATTGTCGATGGTACACTGCATTGTATAGGTTCCGGCAAGGGAGAGGCCGGAGGACAGGGTGGCGATATCATTACACGTGAGAAGTACGGTAACTTTGAACTGTCGCTCGAGTGGAAGATCTCTGAAGGCGGAAACAGTGGTATTTTCTACCTCGCACAGGAACTGGAAGGTAAACCGATATATGAGTCAGCTCCCGAAATGCAGATACTCGACAATGAAAAACATCCCGATGCCAAACTGGGTGAAGACGGAAACCGCCAGGCAGGGTCATTATACGATCTTATACCTGCTGTACCCCAGAATGCCAGACCGGCAGGGGAGTGGAATGAAGTGAAAATTATGGTTTATAAGGGTACCGTTGTGCATACACAGAATGGTGAAAATGTTGTTGAATATCACCTGTGGACCGACCAGTGGAAAGAGATGTGTGCCAATTCAAAATTTGCTGAATGGCCCGAATTTATAAATACCGCCGAGGAAGGATATATTGGATTACAGGACCATGGTGATGATGTCTGGTTCAGGAAGCTAAAGATAAAAGAACTCTGATCTTGACTTTTTATTTTACAGGTCCGGTAAACTGCTACCTGAGTTCACCGGGCTTGTTTTTATTGCCAGATTCTTACTCCTGAGGCATCCCCTTCAAACCGATCTCCGCGGCAACCTCACGCATTCCATCAATGCAATCCTGGATTAAGTCTGACAGCTCCACATCAAGCAGGGCCGCCCCCTTTTCAATTATAGACCTGTCAACACCGGCAGCAAAACGCTTATCGTTCCACTTCTTCTTTACGGACTTAACCTTCATGTCGAGTACACTTTTGGAAGGGCGGACCAGTGCGGTTGTGGTTACCAGGCCTGTTAATTCATCCATTGCATACAATGTCTTTTCAAGCAGGGTCTGTGGCTCAACATCTGTGACTATTCCCCAACCATGACTCATCACGGCCCTTATATATTCTTCAGGCCACTTGTTCTGCCTCAGTATCTCCTCTGTTTTACGGCAGTGTTGTTCGGGATACATTTCGTAATCCAGATCGTGGATAAGACCAATTATACCCCATTTCTCTTCATCCTCACCATTTTTCCTGGCCATATATCTCATAACACCTTCAACGGACAGGGCATGTTTATAAAGGCTATCTGATTTATTATATTTCCTGAATAGGTTCAGGGCTTCCTGGCGGGTGGGTATGTAGTTGCTCATAAAAGATTTTTTAATAAGACAAAAGACGAAAGACGAAAGACAAAAGAGCGGCTTTACAAAAAACTCTACCTGTGTTTACAGCTTGATAATTTTGTATATAAACTTCTTTGTTTTGTTTCTTATTACCAGTATATAATTGCCTCTCGAGAGCTTTGGATGATCAATGAATACCTGCTCATCTGCAGCGACAAATTCAATTTCCTTCCTGTAAATCAACATTCCGGAAGTATTATACAACATAAAGACATTGCCTTCAGAATTAGTATTGCTGATTATCCTGATTTTATCCTTAACCGGGTTAGGCGCCACTGTGAACCATTCATTGACGGGATATATATCATCTATATCTGTACTTATTATGGTGAGCCTTATTGTATCATTTGTAAAATAGTTTTCCGGAGATCTTACAAAAACTTTAATATCATATGTATTGTCCTCAGCCATGTTAAATGTTTGGGAGAACTGTAAGTTTATGGTGTCACCCGGTTTGAAATCAGTATCGAAAGTTTCGTTAACCGCCTGATTATCGTTAACGATATATGACATCGAAATGGAATATATTGTGTCGCGTCCAAGATTGCTGATTTCAACAGAAATTACCTCATCACTGTAATTTTTGCCCTCGATGGGGGAAATGATCTTATTAAGGTGTATGGCAGACTGAATGAATGAGAGTGGGGGGAACCTTACGAGATCAATATAAGCACAATCGGAACCATTGTTTACGGACTCATCCTTTCTGTATATCCATTCAAGCTTATACACTCCTCTATTAAGAGGTATTTCAGCCTGTGTCCAGTCTGCTTCCCCTGATGCACTTAAGAGTATTGTATTATTGACTTTAAAAGTCAGAGAGTCCCAGTTTTCTTCGGAAGAAACCTTATACCAGAATTTTAACGTATCATTTTCAGGCAGATTCAGGAGTAGGCCAAGTACTGATTGTTTATTGTGGCTTATATGTCCTGAACGTGCTGAATACATGTTGCTTATTGATGTTTCACCGGTAATTATCCATGGCTTTTCACTGTCATTTATCCATGGGAAGGTGGTAAAATTCAATAATTCAAAGTCTTCTGTGTACTTACCTGCAATAATGCTCAGAGTCTTCATGGTTTCATAGGGGCTGCACACCAGTTCAGCATCGAAACTGATTTCAGTGGATTCTGGTGTGCTTTCATTTATCTCAGCATATACGGGGATCTCAATTAGCTCTCCCGGATTTATCAGTCCCGTGGCAAGAGCAGTAACATCAAAATTAATATATTCTGAATTCTCAGTAATATGAAGAGTGCCTGAGCAGGAACTTGATCCCTCGTTACTCACCTTAAAGATAACTTTTACCCTCTCGCCGGCTTCGGGAAGTCCGTTACCATTGCCGGTATAAGTATCATCCGTTACACAATTAAGTATGACGAGTTCAGGTGCATGCAGACTGATATCAGCGGATCTAACTACGATATTGCCATTATAGTGAAGCAGTATTTCAAGAGTGGCCATTTCAAGATCCGGAAGGCTGTCCGAAACCACTATATTAAATCCGGTATCAACTATTTCAGAATTGGCGTTAACAGTACCTATAAAGAGAGAATCATCTATTACGCTCAGGTATTCTGAAGATGATGATATTTTCATGTATACATCATCAGCGTCTTCATTACCGGCATTCTGTATATCGGTTTTAAGAGAAATATTTTCCTTGTAATCTGCTTTCCCGTCATCATTACCTGACAGATCTGAAACATTCACATCATTTATGCCCAGCCAGGCAGTATCTGATTCTTCAAAATATATTGTTTTGAAAAATGGCTTTTTATTCTGACTGCTTATTACCAGTAGGCAGGAATCTTTTTCGACTTCCGGTAAATCAAGATATGCTGTTCCTGATGGAGTTGCATGTGCTGCATCCCATAGTGTATCAAAGTGAGACAGTCCCAGGTAGGCAAATGCGGGGGTGTTTACATTCAGTATTTTAAGGCTTGGAGGAAGTTTATCCGGAACTGAGACCGTAAGAATCTCAGGCTTACCTATATATGGGGAAATGGAAGGATCCCCGAGCAATACATATGTTTCCCAGTAGTACTGTTTCCTGGGGCTTGGGCTTGAGGACACACCAAGGTTACCTCCGAAAATTATCTGGCCTGTCGTTGTGTACCAGTCAGAGGGTACTTCGTCATTAAGGTGAAAAAGCCTGTCGTAGAAACCCAACCCTGTTTCTTCATAGATTGGATACCTTACAAAGGGGCCTGCACCAACCGACCAGTAATAATCTTCATCCCAGTAGGAATCATTGGTGCAACCTATGAATGCCAGGGCTCCTTTATCAATGGCCCTGACCATATTTGAACCAAGACAATTATTGTCATTATACTTGGCAGTGAGGCAGGCATTGCTTATCACGAGGGGGTACCGCGAATCATTTTGCATCATGGAAGGGAAGGTATAGTCTATACCCGTACCGGTCCAGGCTGTTGCACTACCATGTCCTGTATAGTTAATATAGCCCAGGCCGTTTTTGATGAGGACTCTCAGGGAATCATACCTGACCGTCCTGGTTGAATCATTCAGTTCGTGCTTAAAGACATATGCCTGTGTCGGAAAAGGATTCTGATCAAAATATCCCGACGCATAATTCACCTGCCCGTCCATATAATTAACAAAACCGTCATCGTAGCCGGTAAAAGCCATTGCTTTCTGATAATGAGTTACGGTATCGACAAATGAGAAGCTTTCATACTGGATTATCTTATTAACCATGGACTTCATCTGTGCAGTATCCCTGGCCGGCAGTCGCCCGGTAAACATATCAGGGATAAAATCCCCGTTACCGTCAAATTCAGCATAATACATATCGGTAAGATAGTTTGTACCCTGTGATGCGGGGATATAGTTAAGGTCGCCTGCCAGCAAGAGGTATGTAGGTGCCGGATTTTCCTGTGAACCGTTATTATAGATATAGGTAAGAGTGTCCTTAATCTCCTGGAAACTTCTCTGCAGACCGTTTTCTCCTATGTATAGCTGGCTTATCCTGAATCCTTTTTTTGTTTTCCATTCGACCAGTGGCTGGAGATGTTTTCTGAACAGAGTATCCGAAATTATTATCATACTGACCGGCTCCATGGAAAATCCGGGAATAACATCGTCAACATCATAATTGATAAGGCCCTTGGAGAGAAGGTCATGGAAATAATAATCGCCGGGACTTTTAGCTGTGCCTATTTTCCCGCTGCCCGGTGAGTATTCTATGTAAATATTCATGGAGCTTATTATATCCACATATTTTTCAGCTGGATTGTATACAACGGGATTTATCTCAAGGCTGGCAAGACTTTTGCCTCTCATTACCCCTATTTTCCTTATTATTACGGTGTCGGTCACATATGCATGCCCCGCATTGTAAACAGACTTATCTATTACAAGGGGATTATCCTGTGGTATGCTGACCTTGGTCTGACCCGGCTGGCTGGGGTAAATAATGTTGTATTCCCCGAATTCCCGGAGGCTTTTACGAATGCTGACAACATCCCTGATTATTATTCTGGCACCCTTTATCCTGTCGTAATCAACTAACCTGGTCATGACCGGGAGCTGTGGTTTGCCGGGCTCGGAGCTGAATGAATGATCAGCCAGCCTAAGTCGTAAAAAACTTCCCTCATCGGGTTTCAGTTTCTCAAATTCGCCGTTGCCTGCATTATATGACAGAACAAGGCCTTCATCATTATCTGAAATAATTCTCAGCGATGAGGAGGCTTCATTATTCTTACCTCTTCCATATGCAGGTTGTGAAGTTGCTTCTTCCACAACCAATAAAACAGGTAATAGCGCAATAAATATGATCCTGATGTAACCCAATTTACCTGCTGAATATGATAACCTAAATTCGGAAGACAAGATACCAAATTTGTTTAATATTTAAAATACAGGCGGGTCTTTGCCTCAGATCTCCAGGTTTGTCATTTCTTTTGTGACGGCAGAGTCATATTCAGGGTATTCGAAAATGGCCGCGCGTGGTTCGGTTTCGCCTATTGAATAACCCCAGACATCTTTATATTCCTCGGGATCTTCACCCATTGACTCCATCTGGTCAATGTAATGTTTTAAAGGTTTTGATTCTATGATATTAATCCTGCCCATTTTATTTATTATGGGGCTGTGAATCCTGTTTGCATCATGATCAAATTCAAGTATTCTTCTTCCCCTTCTTGTTATTCCTATAGTTCTGAATGTAAGACTCTTGCCTACACCCGGCAAATTCATTACATTCCTGTCTGTACTCAGGAATGGCAGATCATGTTTTTGCATTATTTTTTCAAGCTCAGCAACACTGTTTTCTGCTTTCCCGGGAATTCTCATGATCGCTTCCTGTTCTTCATCAGGCACACTTCCGAAAATCTTTTCTTCTATTTGCTCCTGTATCGCCCTTTCATTGGTGGCAAAATTGTGGTAATTTTCCATAAAGCCTTTTACAGAAAAGGTATAGTATGGTATTATGCCTACCCGGTTAAGTGTCCTGCGCAGTTTGGCTGCAAAGCCTCTCCTCGATGAGGCGGCCGTATAAACCATCTGGTTGACGACTATCCACCCTGCTGAATTGAGTTTCTTAATGGCCTCCTTTACGTCCGGAGTGATTTCCATGGACGAGACAAAGTGAGTCTGTATGATAAATTGTTTGATTCCTATTTTTGAGGCTTTTTCCTTGAATTCTATGAGTATTTTGAGCAATTCATCATTAACTCTGTAAGGAATGTAAACAGGAAGTCGTGTTCCCAGCCTTACCCTTAACATTTCGGCATATTTCTGCCCGTCTGCCCGAGTTCTATTCTTTTCCTTCTTCCTGAGCGCCATTTTATAAACAGCTTGAAGGACATCCTGCAAAGACTTGTCAGAGGCCATGAAGGCATCTCCTCCCGTAATGAGAATATCTCTCAGCTGGCTGTCATTCTCAAAATATTCCATGAGCCATTCAAGTTTGTCCTTCCATGATTCACCCGGCTTCAGCTTGTCAAGGTTGAAATTAAGCCTTCCTGCCTGGAAGTCATACATCCTCTGGCATGAAACGCAAAGACCTCCGCATGCCCTGCCGACAGTATCGGGAATGAGTATGGAAACTTCCGGATATCTTCTGTGTACATTATTACTGTTGGGCAGGAGCCATCCTGCAGCATTTGGTTTGCCAGGCTGAACCTTGTCTTCTTTTTCCCAGGCGATTATATTTCCAAATTCATTGATCAGTTCCTGGCTGTATAATACGTAATCCCTTATAGCAAGATCAGCGTTTCTGATAAAATCAGGGCCATTTACGTTGAGGAGGGACAGGTAATATGGATTGACAAAGAAGGGGATTCCCGCTTCTCTAGCTTCATCGAGCCTGAACATTGTGTCAGTGTCGAGTGAGTAGTCCAGCATCTCATTCAGGAGTTCCGGATCCCTGACTGCAAATTTCAGGTGGAAACGATAATCTTTCCACCATTCAAGAGCCATTTCATACTTTTCGTCATCGGATAATCCTTCCTGGAAACTATACCTGCTGCCTGTCGTCTCTCCCTCTTCAATGTTCCTTATAATTATTCTCAGGATTCTTTTCTTGTTTTCTTCCCTGATCTTTATAATTTCCTTATCCAGGCCGGTATAATGTTTCGACATCCACTCCAAAACTTTTTCGCGACCGGGTTTTTCCCTTTTCTCAGATCCTGTAAATTGCCGGAACAGGTGAATCATGTCATAAAAAAACTCAGGTTTGGCTCCACCCTTACCGGAATGGTATGCTAACCATATTAATCTGATAGGGTCGGACACCGATACCTGTATTTTCTTATTCAGGTTTTCAAATTCCCGTCCTGAATTTTTTACATAATCAAGTAATCTTATTGCTCCAACTTCTCTCCAGCTAAGAGCCTCGTATGCTTCTCTTCCCCTGATCTCATGCTTATAATACCTTATCGCATCTTTATGCTCTTCCTTATTGAGCCAACCATAGACCCAGTCATACAGAGCCTTGTTTGCTTCCTCACCCGAAGCTGCCTTGCTAATAAGCTTCTCCAGTTCAGGATTCTCTTTCATTAGTTCATCAAGCAATATGACAGACCTGGGTGGAATGTTAATTTTTTCTATTTTTTCTAGTAAGTTCATATCATAAATTGATTCTGGAATTGTTAAGGAATTGAAAATCAATATTATATGATTTTTAATACAGCCATACAAAGATAACAAAAAAATGGCTTAATTCCAAGTTTTTACGCAGCGGAGCGGGCTATGGTTTAATAACGCAAATAGCTATCAGGGGTGTGGCTGTCAAGTTTTTCACTGGCATGATACATGCACCCTTTTTCTGACAGCTCATAATCCAGGATTCCGCAAGTTATAAGATCCGAAAGTATGTTCTCAGCCTTATACAGGGGGAGTTTCGATATTTTTCTGAATCTGGAAAGGCTAATTGCATTATTGACCTTAAGATAATTAAAGAGGAGGCTTTCAGCTTTTCGTACCTTTATAAAGAGTCCGTCTTTCCTGTATTCATTTCTCCATACCTTGAGAATTACCCTGTTCACTGCCAGGTTTTGATCATTTTTTCTCAGGTAGGCTATCCACTTTCCTGAATAATCTTTAGCGTATACCGGCCTTTTGTCTGACTTTTCAATAATTACCTCAAGAACTGTTTTGCCTTCTGAATGGTGCTGCACTATACTGTATTTTACCGGAGGCTTACAGAAAAGGCTGGCTGCAGCATCTATCATGTAAAATTCTTCTTCGCTTTGCACTCCTGCAATACTGCCATTGTCACGGACACCAATAAGCAACTTACCTCCATCAGTATTTGCAAAAGCTGCAAGTGTTTTTGCAATCTTCCTGGTATCGGATATACAGTACTTAAAATCAAGTACCTGGCTCTCGCCCTGATCAATTATCATAAACAGTTCCTTCACATCCCCTGAGATTTGTGTCGTAAAATTACCTTAATTTTTGTTAAATGACGAAAGTGATAGCCTTCATATGGCTCACTTATAATAATTTTTATTATAATTATGGGAACAAAAACAGATTGTCTATGCGAGCACAGAAATTAGTGATTCTTATTACAGGTTTTTTATTTATTGTTAATATGACTTACGGACAGAAGGAAATAGAGAAAGATATCTTTGAAACCAGTGGAGCCTCACTTGAACTCTGGTTTATCGGTCATGGTACATTGATGTTCAAATACGGTGACCTGCTAATCCATATTGACCCGGTAAGCCGTGAAGCTGATTATTCAACACTTCCCGATGCTGATCTGATTCTTATCACCCATGAGCATGGCGACCATCTCGATCCGGTGGCCATTAAAGAGCTACTTAAAGACAGTACAAAGATCATATGCAATGAAGCTTCTTCTACGGGCCTGGCTGATTGTCTGGTTATGGCTAACGGTGACGTGACCATCTATAAAGGAATAAATATAAAGGCAGTTCCGGCATATAATATCACGAATGAACGGTCACCCGGAAATCCTTTTCATCCAAGGGGAAATGGCAATGGCTATATTCTTGACCTGGGGGATAAAAGAATATATGTTGCCGGTGATACTGAGAACATACCTGAGATGAAAGGCTTCAGGGATATTGATATTGCCTTCCTGCCGGTGAATCTTCCCTACACAATGTCCCCGGCAATGGCGGCAGATGCAGCTTTAATGATAAAACCAGATATTCTTTATCCCTATCATCTTGGCTCAACCAACACCGGTGAACTGGTGAGGCTGCTTGAGGGAAGCGGAATTGATGTAAGAATAAAAAAATTACAATAACAAAAGTACTATGACAAAGATTAACCGCAGGAATTTCCTTCGTACCGGGCTTGCAGGTGCAGCATCCATTATGGCTGCCTCAGGCGGAGCCTTTGCAATGTTACCATCAGGTAAAGATCCATCTGATATTATTTACCGTACACTCGGGAAAACAGGTCTCAGGCTGCCCGTGATAAGTATGGGTGTGATGAGGGCAGATAATCCCAGTCTGGTAAAAGCCTGCCTTGATAACGGTATTACTCATTTTGACACGGCTAACGGCTACCAGGGAGGCAGAAATGAGAGGATGCTTGGGGATGTATTCAGTGATTATGACCGCAGCTCTATAATTGTTGCAACAAAAGTTGAACCTGAGGGTGTAGAACGCCGTACAGGTCTGCCAACAGAGGCCACCACGGCGGATGACTTCCTGGTGAAATTCGAGGAAAGCATGCAGAGGCTGCAAATGGATTATGTTGATATATTGTACCTGCATTCAGTTTCTTCTGCTGAGATGGCTAACCACAGGGAAATCACAAGGGCAATGCAAAACCTGAAAAAAGAAGGAAGGGTTAAATATATAGGTATATCAACCCATAGCAATGAACCAGATGTAATAGATGCAATGGTTGAGGCCGGATTCTGGGACGTGGTTCTTACACGTTACAACTTTACCATCAGTTATCTCGATAAACTGGAAGAATCAATAAGGAAAGCTGCTGAATCAGGTATAGGAGTGGTGGCAATGAAAACAATGTCGGGAGGCTTCCTCGACAGGGAGAGGACAAAGCCGGTAGATGCTGTTGCCGCTCTTAAATGGGCCCTGCAGAATGAGAATATTTGCACCACCATACCGGGAATGACCTCTTTTGATATGCTGGAAGAAGACCTGAAGGTACTGACGGACATCAATATGACAGAGGATGACCTGAAGAAGATATTGACAGCATCCGCTGAGCCTGGTCTCTTTTGTACAACCTGTAATAACTGCCTGGAAAAGTGCACTGCCTCATTGCCGGTACCTGACCTTATGAGGGCGTACATGTATGCATATGGCTATGTGAATATGGAAAAGGCATATAAGCTTCTCGCTGAACTTGGAACAGGTCCGGATCCATGCGTGAGCTGCAACGAGTGTGCAATCGATAGTTGCACAAAACAATTTGATATAAGATCAAAAATTACTGATATTAGCCGACTGGTAAATGTGCCGGTTGATTTTATTACATAATCTTTTTTGAAATATGAGCTATAAAAATGTTTGGAGGAGCATGGTCTCTCTCCTGGTTTTTTCTTTAGTACAGTGGTCACTGGCTTCCGGTCAGGATTTTGATTTCCCTGCACTCAGCAGGTTTAAAACCGATACCAGCTATCCGGTATACACACCCGATAATTTGTGGGATTATATTAATGGAGGTGCTGACGCCTATAATGCTCTTGGCTTCAGAGACCTGCATATTGCAGAATATAAACGGGGCAAAAAGCATACTGTCAAGCTTGAAATCTATCATCATGCAAGTGAGAACCTTGCCTTCGGTATTTACGCCATGGAAAGGGCACCTTCATATGACTTTTTTAAACTTGGCGCACAGGCCTACAGGGAGAAGGGGCTTATACATTTTCTCAAAGGAGAATATTATGTAAAGATTACCAGTCATTCCGATAACAGGAAAATACTGGAAGCACTTGAAGAGCTGGCATATCTGACAGAAGACATGCTTGAGGGTACAATTGAATTTCCACCTGCCTTGTCGTTATTTCCAGCGAAGGGAAAACAGGAGAATACAGAAATGTATATAGCCGAAAATGTACTTGGTCATGAATTTCTCAATGAGGCCTTCAGATCTTCCTATAATATTGATGATAACCGGTTTACAATATACCTGTTTACTGAAAACACTGATGAGGAAAACAGGCAGATGCTGGAACAGTATCTCTCAAAGTATGGTCTTTCTGCAGGGGATGAGCCGGGAGAAAAGTTCCATTTTGAAGATGGATATAACGGCTTTATTTACCTGGCATGGGAAGACGGAATTGTTATACTTATTTCAGGCCTTAATGAAAATAATACTGAACTGGCTAATGGCTGCATGGGCGAAATATTAAGCAGGTATGAGTAAGATACTGGATCAATCAACCGGTCAGAGGTTTTCCAGCAGGTGGGGCCTGATATTGAGTGCAATGGGTGTGGCTGTGGGAACCGGCAATATCTGGCGTTTCCCGCGTATAGCTGCCCAGAGTGCCGGGGAAGAGGGGGCTGGCGCCTTTCTGATTGCGTGGGTGTGCTTTCTTTTCCTCTGGAGTATACCCTTAATAATTGCAGAATATGCATCCGGACGGAAATACAGGTCGGGAGTGGTCGGGGTATTTATTAAGGGTATGGGTAAAAAGTTCGCATGGATCGGATCATTCGTTGCCATAGTGCCGCTTGTAATTACCTTTTTCTATACTGTCGTGGTAGGGTGGTGTATATATTATTTTGTATATATGATCTTTAACCCTCTTCCAGAAAATTTTCAATCTGCAATGGCGATATGGGAATCATACCAGGGAAGCATCTGGCCTCTTTTAACACATATGCTGGCAATTGGATTCGGGCTGATGGCCATTTGGAGGGGCATAAGCTCAATTGAGAAAGTTAATAAGGTATTGATTCCATCTCTTCTTGTTATTGTTATTTTGAGTGTTGTGCGTGCAGTAACCTTACCCGGAGCCGGTGAAGGGCTTGCCTACCTCTTCAAACCACAATGGTCGCAGCTTGGTGAACCAAGAATCTGGCTTGATGCATTAACACAGAATGCCTGGGATACAGGTGCGGGCTGGGGGCTTTTTCTGACCTATGCAGCTTATATGAAAAAGGAACACGGTGCTGTCGGGAATGCCTTCCTTACGGGTATCGGGAATAACACCGTTTCAATACTGTCCGGGATAATGATCTTCGGTACGGTTTTCGCCGTTCTTAAACATGAGATGGGTATGAGCAGTCCCGAGGTTATGGAAATAATGAAAACGAGCGGTCCGGCATCAACGGGTCTGACCTTTATCTGGATGCCCCAGCTGTTTGATAAAATGTTTGGTGGGGGGATACTGTCAATATTGTTTTTCCTTGGACTCACCTTCGCCGGTTTTTCTTCTCTGATTGCCCAGCTTGAACTGCCAACAAGGGTTCTGGTTGATACCGGGCTGAAGCGCAAAAGGTCATTGATGATTATCGGAATACTTGTTTTTCTCTTTGGTATACCTTCAGCAAGGAATCTTAACTTCCTGAGCAACCAGGATTTTGTCTGGGGTATTGCCTTGATGATTTCGGGTGCACTGATTGCTTTTCTCATAATAAAACAGGGGACACGGCAGGTTAGGCTTGAAATAAATAAATCGTCAACAGACCGTAAGGTGGGTAAATGGTGGGTTTATATCATAAATTACTTTATACCAATAGCCGCCATTGTCCTTCTTGTCTGGTGGCTGTCACAATCATTTATCCCGGGTGAATGGTATAATCCATTCAGGCCATTCTCTTTCATGTCCTGTATCTTCCAGTGGAGCATTGTACTGCTTGTACTTTTACTGTTTAACAAGCGGATAGCCAGACTCTTCTATTGATAATAAGTATAACAGCATTATACGGATTGCAGCCTTTAAATTGTCTTTATTGTTTTTAAAGGTATTATTAGCATTAATGCACTTCATTTGATGCAACAATTAAGCTTATGTGCAGTCTTTCTTATGGACTTAGGGGAGAAGGGGTAAAAAGAGAATGTTCATGTCAGGTTCTGGTGTTATCATGAACAGGGGTGAGTCCCGCTTCGGCGGGGCCACCCTACTTTTTTTCAATGATAAGAACCACTCCCTTACCAGCTTCCACCGGTATCCTCTCCCAGGGGCTGTAGATCTTTTCTTCCTGGAAATCGGTGATACAGGGTGCTCTGAGAACAGATTCATTCCTGTTCATCCCCATCTTATTCCAGTCAATATTCAGCCAGACTTCCTTATCCTCGTCGTACCAGCTGGCAATGGCGACCATCGCTTTGTCATCCTTAAGGTATACTGTGGCAGGGGCATGCCCGTAGCCTGTTGTAACCGGACAGCCTTCAGACCAGTAGCCAATAAACTCCGAGCCGGGCATTCCAAATTCATCAAAGATAGCCCAAATATTACGAGGATCCCCGGACCATGGAGCACGTGAGGTCATCCCATATAAGAGTCCCTTATACTGATTACCCCCATCCTGTAACATCTCACCCATGAGGCCAAAGGGAAGGCCCGACATTTCAATAAGCCAGAAATCCGGGAGGAGATCAGGATCGAAATATTCACCAAACCATAACCTGTCAACAAAGGGAAAATGTTCCATATAAAGGTTGGCACTATTTGTATAGCCATCCCGTACATTATACTGGTTTGCAGAATGAAGGTCAATCAGTGCACTGTCCCTGTTCCTGTCAAGTACCTTCCGCAGTCGTTTCATTGTAGTACGGTCAAAGGCAATATCGTCAAGGTATAAGCCGTCTATTCCCATATTTACAGCCAGCCAGTTAACACCTTCAATATAGTAATTATGCCAGCGCGACATTCCTGAATTGATTATTGCCGCATCCCTGTACTCAGGAACGAACCAGGCCGGTATATAATCATCACCAATATGTTCCTGCAGCCAGTTGAAACCACCACCGGGCCCGCCACTTAAGATTTCATGACCAAGGCTTCTGATGGCAAATAATTCAGGTGCCCTGTTTGACAGTTCTCTTATGGTGTTGTAGATTTTGACTCTCATACCCATAGAATGGGCTTTATCAATATAGCTCTTCATTTTTTCCTGTTCCAGGAATGGATAGTTTATCCAGGGGTTTATCTCTGTCGCGTGGTGTACGTTAACCACATTTGCCCCATAATCCTTTATGCTGTCAAGGTCTTTGTAACGGTGATAAAACCTTGTTCGCCATTGTTCATCGGTAGCAATCAGTTTAAAGGGTGTAAAAAGAAAATTTACAGTGAATACCAGTTCATCCCCTTTTTTCAGGCTCCTGCTCCCGGAGTAACAGTTTATGTCTGTCGTATATTCACCTGTACTGATGTTTATGCCACCCTTCCCCTTGTTAAACCAGGCTTCGGGCATAATCAGGGGTTTTTCCCTGTAAAAGTTGGTATTCAGTGGCCTTTCATAATTATCATCACGAAGAGTAAACTGAAGACCCCCATTCACATTTCCTGTCCATGCACCTTCCTGGTGTTTCATGCGGTCCCATTTCCAGCTTATATAATAAGGTCTCTGACCTCCCCGCAAACCCAGTCCCATGAAATACTGAGCGAATTTTTTTCTGATATGCATTGAGAGGCGGCAGTCGGAAAGATCAATATCCTCAATGGCCTTTACACTAAGGCGTATTTGTGCGAAACCATCAAATTCCAGTGTTCCTTCAGCCTGTATTTCCAGGGATGAACTGACATTCTTTGTTTCCCACACATATTTTCCGGGGCCTGTTCTTTCAAAGAGGGGTTCTTTATTTACAAAAAATATTTTGGATCCGTTGGACCTGAACATGTCAAATGTTATGGGCGAAGCAAGTACATTTTCAGGATCATTTACAAAGCCGGTGTTGGATGAATTGAAATATGTCAGGTACCTTGATGGCAAACCATTGGAGCCAATCTCGATTTGCCTGCCCAGTATCTTGAGTGACCTGTTCTCTTTTTCAATGGGGATGAAAGGATCAGTTACCTCATCATCAAAGGCGAGCCTTGAGTTGAACCATCTCATGCGGCTCATCAGGTATGGATCGTCGTCTCCGTGATTGACTGAAGTGTCCTGTAATATATTGATTTCTATTTTTAGTGTTTCGGCTACATGTCCCCCAGGTTTTATTACCATATGACCCGATATCTTCCGGCCATCAGCATTTTCGGGTATCATAAATCCGAACCACAGTGGCTGGACACTGTTTGCGGGAATACTTACTTTTTTTATCAGGTCTTTGCCATCCCAGTCAGTCCCGGCAGTGTTGAATGACGATATACTGTCTCTATGTATAACTGTTGTTTTTCCTCCGGTTTTGAGATCCGAAAATGATATTTCCAGATCATCAATATCTCTGCCAATGCAGTACAGACCCACCTGGAAGGTAAAATATTCACCCTTCCTTACTTCCCCTTTCACGGGGCCAAAGGGTCCTTCATCAATCCATTTTAAAGGCAGATACTCCTTCATTCGTATTGAATGTTTACGGTTTTCCGTGAAAAGGAGGAAGGTTTTATCCGGATATTTGCTCACAAGGCTGTTCACTTCCTCTTCCGTTGCAATGATTTCCATGGGAAAGAATGAATTGAAGTGATCGCGGGACTGTATTGCTGTTACCTGCGCCCGGGGCAGTGATATGACATGAGCTGAGTCATTTAAATTATGCAATTCAATCCATGCATTGTCTGCCGTTTGCTCTGGAGTAGGATAAGTGACAGTGGGGTAGTTACTTCGACCCTTCATTTTGGCCGGAAGGTAGTATAGATAATACTCACCCTGCCCCTTGAATGGTTGAAAGATGAACCTTCCCTTTTCGTTATCCGATGACAGGCAGATAATATTCTTTATAAGCTGCTCAGGATTACCGCTTGTAAGTATAGCGGCTTTATTCCAGGGTTCTTTGTCTCTCCTTCTCCAGGGAACTTCGACATAAACTGCTTCAGCCTGGGTTTTGTTTTCTATAAGCACCCTGTGATAGCCAAGTGAATCTTCGTCCCACACTCCGGTTGTATACTCAATTTCTTCCTTTTGTGATCCGCATCCTGCTATAACCAGGGCAGATAAACAGAAAGAAAAAAAGCGGATAAAAGCTCCTTTATGTCCGGGATGCATTTCAATTAATATTATATTACATTATATCCTTCTCGGAATTTGCCAGATTAATGAGTGAGACAAGCATAAGCTTGGCCATATCCTCCATTATCTCAGGTGTTATAGTGTCAATATTATCCCAGGGGATATGGTAGAAGGACCTTGCCCCGAAGGTAGCAAAACTCAATGAGGGTACCCCGGCACTCAGGAATATAGCTGCATCCAGTCTCGGACGTCCCAGATTCGAGAATGAATTTGTTCTGATCATGCGATGGATATATTTTTCATTTGCATCCTCAAATGCCTTGCAGAGCACCGGAAAATCCTTACCGGCAGTAATACTTATCCTGTCACCGACACCCACACCATCCATATTCAGTAAAACGGTCCTGTCCAGTGGCCTAACCGGGTTTTCAACATATGTCCTTGAACCAACAAGGGCCTGCTCTTCTGCTCCGAAGGACAGGAACATGACAGTTCTTTTCAGTTTAATATCGTAATCATTCAGAGCCTTTGCAACGGCCATCATCACTGCAACAGCAGAGGCATTGTCGTTAGCCCCCGGTATTATCTCATAACATTTGCCAAGGTGGTCAAGGTGGGCCCCGATGATAATTGTCTCATTGCTTAAGTCAGGGTCAACACCCTTTCTTATGCCGATGATATTCGCTCCCTTCCCATCGGGGATATGAGTGGCACTCATTTTTATGGTAACTTTTTTGCCCGTCTCAAATGACATAGGTTTGAGACTTTCTTTTATTTTTTCAACCGTCTCCGGATGGTTTCTGCCGGTCCCGCTGAAAACATCCTTTACCACGGAGTCTCCTATATGTACATAAATGAAGTTTTCATCGTATGCGTTATTTGGATTCCCTATGGGCCCGTAATTATATATCATGCCAGCAGCGCCATGCTTAACGGCATTTTGTAATTTATACTGGTGAAAGGAATACTCACGCCAGGGATTGAACCTTTCGGGACCTTCAGAAGGAGAAACGGGAGCTTCCCTTTCAATAAGTATTATCTTGCCTTTCACATCAATTCCCTTATAGTCATCATAATCAAGTTCAGGTGCGGTAATCCCATAGCCGGCGTAAATAACCCCGGCAGTAACTGTACCCTTGCCTGAAGTTGAACCGGGCATATATTCTGTTATGTATTCATAGTGTTTTTGAACAGATCCCTTCTTGCCCACGGGCAACTCGATTGATAGTCCGCAATCGGAATGGATAAGAGTGTAAGGTATGTCAAAATGCTGGAACCATGTATTGTTATCACCGGCCGGTTCCAGTCCGCAATCCTCAAAAAATGAAGCCAGCCAGCGGGCACATTCCATAAATTCATCTGTTCCCGTGAGCCGGCCTTCAAAGCGATCCTCGCACTGGATCTTCACATATGCGAGAAGATCATGGCTGGATATGGAATGCATTGCTGAGATAATTCGTTCATTTTGATCGTTCTGGGCATATAAGGAACCTCCCAGGATCAAGGGAAAAAGAATAATTATAAGGTTTTTCATATTGGCGTTTTTAGCTTATTGATTTTGATAAGCTAAATATACAAAAAACGTAGAGACCTTGGATGCTGTGTCTCTACGTTGTGTAATTATTTTGCCAAAAATCTTATTCTTCGAGAAGGGAGGCTACTTTCTTTTCCAGTTGTGCAAATTCTGCTTCAGTGTAACCAATGCTTTGCACGGCAATTTTACCATCCTTGCCTATTATTACGTTTCTGGGAATAGACTGGGTGGCATACATACTGAATATTTCACGTCCTTCGTCCGGAGCAAAGGGTAACTTAAGCTTTGTACTTACGGCATATTCTTTCATTTCATCCATCGTGTGTTCACGGCCCAGAACTACAAGCACAAAGTCGGGCTTATCCCTGTACTTTTCCATAACATTCTTTTCAAGCACAGGTAATTCTTTCTTGCAGGGAGGACACCATGTTGCAAAGAAATTAATCCATATTACTTTGCCTTTCATCGCCTGTGTGTCAATAAGCCTGCCGTCAATCGTAGTACACTTGAATGCAGGTGCTTCCTGCCCGGGCCGTGTAAGAGTGCTCTCATCATCCTGGGCCGGGGCTGAACTGAAGATAATCAGTAAGGTGCTTATAGCTAAGAGAATTTTTTTCATCATTTCTTTTTTTTATCTCCTGCAATAATAATAAATATGTGGTTTCGATTTTTGAAAGAAGATAAATGTCATCTTGTAAAGTTGATAAGGTTTAGAAGAAAGTTTAAAAAGTTGATATGATTGAGAAAGTTGATAAGGTTTAGAAGAAAGTTTAAAAAGTTGATATGATTGAGAAAGTTGATAATGTTTAGAAGAAAGTTTAAAAAGTTGATATGATTGAGAAAGTTGATAATGTTGAGAAAATTGATATAGTTTATAAAGCTGATAAGGTTTATAGAGTTGATATGATTGATAAGGTTTATAAAGTTGATAAACTTGAGTAAGATTTAGTAAGAATGGGAAAGGGTGAGAAAAGTAAAGGAATTAGTGAAGTTTAGTGTAAATTTGGGTAAATAAACCGGAGATATTATGAAAAAAAGTAAGTTACTTATTACTGTTCTTGCAATTGTGGTTTTTTGTTTTTCCTGCAGGCAGGAAAAGGCTGATCTGATATTGCATAATGCTGAAGTTTTTACCATGGATACCTTAAAGCCATGGGCATCAACTATAATCATTAAGGGAAACACTATTTCGGCAGTGCTTGACAGTACCGTTTCCCATAATAAATGGATGGGCAGGAATACGGAGGTAATTGATCTAGACGGTGCCTTTGTTCTTCCGGGTTTTATAGATGGTCATATGCACTTTAACAGGGCCGGTTCACTTATTAATGATGCAAACCTGATGACAGTTAGTGACGACGAGGGCTTGATTAATGAAATTTTAAGAGTGACAGGAATAATAGGTGAAGGGGAATGGATAACAGGAGGCTTATGGGGTGCATATGAAGAATGGGCTCTTGGTTCAAAGGATGCTTCCGGGAAGAAAGCTGAGAGATGGAAGCCGGATAAAAGTTTAATTGATCCTTACACTGCAGATAATCCCTGCTTCCTTAATAACTTTGACTATTCAATGTTCCTTGCAAACAGTCCTGCCCTTGAAGCCGCCGGACTGACCGGGAAAATATTGCCCGGAATGGAAACGAAGGATGGTAAGCTTACAGGACTGATCTACGAAGATTCTGAGGCTATACAGATAATAAGGCAGGCCATCGAGCCAAAGTCGAGGGAAAGATTGTTAAATGAAAACAGGGCCGCCCTGAAGGCTCTCCGGGAGGCTGGTATAGTTGAGATTCATGATATTGCGGTACCTGGCCAGACAGATAGGTTTTACGAACTGCAGAAGAATGGGGAGTTGAGTTGCAGGGTTTGGCTGAGACCCGATCTGTCAAGAGTTAATGAGTTGTTAGATAAGGGATATACCATGGGAATGCATCCCTTTACAAAGGAGAAAGATGCTTTTCTGAGATTTGGGGCTTTTAAGGGATATATAGATGGTATAATGGGTACTCACGGAGCCTTGTTTTTTGAACCATATGACGATCAGTCTGATAATTACGGTCATTACAGGAGGCATACAAGCGATGATCCTGATCTGCTCATACCAAATATGGATAAGATGCATGATATGATAAAGACGGCTTATGACGCAGGCTTTGTATCCAACGTCCATGCCATTGGTACCAGGGGAGTTTCACTAATGCTTGATACATACGAAAGATTAATGAAGGAGACGGGTTCGAGGCTCGATGGTTTCAGGGTCATTCATGCCCAGGTGGTAAGACCGGAGGATTTCCCCCGTTTTAAGGAACTAAATGTTATTGCCGAGGTCAATCCCTACCATATCTCTGATGATATGCGCTGGATGGAGGAGAGAATAGGCTACGATAGATGTAAGGGTGCATACGCGTTTAAATCCCTTCTTGATAACGGGGCAATACTTTCTTTCGGATCTGACTGGCCCGGGACATCTGCTGCCGAGTATCTTATGCATCCCCGCAACCTCATTCATGCTGCCGTTAACCGGACGACTCTAAACAATGAGCCTGAAGGAGGATGGTTTCCTGAGCAAAAAATAAGTGTTTATGAAGCTTTGAAGGCCTATACCGTAAATAATGCCTATGCTGCCTTCGGAAGTGATATCAGGGGCTGCATTAAAGAAGGTATGCTGGCAGATATAGCCGTTTGTGATCTTAACCTTATGAAATGTGATCCCGGGGATATCCTGGATATGAATATAATAATGACCATAGTCGATGGAAGGATAGTATATAAGAAATAATTCAGGGAAAAATAAAAAGGCTGTCTCAAGCGAGGCAGCCTTTTTTGAAATTATATTTTATTATCAGTTTGTGGCTTTTTCGAGTCTCTTCATTATTGAGAAGATAAATGCTGCGGAAGCCAGGCAGCATACTACGAAGATGAGCCATATCTGCCATAACTGAATCCTGTCCCAGAAGAAGCTTCCTATAAAGAGGAGCTTGTTACCCGTAGCCGTAGCAAGCAGCCAGCCACCCTGCATCAGTCCCTGGAAGCGTACCGGCGAAACTTTTGACACGAACGACAGACCCATCGGGCTGAGGAAGAGTTCAGCCACCGTTAGTGTGAGATAGGTGCTTATAAGCCAGTATGGAGAAATCCGCCCCCACTGAGTAAGCTCCTGCGCTTCTACTTCACTGGGTGCAATTAAGCCCATTGAGCCTACCAGTACAATAATAAAACCTATGGCTGCGATAATCATACCTATACCTATTTTCTTTGGTGTTGATGGTTCTCTTTTTCTTTTTCGCATCCATGCAAAGAAGCCCATCACAGGGAAGGTCAGGACCACAATAAAGAGAGGATTGAATGACTGGAATACTTCGGGTGATATCGGGTTCAGGTTCCCGTAACCACTCACGAAATGGTAAGTCCAATATCCAAAACCTACCAGCATGGCAAGGCCTATAAGTTTGAATCTTGCACCTTTTTTACCGGCAAGCAGGTAAAGACCGGCAGCGGCAGCCAGGAAGGTGAGCATCGATTTGAGGTTAAAGAATATATTTGTGAGAGGCCCTACCTCCTTAACCGTATAGTCACGTGCAAAATAAGTAAGGGTGAGGCCGTTCTGGTGGAAGGACATCCAGAAAAACACAACAACTATGAAAACAAGGGTCAGTGAAATTGTTTTCGGTCGTTCCTCCTTCGTGGACATCTGTATGATCATGGCTACGAAACCAATAAACAGACCTATTGCCATTCCGAAGAGGAAGTCTTTCATCAACAACCACAATACGACTGCTGTAACTGCCCACAGACCTATTGCTATAACAACACTCCGGATGTTCTTTGCACTGAAGAAGGATATTTTTAGTTCACTATCTGACTTGACAACTTTTTCCTTGCTCGGAAGATGCTTGTTAAAAATAAGATAGACAGCCAGTGATATAAGCATTGCAATGGCTGCAACCCCGAAGGCATAGTTGTAACCTTTTGAGAAGGCCGCAAGGTATTCATTTGAAAAAGCAGTAAGTTGCTCAGTCCCGGCTATAGCGGCCTGTGAAACCTTTGTGGCGAGAAATTCAAGATTGGTGATAGAACCGGCATCGGTCATCCTGCCGTCAAGGAAGGCATGGCACATTGCCGGGAGACTGCCATCATGCAGAAATCCCTGGGTTCCGAGGAACCAGTTCCTGACACCCTCGGCAACAAAAGGTGCAAAGAAAGCGCCTACGTTTATACCCATGTAAAAGATCATAAATGCGGTATCACGTACATCGTTGTATTTGGGATCATCATATAACTGCCCCACAACTGCCTGCAGGTTACCCTTGAATAATCCATTCCCGAATGCGATTACAAAAAGCCCGGTTACGGCAATTGACAGTGGCATCCCCGGGATGGCTATCAGGGCGTATCCAAGAAACATGATTATCTGGCCGAAGAAAATAACAGTCTTGTACTTGCTGGTTGCATCGGCAAGCAGGCCGCCGACAAGCGCCAGGGCGTAAATGGCATAGTAGAACCAGCTGTAGTAATTGCCGGCATCTTCGGCGGTCAATCCGTACTTGGCCTGCAGAAAGAGTACCAGTATTGCCATCATGGTGTAGAAGCCGAATCGTTCTCCCATGTTGGTGAAGAATGCTACTATTAAACCTTTTGGGTGTTTCTTAAACATAATGTATTATTTTATAATTTAAGGTTAGAAATTGAGAATGCCACAAATATAAAAGTTTTTTTTATATGGAATATTGGAATGCTGTAATATTGGAACCGGGGAGCCCGGGTTTGGGGTAGCAAGCTCCACCTCCCTGACGTTTCGGCAGGTATATGAGGTGGTCTGGCCCGGCGGAAGCCCTAACATGGTTGCGGCTTACCGCGCCAGCGGGATAAGTCAGTATTGGTATGAATGAGTTTATTTGATAATTTTACACAAAAGAAGATTCCGTGATGAAAACCTGTACAGCCTGTCTACTCATTTTCATGTTCATTCTGGTTGCAGCCTGCAAAAAGAAGCCGGATGGAATAGAAATCTACCGGAGTATCGGGAAAGAATTTGAAATGGGAAATTTGAAAAACACCCTGAACCTGGTGGATTCTCTGAAGAATGCATGCCCGGAAGAAATAAAATTAATACGAAAAGCTGACTCTCTGGCGCAGATTGCGGAGAGGATTAATCTGGATTTTTCTCTTAGTGAAGAAGAGATAAGATCCCGCCTCAAAGAAAGCATTGGCGATTACTCCCCCCGAGAGAAGGAAATGTGGGAAGAGCGTAAGTGGCTTGAATGCCGTATGATCGACGGGCAGAAACGATATTTTAAAAGAGCTGCCTCAAACTTTAACCTGCTTAAAAGCTTCAGTCTCGAGAGGGCTGCCAGAGACTCACTCCTGGCTGAGGACCCGGGGATAATATTCCGCAAAAACCATACTCAGTCCCTTATTGATGCCTCAGGTAATGAAAATATGCCGGTAAAACCTGTTGAGATGCTTGTTAATTACACCCTGACGGTGCTGCCTGATGCCGTACCTGATGGCGAAACTGTCAGATGCTGGTTGCCATGGCCTAAAGAAAACCACGTAAGGCAGAAAAATATAAGGCTTATATCAGCATCCGTTGATGATTACGTAATATCACCCGATTCTATGATCCACCGTACAATTTATATGGAAGCAATAGCTGAAAAAGATAAACCGGTGACTTTCGACATATCTTTCAGTTACGAGTCTTACGGTCAGTATTTCGATCTCCGCAGCCTTAATATACTGCCATATAATACGGATTCTGAACTCTACAGGAAATATACCATGGAAGAAAGGCCTCATATAAATTTTTCGGAGAAAGTCAGATATCTTACCGATAGTATAGCAGAAGAGGAAGATAATCCGTTTGAAATCCTTAAAAGATTCTATTACTGGATAAATGATAACATACCCTGGGCAGGGGCCCTGGAATATTCCATAATACCTGATATTCCTGACTATGTAATCAGTAATAGGAGGGGAGACTGTGGTATGCAAACCTTCCTGTTAATGTCAATGTTAAGGTACAAGGGTATCCCTGTCAGGTGGCAGAGTGGATGGATGATGCCTCCCGGGAATGAAAACTTACACGACTGGTGTGAGGTCTGGTTCGAGGGCACCGGCTGGATCCCTGTTGACATGTCATATGGCCTTCAGTATTCATCAGACAGGAACACAAGGGAATTTTATATGTCAGGCATCGATTCCTACAGGATGATCGTTAATGATGGCATTGCAGGGAATCTGTATCCGGATAAGAAGTACCTCAGGAGTGAACCGTACGATTTCCAGCGGGGTGAGCTTGAATGGAGTGGCGGGAATCTGTATTTTGATAAATGGTATTATGAAATTGAAATAGAATACAGGTAATGAAAAGACTAATTGAACAAATCCAAAGGCAATCTATTCTACTGGCTGTAATCATGATAGGGGTTTTAATGGCCTGCAAGCCCCGGGAAGAAGAAAAGGGAATGAAAGTTGAGGAACCTTACGGACTGGTAACTGTCAGTGTGTGCAATATGCGCCAGTCACCTGCTCATAACACAGAGCTGATAAGCCAGGCTGTCATGGGTACCCCTGTTAAAATACTCAGGCTCCAGCCGGGATGGTATTATATACAGACGCCAGAATCATATGAAGGGTGGGTGGATTCACAGGCAATTAAAACCCTTGGGCCGGAAGAAACAGAAGCATGGAAAAGATCAGACCGCCTGATCTACATGAATAAATATGGTGATATATACGCCGATACCACTACGATGCTTCCGGTAGCAGATATTGTGGCCGGATCTATAGTTGAGCTTTCAGAGGTAATAAATGATTATTGCAGGATTATTCTGCCGGATGGCAGGGAAGGGTATATAAGCAGGAATGAGGCAGTAAAGTTCGATGAATGGCTTGAGAACATACACCCTGATGAACAAAATCTGAGAAGATGGGCAGAATCATTTACCGGTCTGCCTTATTTATGGGGTGGCACGTCCCCAAAGGCATTTGATTGCAGCGGCTTTGTCAAAACAGTCTATTACCTTAACGGTGTGATTCTGGAACGGGACGCTTCCCAGCAATTCGCTCACGGAATAAAATTGAGCATAGAAGCCTATCCCGATTCACTCCGGATTGGAGACCTGCTGTTTTTTGGATATGTGCGGGATGGTAGCCCAAGGCCCACACATGTAGGGATGTATATAGGGGCTACCGAATTTATTCATGCTTCAGGAATGGTAAAAATAAACAGCCTTGACTCAAGCCGCAGCAATTTCAGCCGGGGCAGGAGGAATGCCTTCCTCGGAGTGAGGCGTATAATAGGTACAGATCCCGGAGAAGGCTTACAAGCGGTTTCTTCTCACCCCTGGTATAATTAATTGACAGTGGGATCATTCACCCTGCCCGTGAATAGAATTGTCCCTGTTAATATTTCGTCTTAGATTTCAATTTGAATGATTTTGATCTTACATTTGTGATAAACCACCAGCATAAGTCAAAAGTATGAAGATATTCAGTTCAGAAAAAGTCAGGGAGATTGATGCTTATACCATAAAAAATGAACCTGTACAGTCTATAGACCTTATGGAACGTGCGGCAAAAGCTCTTTTCAACTGGTATGTTGATCATTTTGGAAGATCAGGGACAGTCGTTGTCTTTGCCGGACCGGGAAACAACGGAGGTGATGGTCTGGCACTGTCGCGAATGCTCGCGGATGCTGATTTTAATGTAAGGGTTTTTTACCTGGCTTTCAGTTCTAAGATGAGTAAGAACCTGTCCTTAAACAAGGAAAGGCTTATAAACCAGGGCAAGGCCGAATATAATAAAATAATAGAGCCGGATGATTTCCCTCTTATCAGACCGGGTGATGTAATTATTGACGCAATATTTGGATCAGGCCTGACAAGGCCTGCCGAAGGTCTTAGCGCGGAAGTAATTTCGAAAATCAATAATGCCGGGGCCAGGGTAGTCTCTGTTGATATACCATCAGGTTTATTTGGTGAGGACAATACGGGGAATAATCCGGACACTATTGTCAGGGCTGATTACACCCTGACTCTGCAGTTCCCGAAATTATCTTTCTTTTTTCCGGGAAATCAGCACTTTGTCGGGAAATATTATATACTTCCAATAGGACTTCATCCTGCAAAAATCAGTAGCACACCTACTGATTATAACCTTATTGATACTTCCTTTGTTGCAGGTATCTTAAAGAACAGGAACAAATTTGATCATAAAGGTAACTTTGGTCACGGGCTGATGATAGCCGGCTCATGCGGTAAAGCAGGGGCAGCAGTACTTGCTTCCCATGCTGCCCTGAGAACGGGGCTGGGTCTTTTAACAGCCCATGTGCCCCGTCCCATCGCGGAAGTGATACATGCTGCATTGCCTGAGGCTATGGTTCAGTGCGATCAGTCTGACCTTATGGTGACCGAAATCCCCGGCCCGGAGAAATATGACGCTATCGGGATCGGACCCGGTCTCGGGACAAAACCTAACACCAGGAAGGGTGTGCGTGACCTTCTTGAAAAATATAAGGGTCCTATCATTATTGATGCCGATGCATTGAATATAATTGCTACTGAAAATGGTTTGAAGGAGCTGATTCCGGAAGATGCGGTACTGACTCCTCATCCGGGTGAATTCAGAAGGCTTACCGGATCTGATGGGCAGGGATATGCCAGCTTATTGCAGCAACAGGAATTTTCAAAAAAATATAAGTGTGTTAGCGTTTTAAAGGGTGCGCATACCTCTGTATGCCTTCCTGACGGCAGGGTGTGGTTTAACAGTACGGGAAACCCCGGAATGGCAACTGCAGGAAGCGGAGATGTTCTAACGGGCATGATACTTGCTTTGCTTGCCCAGGCTTACAGGCCTTCTGAAGCAGCCATTGCGGCTGTGTTTATTCATGGTCTGGCAGGAGACCTGGCAGCTGTAAAGAATGGATTTGAATCATTGATAGCCTCAGATATTATTTTTAATATTGGAAATTCATTTAAAAAGATAAGACAAAATAAAAATCAATAGAAAATATGAAAAAGATAAACAGTTACAGTCATATATTGCCCCTCTTTATGGCCATAATATTTTCCGCATGCAGTGTTAAGGAAGTGCCCGTAAAGGTTAATACTCAGGTTCTTCCTCTTGGCGATACTGTTAAATTGTATGAGGGCAGCCTGGTTTATGCGCTTCCACAAACAGTTCTTGATTTTACTGTCATTGCAGAAAAAACAGTACAGAAAGCAGGCCCCTATCATGCTTATGCCAACGAATTGCTTGGCCTGCGCGATGTGATAAGTGAAGATCGGCTTATATGGACTATTAAAAAGGTGAAGATTAATGCAGTTCAGGAATTGGACCCTTCGGAGTTTTATGTTATGAAGAGTGACGGATTGATCCAGACAAATGCCATTAGCATGATTAATACCGGGCTGATTATGGATGTTAATCCGGCTGTATACAGGCACAGGGAGTTTGACAGCCGTAATTATGCCCCGGATGATAAACGTATAGAATACCGTGATATGGGTTCAGATGTTTATTACAACATAGAACAGGATACTGCTTACAGGCTTATTGACGTTGATACCGCATTTGTGCGGATACCCTATGTACTTGAAAGAAGGCGCCAGTTAAGCCTGTCGGAACAGGCCGAGCATACAGCAAGAATTTTACTGGAACTCAGGGAAGGGCGTCATATGATATTGACAGGTGAAGCAAATGTATTCCCCCAGGACAAGGCTGCCATCGATGAAATTAACAGGCTTGAAGATCAGTATATCAGCCTCTTCGCAGGAAAATCCTACACAAGTGAAGTAAAATTTGATTTTTCTTTCGTTCCTGATGCAAGCATGAAGAATAAACCCGTGGTGATTTTCCGCTTCTCAGGTGATAAGGGAGTCCTGGATGAGAGTGATCTTACCGGCAGACCCGTTGTTGTTGAAATAATGAGTAATGATGATCTGGCAAATGTCAATATAGTCAGCGATGGCGGACAGGATTCAGCCTATGATAAAATCTATTACAGGATTCCCGAAATTGTTGATATAAGGATTACCGACGGTAACAGGAACCTTGGAGGCAAAAGACAGCTTATTTACCAGTTCGGCAAGAAAGTGGCACTACCGGCAAATTATATACTTGGTAAGTAAAACAAGGCATATCATGCCTCTCAAGCTAATAACAATTCAAACTTTATAAACTCTGTCAACTCTATCAACTCTTTCACCCAGATCAACAATTTTTATTACATTTACGCTCAATTCGAAAAAACTAAACAATAAATTTTATGGAAACTGTAAAAAAGACCATGCGTGATTCAGCAGCAATTCGGTGGACCATGCTAATATTACTTAGTGCTCTTATGTTTGCAACCTATTGGTTCCAGGATTTTTATGGGGGATTGAAAGGTTTGATGGAGAGCGAATTAGGATTTACCAGCGAGGAATTTGGGAGGGTTATAGGCCTTACTACAATTGCCAATATGTTTGGTATGATAATAGTAGGCGGTATAATTCTTGACAAATGGGGTATACGGCTGGCCGGTCTTGTATTTGGTGGCCTGGCAGCAGTGGGTGGAGCACTTAATGCACTTGCAACGGCAGGAGTATTTGGTGACAGTCACAATATCCAGCTGACCATGATGATAGTCGGTCGTATTCTCTTCGGAACCGGGCTGGAAGTTACATGTGTTGTGGCAACCAGAACAATAGTAAAATGGTTTAAAGGCTATGAGCTTGCCCTTGCCATGGCGATAAATGTCGGTTTCGGTCGATTGGGTTCCGCCCTGGGTATTGCAATATCTCCTGATATAGCAGCCGGTCACGTAGCCCCGGCTGTTACCTTTGCTGCCACACTGATGTTCCTTGCACTGATTATTTTTATTATTTACAGTTTCTTTGATATAAGGGTAGACCGCCAGTCCAAAGTAGCTGCTGAAGTTGCTGAGGCTGAAGAAGAATTCAGCTATAAGGATCTTATCAAGCTGGCTACCAATCCCTCATTCGTATATATAGCCTTACTCTGTGTAACGTTCTATGCTGCGGTTTTTCCCTTCATACAGTACGCACCCGATATGCTGGTAAATAAATTTGGATTCTCGTATAACCTCCCGGCTGATGGAAGTGGAGATATAATACTCTTTGGAAGTAAGGCCCTTGGGAATGCCAGCATTTATGTAGCCTTTTTCCTCTTTGGTATTATGTTTTCAGCTGTGCCTGCAAATCTTAAGACAAACAGGCAACGCTATACCACCATGGTGGTAGTTGGTATTGCCTTTTTTGTATTTATATATATTCTGCGTGATACCCTGGGTCTCTGGTTAAATAACGGTCCCAAAACAGCCTCTTTAATCCCGCTGGGAACGATACTGTTCACACCAATTTTTGGTAATTATGTTGATAAGAAAGGTAAGGCTGCATCTCTTATGATACTGGGCGCTGCCCTGCTTATTTTTGCACACCTGGCCTTATCCATGTTTAATGTCAAAATACTGGCCTATACCGGATTGTTAAGTCTCGGTATAGCCTTTTCGCTGGTACCGGCGGCAATGTGGCCTTCCGTTGCCAAAATTGTTGCAGAGAAAAGACTCGGCACAGCCTATGCCAGCATGTTTACTGTACAGAACTGGGGACTTGGTTTATTCTTCTGGGGAATAGGTGCCTTGCTCGACCTTGTTAACAAAAGCAATCTTGAAGCAATCAGGGCCGGTGAGATGACCTATGATTACAAAATACCCATCCTGGTTCTTGTCTTAAGCGGAATGGTAGCTATGTTCCTTGCATTTAAACTGAAACAGGCTGATAAGAGGCAGGGCTACGGTCTGGAATTACCATCATGATAATTATTATTTAACAATGAAAAAAATAGGAATTCTTTACGGACCGGCCGGTGGCCGGACCGAAAGTGTGGCAAAAAAAATCGGGAAACTGCTGGGTCCCGAAAACCATGACTTGGTAGCCCTTGACGGGGCCGGTGCTGATGATCTTGAGAAATATGACAATATTATTTTTGGCATAGCCACCATAGGCAAAGAAACCTGGGATGCTGAACCCATGGAGAGCGGGTGGTTCGATTTTATGCCCGAGCTTGAAAAGGCCGGGCTGGAAGGGAAAAAAATTGCAATATACGGACTGGGCGATCACCTGAGATGGCCTCTTCATTTTGTTGATGCCATGGGACAACTTTACAGGCACTTACAGGAAAAGGGGATTGATACAATTGGAAAGGTAAGCCCTGATGACTATACCTTCGAAGATTCTGAAGCACTGATCGACGGTATGTTCGTTGGTTTGCCAATTGATGAGGACTTTCAGTCTGACCTCACTGATCAACGGATCAGGGCATGGGTAAAGGAGATTTGCAGTGAGTTTAATTAGGCCTTTGTACGTAGTAGCCGGCTCGGGGAACATAAATCCCATAACACGGACATCGATGAACAGTAAACCAAACCTGGTGCCTTAACTATTGAATTTTAAATAAACTAACATAAAATATTATGAGCGATATAAAAAATCTTGAACCAAAAGAACTCTGGGGATATTTTTCTGAAATATGCCAGATACCGCATCCTTCAAAGAAGGAGAGAAAAATGGTTGAATATGTTAAAAGCTTCGGAGAAAAGCTTGGACTCAAAACTATTGTGGATGAGACAGGCAATGTTATTATCAAGAAACCTGCCACGAAAGGTTATGAAAACAGGAAACCTGTTGTGCTTCAGGCTCACCTCGACATGGTTCCGCAGAAGAACAGTGATAAGAAACACGATTTCGAAAAGGATCCCATTGAGGCCTGTGTTGATGGTGAATGGGTTACTGCCATGGGCACCACCCTTGGATCCGACAATGGCATTGGCGTGGCTGCCGCTATGGCTGTACTGGCATCGGAAGACCTGAGTCATCCGCATGTGGAGGCGCTCTTTACCGTGGATGAAGAAACAGGTATGACAGGTGCTAACAATCTTAAACCCGGCTACCTCGATGCTGAAATTCTTATAAATATGGATTCAGAAGGTGAGGGTGAATTATATGTAGGCTGTGCCGGGGGTATTGATATTACCGCCAGCAAAACATATAAGGAGGAGCCGGTACCCGGCGATGTCAAGCCCTACAGGATCGATGCAAAGGGAATGAAGGGCGGACATTCAGGTATTGATATCCCTCTGGGCAGGGCTAATGCCAACCAGGTGGTATTCCGTTTCCTGATGCAGGCTGAAGCTGACCTTGATATCAAAATTGCCGAGGCTGCCGGCGGCGACCTGAGAAATGCCATCCCCAGGGAAGCATATGCCATTGTTGTGGTTCCTGAAGATAAAACAAGAGAATTTGAAAAACTTGTAAAAGAGTATGACGGAATTCTGAAGGCTGAGAACGGTGATATTGAACCTGACATTAACTTCACCTGCAAACCTGCCGATAAACCTGCCGGACTGGTTCCTGCCGATGAACAATATGGTTTTATCCGTTCTGTATTTGCCTGCCCCAATGGGGTCATGAGAATGAGCACCTCGATGGAAGGACTTGTTGAAACCTCAAATAATCTGGCGGTCGTGAGACTTGGCGGAGGTAATTTTGAAGCATTAAGCCTGACAAGAAGCTCGGTAGATACAGCCAAAGAAGCTACGGCATGGAAAATTGCTGCCGTATTCCAGCTTGCCGGAGCTGAAATTGAAATGAGCGGAGCTTATCCTGGCTGGAAGCCAAATATGAAATCACCCATTCTCAAGACAATGCAGGATGTGTATAACAAGATGTTCGGTAAGATACCAGAGATCAAAGCCATTCATGCAGGCCTGGAATGCGGAATAATAGCAGGGGCATATCCCAATCTTGATATGATCTCCTTCGGGCCTACAATACGTTATCCGCATTCACCCGATGAAAAGGTGAATATTGAAACCGTAAAGAAATTCTGGGACTTCCTGGTTAAGACACTGGAAGCTATTCCGGAAAAGTAATTATTGCTTATGACGTATGAGTTATTTCATAATTCATAACTCATATTTCAATTCGTTTGCTCACAGTTCCAGGCTTACCAGTACCCCGGTAAGGCTTTATTGTATGATGCTCAACTCGATCATTACATCATCCTTGTTGACATTCATTTCAGGACTTACGTTAATCGATTTTACAATTCCGTTGACGGGACAATTGATTTCATTTTGCATCTTCATAGCCTCAAGTATCAGCAGGGCTTCGCCACGGTTTATTTCATCACCCTGGCGAACCATTACTTCCAGTATTTTACCAGGCATGGGGGCAAGTATTTTTTCTTCTGTCGCAGGTCCCTTGCCCTTGTTCAGGGCTTGCTTGCGTTTAAGTGAAAATGGTGTTTCAATGGTGAAGGAATAACAAACATAGTTGAAAAGTATCTCAAACTTATTCTGCCGGGAAAGAATTATTTCAACAGGATATCTCCTGTTTTTCCAGAGAATATATGTTCCGTATCTGTCATCTTCCTTAATGACAATTTTGTATGCACGCTTTCCTATTTTTATGGTCTCTGTTAAAGGAAGGTTGAAACTGTATTTCTTTTTCCCGGCGAGGGCATATAACTTTTTTTTCTGCTTGGCCATATCAGATATTTTATTTTCTCTAGTGTCTGTTAACTCTTTTATTCAGGAGCCAAGGGCTTATGTTCCTGGCTTCGCCGATGTCAATTTTGAGGTTGGTCTCATCCAGGTTTTCATCAATAAATAACCAGGTAGCAAGCCATGCGGCAAGCATTTCTTCATATTCACTGTAAACGTAATAGGAGGAAATCTCATTCTCAATGAATGATGTTGTTATTGATCCGTCAAGAAAGCGGGGGTTTCTTATCAGCATCCTGAAAAATGGCAGGGTTGTCTTAGTACCCTTTATCCATACCTTATCCAGTGCCTGTTTGCAGTTTGCCAGGGCATCCTTACGATCATTGCCGTATATTATAAGCTTGGCAATCATGGAGTCGTAATTTGCGGCTATAACTGATCCGGCCTGTACACCGGTGTCGACCCTTATATTTTCTCCGGATGGCATAATTATTTGCTCAATTTTTCCGGGTGCGGGACTGAATCCTGCCTGGACATCCTCTGCATTGATCCGGCATTCTATGGCCCATCCATTGAGCTTAATGTCTTCTTGCCTGTATCTCAGTTCCTTGCCCTCGGCAATCCTTATCTGTTCTTCCACAAGGTCAATACCTGTAATAAACTCGGTAACCGGGTGTTCGACCTGTATCCTGGTGTTCATCTCCATGAAATAATAGTCTCCACCGGAGTCGAACAGGAACTCCACGGTGCCGGCTGAGAAATATCCGACAGCAGAAGCTATTTTTACGGCTATCTCACCCATTTCTTTCCTGAGTTCATCATTCAGGGCTGATGAGGGTGCTTCTTCGAGCAGCTTCTGGTGTTTTCTCTGTACAGAGCATTCTCTCTCCCAGAGATGGATGATATTACCTTTTTTATCTCCAAGCACCTGGAATTCAATATGCTTTGGATTTTCTATGTATTTTTCAATGAAGACCGAGTGGTCTGAGAAGGTCTTATCCGCTTCATTGGATGCCATTCTGAACATCTTTGGCATATCTTCTTCACTGCGGACTATTCTCATTCCCCTTCCGCCGCCTCCCGATGCGGCTTTAATTATTACAGGATAACCAATTTTTTGTGCTACCCTTATTGCTTCCTTTTCGCTGGGTACTTTCCCTTCACTCCCGATTGTCATTGGTATTTTGTTGGCCAGGGCTATTTTGCGAGCTATGATTTTATTGCCCATTTTATATATTGAGTCAGGTGAGGGTCCGATAAAAATTATTTTATTATCGGCACACTTCTGTGCGAAGTAGGGATTTTCTGCCAGGAAGCCATAGCCGGGGTGAATGGCATCGGCACCGGTTTCTATTGCAATTTTTATTAGCCTTTCAATATCGAGAAAGACAGGTATCTCGGATTCATTTTCGGTATCATCATAGATCTTATCTGCGTGCAAGAGGTACATAGCTGCCGGTTCGGAACCGGTTTTAATAACTGAAGTAGCAATGCCCATCTTCCTGGCCGTGCTGATTATGCGAACGGCTATTTCGCCCCGGTTCGCTATGAGTATGTTTTTAATTTTCATTGATCAGGATTGTTTTCAATGATTAATATATTACAAATCAAAGAGGAATATTGCCATGTTTCCTTGATGGCCCCTCTACCCATTTGTTTGCAAGAGCATCAAAAGCGCTAATAAGTTTCTTCCTGGTCAGGGGAGGATCAATAACCTCATCAATGAAGCCCTTTTCATTTGCGACAAAGGGATTTGCCACCTTTTCCCTGTATTTTTTAACCAGTTCGGCTTTAAGTTTTTTGGGATCCTCAGCCTCTGCAAGCTCCTTACGGTACAATATGTTAACTGCAGCATCCGGACCCATGACGGCTATTTCTGCCGTGGGCCATGCAAAATTGAAGTCGCCCCCAAGTTTTTTACTGTTCATTACTATATAGGCACCGCCATATGATTTTCTTAGTATCACAGTGATTTTGGGTACAGTGGCTTCACTATAGGCATACAGGAGTTTGGCTCCATGCCTTATGATTCCGGAGTGTTCCTGGTCAACCCCCGGGAGGAAACCGGGTACATCTTCAAATGTGAGCAGAGGAATATTGAAACAGTCGCAGAAACGTATAAACCTGGCACCCTTAACTGATGAATTAATATCGAGTACGCCTGCAAGAACCTTTGGTTGATTGGCAATAATACCAATTGTTTTACCCTCAAGTCGCCCAAAGCCTGTAACAAGGCTGGGGGCATAAAGTTCAGATGTTTCAAAAAAGCTTCCCCTGTCGACAATATTATTTATTACTTCTTTTACGTCATATGCCTTGTTGGGATCGTCAGGCACTATTTCAAGCAGCCTTTTATTTATTTCAGGGGTGCCATTAATATCTTCCATCTTAGGAGGATTTTCCACATTGTTGGAAGGTATATATGAAAAGAATTTTTTAAGACCCAGGAGGGTATTTTCTTCGTCATCAAATATAAAGTTTGCCACTCCGCTTTTCTTTGCATGTACTTCTGCTCCTCCGAGCTCCTCAAAGCTTACGTCCTCATTAAGCACCTCCTTCACTACGTTGGGGCCCGTTACGAACATATAGCTTGTATAGCTTGTCATAAAGACGAAATCCATCAGGGCGGGGGAGTAGACGGCTCCTCCGGCAGCAGGTCCCATTATAACAGCAATCTGCGGTATTATCCCGGATGATTGGATAATATTGCTGAAGATGCTTGCATAGCCGCTGAGCGATGCTATTCCTTCCTGTATGCGGGCTCCCCCGGAGTCTATAAGAGCTATTATCGGTGCTCCCATTTTAAGCGCCATTTCCTGTGTCTTGGCTATTTTATTTGCATGGACTATGCCAAGCGAGCCTCCCATAATGGTGAAATCCTGGGCATAAATAAACACCAGGCGGCCGTTAATTTTACCATAACCCGCAATCACACCGTCACCATAGAATTTTTCAACCTTCCCGAACTCTATACCATGAGTGTCAGGGACGACAAAGGCATCAATTTCTTCGAATGTATTTTCGTCGAGCAGAAGATCAAGCCTTTCCCGTGCAGTCAGCTTGCCCTTGTCATGCTGTTTTTTAATTCTTTCTTTGGAATGCTGTTCCTCCAGCATCCTGAGTCTCTTCTTAAATGATTTGTAATATTTTCCTTCTATATCCATTATCTTTTAATTTGGCGGCTTATTTATTTTCACTGGCCGGCTCAGGGGATTCATGCCTTCTTTTCAGATAATTATAAACTTCTACCTGTGACCTGAGAGGCGGCTTATTGTTTTTTGATACCCTGTTTTCCAGTTTTTTATCGAGAATACGGGCTTTTACATTATCATTCCATTGCAGGTCAAATATTTCACGGAGCTCCTGTTTTATGTCATTGTCAAGTACCGGGCATGCAATTTCAACCCTTCTTTCAATATTTCTTGTCATAAGATCACCGGAGGTGAGGTAAACCTTTTCGCTGCCCTTATTGCAGAATATCATTATCCTGGTGTGTTCCAGGAAACGGTCAACTATACCGATTGCCTTAATGTTGTTACTCAGGTCGTTGATGCCGGTGACAAGGGAGAACATGCCCCTTATGTTAAGTCTGACATCCACACCCTCACGGCTGGCCATATACAGTAATTCAATTATATTCCTGTCGGCCAGGTTATTCAGCTTAAGATAAATATAGGCTTCTTCACCATTCCGTGCATTTTCAATTTCATTTTTTATAAGCCTCGATATCCTTGTTCTGGTGTAAAAGGGGGAGGCAATAATATGGTAATAATTCTCTTTTTTATAGTTTTTCTCAAGGAAGGCAAAAGTTTTGCTTACCTCGTTGGTAATTTTAGTGTCAGATGTCAAAAGGAGGTGATCGGTGTATTGCCTTGCTGTTTCTTCATTGTAGTTACCACTGCCCACACAGGCATACCTTTGAATATTGTCGCCCTTACACCTGGTTATGAGGCAGAGTTTGGCATGAACCTTTAAGCCAGGGACCCCGTGGATTACTTTTACTCCTTCCTCCCTGAGCCTGTTGCTCCAGTAAATATTGGCTTCTTCATCGAACCGCGCCTGCAGTTCAAGTACTGCTGTTGCCGATTTACCATTGCGCACTGCGTTGATGAGGGCATTTACAACATTACTGTTCCTGGCAATACGGTAGAGGGTAATCTTAATGTCTTTTACTGAAGGATCCAGTGAGGATTCACGAAGGAGATTTATAAAGGTATCAAATGAGTGGTAGGGAAAAAAAAGCATTATGTCTTTCTTCCGGATATTTGATAATATACTGGTGCCGGGATCCAGGTCTTTGTGCCCTATCGGGGTCAGGGATTTATACCTGAAGTGTTCAGCCCCCTCAGGGGTGGGGAAACTTATCAGGTCTTTCAGGTTGTGGTATCTGCCACCCGGGATCATGATATCATCCTTGCTGAAATTCAGCCTTTCAGTAAGTATGTTCAATGTTTCTTCAGGTATTTCCCTGTCGTACACAAACCTGACGGGAGTGGCAACCTTCCTTTGGTTGAGGCTCCGGTTTACATTATCGATATATGACTCGGAGATGTCGTCAACAATATCAAGCTCGGCATCCTTGTTCAGCTTAATTGTATGGGCTTCAAGATTGGTGTTCTTGAACACATAAAAGATTTCTTTGAGCCCCAGCCTGATAATGTCGTCAAGGAATATATAATTATGCTCATCTCCTGAGCCCGGAAGTTCTATAAACCTGGGGAGTATGTTAGTAGGCAGCTCTATCAGGGCATAGCGAACTTTCCTGCTTTTTTTCGCATGCTGAATAGTTACGGCTAGATAGACTGCATCATCTTTCAATGTTGGGAGGCTGTTTTCTTTCCGTACCATAAATGGCATTATGATCTGGGCAAGGTTTTTGTTAAAATAGTCTTTCACGAATTCACACTGCCCGGGGCTGAGTTCTTTTTCATTTCTGATATAGATCTTATTACTGGCAAGATCTTTCATTAGCCTTTCATAAATATTTTCATATTCAACCCTTTGCCTAAGGACTATTGTATTTACCTCCCTGAGGGTTGACTCTGCGCTATAGCCGAGAATATCATCTGATTCTTCTTCCAGTTTGGCGATGCGCCTGAGTGTGGCTACCCTTACCCTGAAAAATTCATCAAGGTTATTGGAATAAATACCCAGGAATTTAATTCTTTCAATCAGAGGTACATCAGGATTGTCAGCTTCCTGCAAAACCCTGTGGTTGAATGAAAGCCAGCTGATTTCTTTAGGTGTATATGCAGTATCGACTTCTTCTGTCATTTTTCCGTTTTAATCATTTTTTTTATGTATTGTTCCGTCTGTGCCGAAGCAGGTACCCATCCCTCTTGCTTTCATCACGAGTGGATGATCTTCGGTTACTACCTTTAGTTTCCCTGCTATTTCTTCCATCGGAACAGGTATAATATTATCACTTCTGAGGGTTACCATTTTACCATAATCATTGTTTGCAATTAAATCAACTGCGGCAGCCCCGTACCTGGTTGCAAGTATGCGGTCCATGGGCGACGGTGTCCCGCCCCTCTGTACATAGCCAAGCACTGTTTCACGGGTTTCCAGCCCTGTTCTTTCACTTATCATTTTTGCTATATATTCAGCTGCTGATTTCTTTTTCCTTTTTGGCGACACTCCCTCAGCAACAACAACTATTGAATAATCTTTATTTTTGTATGCTCTTTCCTCAAGGTAGCGGGTGACTGTATCAATATCCATTTCCAGTTCCGGAATAAGTATTACATCACCTCCTCCTGCCAGCCCGGCATATAAGGCTATCCAGCCCGCATTGTGTCCCATTACCTCAATAACAATTATCCTCTTATGACTGTTAGCCGTTGAATGGAGCCTGTCGATTGCCTCGGTAGCAATATTCACAGCCGAATCAAAGCCAAAAGTCATTTCTGTTCCAAACACATCATTATCAATGGTTTTGGGTATGCCCACCACATTAAGTCCTTCCTGTGATAGGCGATATGCCGTTTTCTGTGTTCCGTTTCCCCCGATACATACAAGACAATCGAGACCCATCTGGTCATAATGCTCCTTTATAAGTTCCGGTTTGCTTATTGCACTGTCGCCATTTGACCTCTTTTTGAACGGTTTTACCCTTGATGTCCCCAGTATTGTACCTCCAAGAGTCAAAATACCTGATAAGCTCTTTTCGCTTAATTCAACATATTCCTTGTTAATCAATCCCAGGAAACCGTCGGAGATGCCAAGCACTTCCATTCCATGTTTGACAATTGCTGTTTTGGCAACCCCTCTTATTGCTGCGTTCAGTCCCGGGCAATCGCCCCCGGCTGTAAGTATTCCAATTCTTTGTCTTTTGACCATTTATTTTAGATTTTAATATACTGGTTCATTAGATAGCCCCCCGCACAAGTTAGAAAAAATCTATTGTTAAAAGCTGTTAAAACAGAAGCTAAAAATAATAATAAAATGGGTCTTTTCTGGAAATATACCTTAAATTGCCATTTATCATATAAACCTGCCATAATTGAAAACAAATAAATAACTGTTATGAAAAAGCTACTCTTATCTCTTTTGGCCCTTCTTATGGTCATATGTACTAACGCTCAGAAAATAGACGACAGCATACTGGATGCCGTGCATTACAGGTCAATCGGACCAACCAGGCAGGGTGGGCGATATGTTGATTTTGCGGTTGTTGAAAAAAATCCGACAACTTTTTATGCAGCCCTGGCAACAGGAGGCTTATGGAAGACTGAAGATAATGGCATTACTTTCAGGGTTTTGTTTGAAGATGCCGGTGCAATAAGCATAGGTGATATAGCGGTAGATCAGAATAATTCTGAAATAGTGTGGCTTGGATCAGGTGAAGCTAATAACAGCAGGACAGCCTACTATGGTGACGGTATATATAAGTCGACCGACGGGGGTGAGACATGGACCAATATGGGTCTTCCTGAGTCACATCATATAGGTCGCATAATAATACATCCTGAAAACAGCAATGTTGTCTGGGTGGCAGCCGCAGGCCATCTCTATTCCGAAAACGAGGAGCGAGGTGTGTATAAAACCACTAACGGAGGAAAAAAATGGACCAAAGTGCTTGAAATTGTGGATCACGGAAAACATATCGGTGTTGTTGATCTTGCTATTGATCCTGTTGACCCTGATATATTATATGCTGCTGCTTATGATAAAGTCAGAAGGCCATGGACCTTCAATGCGGGTGGGCCCGGTAGCGGAATTTATAAAACTACTGATGGTGGAAAGAAATGGACAAAACTGACGGGTGGACTTCCATCAGGCATGCTCGGCAGGATTGGCATAGCCGTTTCGCCTTCCAATCCTGAGATAGTCTATGCCAATATAGAAAATAATAATATCCCCGGAATCCCTGACGAGGAAAGGTACAGGCAGCTTCTAAATGGCACACCGCCCGAGGGGAATGAAATAGGCGATGAGGTTTATCGCTCGGATGACCGGGGTATTAGTTGGAGGAAAGTAAGCCCCGATGGAGAAGATGTGGGCGGGGGACCGGCTTACTATTACCAGCAAATGGCTGTTAATCCCCTGGATCCCGATCACGTTTACGTGCTTGGGGTGAGAATGTGGGAGACGGTTAACGGAGGCAAAGAATGGCGACGGCCATTTAATTTTGGGGGAGATAACCATGCTATGTGGATCGATCCCGAAAATCCAAAGCATATAATGCTGGGTTATGACCATGGAATGGGTATAAGCTATGATGGTGGACAGAACTGGTATCACCCGGATTTTAAAGATGTTGGACAGTTTGTAGCCCTTGGTTATGATATGGCCTATCCTTATAATGTCTACGGTGGGATGCAGGATAATGGTTCTGTTAAAGGACCTTCCACAAAAAGAGATGGCAGCCCTATAAGGATTGAAGACTGGATAAGCGTAGGAGGAGGGGATGGCATGTATAACGTGGTTGATCCTGATAATAACAGGTGGCTTTATAATGAATCGCAGTTCGGGCCGCTAAGAAGAGTCGACCTGGTAACAGGTGAATCAAAGAACATAAGGTACCCTGAAATGGAAAGGTGGGCATGGAATGCCCCCATCGTTTTATCACCACACAAGAGTTCAACCATATACCATGCAGGTAATAAGGTGGTTAAATCAGATAACAGGGGAGAATCATGGACTCTCATAAGCCCTGACCTTACAACCAATGATGAAGCTAAAATACAGGGTACTGGTAATATTCAGTACTGCACGATAGTGACTATGGATGAGTCACCGGCTCAACAGGGTCTTATATGGGTTGGTACCGACGATGGCAGGGTATGGCTCACAAAAAATGATGGTGATGAATGGATTGATGTAACGGCAAATATACCCGGCCACCCCGGCTACTGGGTCAGCAGGGTGGAACCATCATACGCCGACCCCGGCACGGCATATGTTACGGTAACAGGCTACAGGCAGGACGACTTCAGGGCCTTCGCATGGAAGACAAATGACTATGGTGAAACATGGCAGTCAATAAGCGGGGCTTTACCGGATGAACCACTGTGCGTCATCAGGGAGCATCCCGATAACTCAAACCTGCTTTTTGCTGGTTCAACAAAGGCAGTGTATGTGTCATTTGACAGGGGTGAGGCATGGCACTCTCTAAGAAATAATATGCCCCTGTGCCCCATTGAAGATCTCAAAATTCATCCCCGGGAGAACGATCTTATAGTGGCAACTCACGGGCGCAGTATATGGATTGCTGACATATCCTTCCTGTCACAGTTAACACCTGAAAACATTGAGTCATCACCGGTGCTTTTTAAACCCGAAACAAGCTACCAGTGGATTGCCGGTTTAAGTGGTGAAAGTGCCTCAAGTAATTTTAACGGTGAAAGTGAAAGCCCTGGAGTACCTGTGTATTACTATACCGACGGGTCGGAGAGTGATATTATAATACAAATACTTGACGGCGAACGGGTGATTTTTGAAAAAGAAGCTGAAACCGGTGCCGGGATGCATAAATTTCAATGGAACCACTCAAAAATAATAAGGGAAAGGACCGAGAGGGAAAAAGAACAGATGAGCCGGATGGTGGAAAGATATAAGTCCTATGGCCTGTCGGAGCAGGATATTATGGAACGTCTGGGCAGTATGGATTACATCCTTGGGAATGTGGGTCCGGGGAATTATAAGCTCAGGTTGGTCGCAGGTGATAAAGTGATGGAGCATGAAATGATTGTGATGAAAGATCACTGGAATAATTAATAAGGCTGAGGCTGAGTCCGCTGGCGCGGAACTCCAGATCCGTGACCTGCTTCGACGGACATTATAAGGCTGAGGCTACTTTATCCTGCTTATTTCATTCAGCATCTTCCTGCCATTAGCTATCATTTCGCGTGCAGGCAGGCTGTTATGTGAAGAGGTGTTGATTTTATCAAGGAAATCACCTATCCTTTGCTCAGCTTCTGCAGCTTCCAGTGAAGGATTAAGAGCCAGTTCCTTTCTCAGAAGCCTGAGTTTCTCATGAGCCTGTATCCCTTCGATAAGCTTTTCAAAGCGTATGGAACTTCTGGGCCCGGGGTATACCAGGTAGGTATCTCCGGAAGGCCAGCTTATAAACCTTGAATCATTGAGCGGATTTTCAGGCCAGCTGTTATAGGCCCATCTCAGGAAGCCGTCAAAACCCATTGCTGCCGTGAACCAGCCCAGATAAGCCGATTGGGCAGGGGGGGAAAAGGTGAAAGTATTTGGTTCGGGAACACCGCAGGCCACATAATAGCTGGTGATCCGGCCCTGTTCTTTCCTTTGTTGAATGAGCTGCTTCGTGTCTCCTGATATATCCCACCAATTAAAACTGAAATCATAAATATCAGGGCTGAGGTCTTCAAAAAAGTAACCTGCCGTGGCAATTTTAAAATCAGGACCTGCTTCCTTGAGGAAGGCAATCATATTTTTCATTTCCTCATGATTTCTTTCGTCCAGGGCGATGGCAGCCTTTTCGAGCCATCCCATCTCCATGAGGTGAACTTTGAAGTCGTCAAGGAAAGGCTTCCATATATTATAATATTCCTCTGATCCCGGGATGGCACTGCTGCTTATATATTTACCTGAATCCTGGTCAAACCATCTGTATTCATTAGCCCACGGAACCATTGAGAAGCAGTTTATCTGTACATCAATACCGCAACTTATGGCAAGTTCAACATACTGGTCAAAAACAGAATAATCATAATCCCAGAAGCCGTCGGAGTTCTTTATCCATGTTATCATCGATTCAAAGGGGTCATATGTTTGTCCTCCCCAGGGCCGGCCGCTTATGGTGGTGGTAATGCATTTCTGCCCCGCTCCGGCAAGCATGGTGAGTAAGGGCCTGAGCAGGTCCATATGTTCCTGCGACCATAACTCCACCTTATGATATCGTGCCACGGCGAAAGGATTTTGCCAGAGATCAAGGTGAAATGACCATTCAGAGGGCGGGGACAGCAATTTTTCCTGGACTTCGAGATTAATGGTGTGATACACGGTATCAAACGATGATGCACCCCGCACCCTGAACTTATAATTGCCGGACCCTGTTTCGGCCGGTATGAGTATGCTGATCCAGACAGGCCTTGTCTGCATACCGGGGAGATTAAAGGTATTTGTATTATCAAGCATGTCCGGCATAAGAAAGGAAGCAATAGTGTCCTTGTCCCTGTAACCACATCCCGTCAGGAATTCATCAGCAAGAACATATTTTACCATCCTGATAATAATATTACTGTCGGGTACAAAGACACCATCTTTGCTTTTCTCAGCACTTACAATAACATCTCCCTGGTCGGAAGCAGACCAGAAAAGTAACTGTCCTTGTACTTTTTCGCCCTTCCACCCGGTAAGGGATAATTCAGAATTTAGCCCTTCACCCGGAGGCTTACTCCTGCTGTATCTTATGTCAGTAGATCCAAAACCGGAATTAAGATCCTTACCTACATCAGTCCAGTTTACTATTTTAAGACCTTCAGGATCATCAGGCTCTGTGAGAGTTTTTTCAGGAGCATGTCCTTCGCGGCATGCAAAGGAAATAATTATTATGACCGGAAATAGTAATGATATTAGTCTCATAGGTAAAGATTTTGCTTGATACCATTAAATTACTTAATAATATCTGAAATAATGGATTTCATCCTGTCAAGTTTCATTTCAAAGTCCTCGATCAGCCTGAACTGGGCGCGTGATCTTAATATATTATGATCCGGTTTGTGGATCTTATAATAGACGTCACCCATTATATAATCGGTAAGGAACCTGAGGCCCATGATAAAGGTCATAAGAGAGGGGGCAAAGGCCAGGTATTCTATTTCTGTGGGATTAAGAATATTACTGATCTGGTGAAGGTAACCCCTGGTAAAGGCCTCATATGTATCAAGGTCTGCATGGACTTTTGAAAGGTCTTCCTCATCTTCGGCTGCGGTATTGGCGGCTGTCCGGATGGAGTCGCCGAAATCATAATGCACGTAGCCAGGCATTACTGTGTCAAGGTCTATCAGGCACAGGGCTCTGCCGTCTTTGTCAAAGAGAATATTATTGAATTTGGTATCGTTATGTGTTATCCTCAGGGGAATTTTACCCTGCTTTCCCAGCCTGGGTATGATCTTCATTTCTTCCTGCCTGGCGAGTACAAAGCTGATTTCATCTTTTACTCTTCCGGCCCTTGAGACTGCATCCTCCTTCAGAGCTTTATGAAAGGTTTCCAGCCTTCTTTCCACATCATGAAAATATGGAATGGTTTCATTCAGTCTCGGACCGGGGAGGTCAGACAGGAGTGACTGGAAACATCCTATTGCCCTGCCTCCTTCATAAGCCTGCATGGGATTTTTTACCTCGTCAAATGAATGATGATCGGGAATAAAAATGAACATCCTCCAGTAATCACCTTTTTGATCCCGGAACCAGGTTCTGTCATCATGGCTTTTTATAACTGTGAGGCATTTCCTGTCGACATCATTTTCTCCCCACCCGGCAAGCTTCTGTCTGATATGATTGCTGACCCTGAAAATATTTTCCTGTAGTCCCGGGATATCTGTGAATACCTTTGAATTCAGTTTCTGAAGCAGGTAATCCCTGTAAGCTTTTCCAGTTTCAATCTTATACGTGTCATGAATATGACCGGTGCCAAAGACTTTACCTTCAATGAAGGTGCCTTCAGCCCTGAACTGTTTAAAAATATTTTCAAGTTCACCGGCGGATGACATGATAAAACAGTCTTTTATTTATCAGCATTCAGTTTGTCAAAGGCTTTGAAGAGGAATATCGTTCCTGCAACAGCCATAATGGCAAACATAGTCCCAAGCCAGGGTTTAAGGTAAACGAAGCTTCCGATCGAAAACAGTGCACTGTAAATTGCGATCGCACCAATAAAAACACATAGTATCTGCAGAGGCATTTCCCATTTGCGCCCGTCATCCCTGTTGTCGATGATAAGTTCTCCATCAGCCCTGGCCTCTTCAACCACTTTTTTCCAACCTGGTCCGCCCGGCCTGGTTTTGCGGTAGAAAGTCCTTAACGTTTCTTTTGTTTCGGGCGCAGTAAGGAATGTTGTGGCTATCCAGACTACAGTGGTTATGAATACTGCGATCAGCAGTTTGGACGTAAATCCATCCAGAACCCAGAATTGTATTGCGCTGTCGGGGATAAAGAAGACCAGTACGATTGCAGAGACTGTGGCGGCTATCATGGCAGCGATCTCGGTCCATGCATTAATTCTCCACCAGAACCATCTGATAAGGTAAATTGCTCCCGTTCCGGCCCCGGAAAGGAGCAGTACATCAAAGGCCTGTGTTGCATTATTAAGGAAGAAAAGGGCCATCAGTCCGGCTATTACCATTAATGAAACAGTTGTTATCCTTCCAACTTTTACCAGTTCTTTTTCAGGTGCTCCTGGCTTAACAAAGCGCCTGTAGAAATCATTTACGACATAGGACGAACCCCAGTTAAGGTGAGTGCCTATAGTTGACATGTATGCAGCAATAATTGATGCTGTTACCAGCCCCAGCCAACCCGGATTCAGCTTGGAAAGCATTACCGGGTAGGCAATATCATCTTTAAGGTAAGTCTCGGAAATATCCGGGAACTGTGCGCGAATCGATTCCAGGTCAGGGTATATAATAACAGAAGCCAGGGCAACTATTATCCATGGCCATGGTCTGAGAGCATAGTGTGCAAAATTAAAAAGAAGGGTGGCCCCAATGGCATTTTTTTCATTTTTTGCCGATAACATCCTCTGTGCTATATATCCTCCTCCGCCCGGTTCAGCTCCGGGATACCATACAGCCCACCATTGAACCGCCACAGGGATAAGCAGGAGCACCACCCATACCGAGGGATTATGAAAATCGGGTAGAACCCTTATCTTTTCCTGGAGGGCAGGATTTGATAGTAAGTTCTCCAGTCCGTTTACTTCAGGTTGCTTAACGGCCACTATTGCAGCAAGAACTGCTCCGAACATGGCTATGCTGTACTGGAAAAAATCGGCCCAGATAACCCCCTTTAATCCCCCGAGAGAGGCATATATCATAACAACAGCCGAGCCACCTACGACAGCCACCCATGGTTTAATGCCAAGCATAACGCCGCCAATTTTTATAGCTGCCAGTGTAACGGTTCCCATAATCAGGGTATTAAAAAATACTCCGAGGTAAAGTGCCCTGAAACCTCTCAGGAAGGAAGCGGCCTTGCCACTGTACCTTAATTCGTAATATTCAAGGTCGGTCATCACATTTGACCGCCTCCATAACTTGGCATATATGAACACAGTAACCATTCCTGTTATTAGAAAAGCCCACCATGCCCAGTTTTTTGCAACCCCGTCTTCACGAACCATACCTGTTACAAGGTTTGGTGTGTCAGCAGAAAAGGTACAGGCTACCATCGATATGCCCAGTAGCCACCAGGGCATTCCCCTTCCACCGAGAAAAAATTCCGTGGTGTCTTTCCCGGCCGTTTTGGAGGCTACCCATCCTATACCGATCACAATAACGAAAAAGATGCCCACTATGAGCCAATCGATAGTCTGTAACACTTTTTTATGGTATTAGTTGTACATTATTTTTTTCTCAAAGAACCAAAACTAAAACTTTTTTTTTACTTGTACCAGTAAAAATAAATAATATGTTTTTTTAGTTCAAAATTTAATGAACTTAATAAAATATTTCTATTTTTGTTTAGCGGACAGGATAAATAAATAAAATATGAATCATAAGGGATTGAGAGAGCATATAGAAGAAACAGGCAGGGTTTTTGAGAAATTTGGCCTTACGCCAATGCAGGGACGGATAATGGCTTATTTTGCCAGATCCGATAAATCTGAAGCTACTTTCTCAGAGCTGGTCGATTTCTTCAGGGCCAGTAAAAGTTCAATAAGTACTTCCCTGAATTACCTTCTGTCAATAAAAATGATTGATTACAAAACATATGCTTCGGAGAGAAAGAAATATTTTTATATAACCGATGGCTTTTTCCGTGTATATTTTACACAACTTTTATATAACCTCAAGGAACTCAAGGAATTATGCTACAAAACCGTATCAATGCGTTCATCTGACAACCCGGAGGTTAGCGAAAAAATACTGAAGTGGGTCGAAGGGGCAAACCTCTTCGAGGAAGCAATACAGAATATCCTGGATGACAAAAAGAAATGATATGCTATGAAAAAATATTTTCTGCTCATCGCTGGCCTTGCCTTTATAATGGCTCTGAATAGCTGTAACCAGGATTCCGATAAGGTATACATACGGGTTAACCAGGCAGGTTATCATCCTGCTGAAAAGAAAAGTGCAATTATAATTTCAAATGCTGAAATAAAAGAAAATTTTGTTATTGAGTCGGTTAATGGAGAAGTGTGTATTGAAAACATGGAAGCTGTGGCCATTGATCCTGAAGGGTGGGGGACTTTTCAATATTATTACCGGCTTGATTTCTCAGAACTGGATATTCCCGGTATATATACGATAAAAACTTCTGATTCAGGCAGCCGTTCTGTAGTATTTCCTGTTTCAGGAGATGTATATTCGGCTTATTCTGATCATTTACTCGGCTTCATGCGCCAGCAGCGGTGCGGCTATAATCCTTTCCTGGATGTGGAATGTCATCTCCTCGATGGTAAAACAATGTACGGGCCCATGGCCGATTCCACCTTTGTTGATGTAAGCGGAGGGTGGCACGATGCCGGTGATCAGCTGAAATACCTTATCACAGGCAGTTATGCCACGGCGCATATGCTTAAGGCATACGAGATATTCCGGGGACAATTTAATGATAAGGTTGACTCACTGGGCCGGCCAGGTCCAAATGGAACCCCTGATATCCTTGATGAGGCAGCATGGGGTCTGCAATGGATACTCAAGATGCATCCCGCTCCCGGCCTCCTCTTTCACCAGGTAGCTGACGACAGGGACCATATAGGCTGGAAAATGCCGGATAACGACAGATCTGATTATGGCTGGGGCGAGAACAGTTACAGGCTTGTGTACTTTGCAAATGGTGAGCCACAGGGACTGCAGGAAGCTAAGAGCACGGCAACGGGTGTTTCTAACCTGGCAGGACGATGTGCTGCAGCCCTGGCCATGGCATATATTATATGGAAAGATGATCCTGAGAAGAAGGCTTTTGCCGGTAAGTGTCTGGAAAGGGCGCAATCAGTTTTTAGGCTCGGACTGCAAAATGAAGGCTTCCAGCAGGGGAACTCATACGGAGCACCGTACAGGTATAATGAAGATACCTGGGCTGATGATATGGAATGGGGAGCAGCGGAGCTTTACCGTGCAACAGGGGATGAGAAATATCTGAAACTGGCAAAGGACTATGCCCTTAAAGCTGCTGACGTATCTTGGATGCCTCTTGATACAGCTGATCATTACAGGTATTACCCCTTTGTCAATGTAGGCCATTATGCCCTTTATGATCTTGTGGATGAAGATTTTAAGAAATTGTTATCTGATTATTATAAAACAGGCATTGAGTATTGCATGAAAAGGGCCGGGCAGAATGTTTATAATGTAGGAGTACCCTTTATCTGGTGCTCAAATAATCTGCTTACATCTCTTATTACGCAGATAATATTTTATGAGGATATGACCTCAGATCTAAGCTATCATGATTTTCTCACAGACCAGGTAAACTGGCTTTTCGGGGTTAATCCATGGGCTACCTCAATGTTTACCGGTCTGCCCGAAGGCGGAGAATACCCGGTGGATGTACATACCAGTATATGGGCACTGACCGGCAAAGAGGTAGCGGGAGGACTCGTTGACGGACCTGTTTATGCAACTATCTATAGTTCATTAAAAGGAATAGCACTGTCGGAGGAAGATGAATTTGCGGAATTCCAGAATGATTATGTTGTCTACCACGATGATATAAGCGATTACTCGACCAATGAGCCAACCATGGACGGAACGGCCGGATCCCTGATTATGATGAGCTGGCTGGAGCATAATAGAGACAAACGACAAACGACAAACGACAAACGACAAAAGAGGGCCGAGCGTTAAAAATTAACCCGGAACACGGAACACATATGTATGAATACGCAACTGCAATTGGTGTAGATATCGGCCGGACAATGATCCGTACTTCTCTGGTCAGGTACGGAGGTAAAATACTGTCTGACTTCAGTTATAATTATAACATTGTGCCTGACAGGGAAAGCCTGATAGCAATGATTATTGATGCCATTTCCAGGACAAGGACAGAAGCGGGGGATCAGTCACTTAATCCGCTGTGTGTCGGGATAGCAGCCAAGGGTTTTGTGAATTATCTTGAAGGGATCATTTATGGTCCTGACCAGGGAATTGCCGGATGGAAGGATGTGCCACTTGCCAGTCTGGTTAAGGAAGCAACAGGCCTGCCGGCCTTTATTGACAATGATGCAAACCTGATGGCAATAGCCGAGCATTACAACGGGGCAGGGCAGGGCTATGGCAATATTATTTTCGTGGCATTGAGGAGTGGAATTGGCGGTGCAATTATTATTGACGGTAAGCTTTACCGGGGAGCTGATAATGCAGGAGGGGAGATAGGCCAGATGAGCCTGGATATGTATGGTAATTACAGCGATAAGGGCATCAGGGGTTCATTTGAGTATTTTGCTTCATCGGTGGCGCTGGTCAGAAACTACCTCGCAATGAGTGGGCAGATGAACGATGGCAACGAAAATATGACAGATAAACTGCGGGCCAGGGATATATTTGAATTGAGCTACGAAGGCGATCACCACGCAAAAATGGCAGTAAGAGATAATGCAAATTATGTCGGAGCCGGACTTGCCAACCTGATAAGTATATTTTCGCCTGATATAATCATACTGGGCGGGGGCATGGCAATGGCCAGGGATGAATATTTTGAGATGATAACAGAAAGCGCTGCTTCAAATACCCTGGAATACTGCCGCAGGAATGTGAAGATAGTAAAGGCAAAACTGGGTTTTCATGCCTCATTGATGGGCGCAGGCATCTATGCCCTTACCCGCCTTGACGGCAAACACATATGATTACCTTCTGTTCTAGACACCTGCTATTCTTCTTTTGTATTCAGCCAGTGCTTCATCAAGCCTTGACTTTGCGGTGTCATCTCCGGGTACATTGTGGGATGGATGGATATAAAGCTTAATCCCTTTGTCAGCCAGTATCTCTGCCACCGTCATAATAGTCATCCATACACAGCTTGTGAAAGCCATGGTTGAAACGGGTCCTATCCTGTCACGGTGGTTTTTAAGTTCTACCGAGGCATCCTCCAGGGGAACACAGGTATCAACTACTATATCAGCCAGCTGAAAAATAGTTTTTCCGCATGAGTGCCTTGTTTTTTTGTCTTTTGCCTCATCGGCAGAACCAAAAACTATCACTTTCATGCCTTTTTTACGCGCTTCAAGGGCTATATCAATATTTACATTATTAATGCCCGAGTGTGAGAAGAGCCACATAATATCACGTTTATCGAAGTTGTACCCTTTCATGATTTCTCTTCCGTAACCCTCTACTCTTTCCAGGAAGACAAACTGGTGAACACCCATCTCCCCTGTAATATGGGTAAAGAAACTCAGCGGCAGTTCAATCATCGGGTGGAAGCCCACAAAACCACCAATGCGAGGATACATTTCTTCAATCGGCAGGGTGGCGTGGCCACATCCGAAAGTGTGCACCCAGCGTTCTGCTTCAATGGTTTTGGCCATAGCCTCAGCAGCCAGGCGAATATTCTCCATTTGACTTTCTTCAATACGGTTCATTACATTACGTGCATTTTCAAGCCATTGTTTTGCTAACATTTTAATCTGTTTTTAGTTGTTTCTTGTCTTTTGTGATTTTAATCATTAAAAAGAAGAATAATACAATCATCGCCGTTACCTCTATAAAGGCTACGGTAGTCAGGTGCCTTACTCCGAAATTTTCTGCTATCAGTCCCATGGCATAATTGATGAGGGTATTACCCACCAGTGCAATCACAAGAGCAAAGCTGAAGGCTGTTCCCGACATTTTACTGAATCTTTCGCCCACAATCCCAAGCATAATGGGAAAACCTCCCCCAAGGCCTGATCCAAGTATAAACAGACCCGACATCGTAATAAAAAAGCTTCCACCGGTTTTTATGACAATCAGACCGGTGATTAATAAGATAAAGGAGGCTGTCATAATATTGGTGCTTGTTGAGGATCTGAAAATACTTCCCAGCAGGAGTCTCATCACCATCATCCCTGCAACAAATATAGTTAGACCATAAAGGGCCTTGCTTTCATTAAAAGCCATGTGATCTGTAAGGAAGAGCGTCGTCCAGTTATTTACTATTCCTTCAAAACCACTCTGGAAAAAAAGGAAAACAGCCACCAGCCATAATACTCTGTCTTTAATCAGGGAAGCGCTTTGCTTCAGGGGTAGTCCCTGTGATTGTTTGGGCGACGGAAATCTCAGAAGAAGAAAAAAGATGGCTGTAAGGCAAATAAAACCGCCAATTACCATGAAGACAGTTTCAAAAGTGAATATTTCACGCAATAAACCCAGCAATAGAGGTGTTCCAAGTGCCCCTATGCCATAAAAGACACCCAGCAGACTGAGATTTGCCCCTTTATTCCTTTCACTGATATCTGAAACCAGTGCATTTGTAGCACCGTTTATGGCTCCCCCGCCCAAACCGATAAAGAAGATCCATAATTTTATTATTCCTTTCGACGACGCAAAGGCAATGCCCTCAAAACCGGTAAACATAAATATGCACGATGCAAGCAATAGTATCCTGTAGCCGAACCTGTCAATGACCGGGCCAAATACCAGGGAACCCAGCAGGACTCCAAAGGGTAGGATTGAGAAAAGTGTTCCGGCCTCCACCTCGTTAAGAATGAGCTTTTCTCTCAGGTCAGGGGCAATGGAGCCAAGGCTTATGAATACAATGCCAAATGAAAGCATTCCCAGGCAGGCCGACCAGAATATGAGTCTTTTATTGTACATAGCTTCTTCTTTTATTGTCTTATCCCGGGCTTTTCAAAGCCAGGTATGCTGCACCGTAGACTCCCGCCCTGCCTTCAAGGGCAGAGCTGTCAAGCCTGACCTGCTTCATGCTTATCGGCTGAGCCCATTTTTCAGCCTCTTTCCTTATATCAGGCAGTAATGCTTTTGCAGGGCCGAACAATCCTCCCCCGAAGATAATCTTCTCCGGGTTAAATAAGCTTACCAGGTTCGCCACAGCCATCCCCCAGTATTCGACACTTTCCCCTATTATCTTCCCTGCAAGTGAGTCACCGACCTTATAGGCAGCCATAACATCGTGTGCGCTTATTTCATTGATTTTCTTTTTCGCAAGGCTGCCACGGTAATTTTCCTGCTCACTTAAGTAAGCCCTGCATACCTTTGCGATACCCTCTCCCGAGGCATGATATTCGAAACAGCCGCATCCGGTATATTTTTTGTCAAAAGGCCTGTTTAGTGCCATCCATCCAACGCTGCCGGCTATATCATTGTTGCCGCGAAGGATCTTCCCGTTAACGAGAATACCTGCTCCAATCCCGGTCCCAACAGCCAGAAAGATGGCATTTTTACATCCCCTGGCACTTCCTTTCCACAACTCCCCCAGCATACAGCAAGCCCTGTCACTGTCAATGTTAACCGGGATATCCCCAATAAAAGACTGCACTTCATCGCGCAGAGGATAGTTTTCCCAGCCCGGAATGTTTGGAGCCCAGACAGTCCCTTCTGACCTGTAGCTTATACCGGGAACGGATATCCCAATCGACAGGAGCTTATCTTCCTTCAAACCCGGGTGCTTTCTCAAATTGTTTATCTGACCTCTTACCTGTTCACCAACTTCAGCCCCCTGTCTTCCTTCAAGGTAATCATTCTGCCTGCTTAAAGTATCACCGTTCTCCCTGAAAAGGGCAGAGGCGATTTTTGTACCTCCTATATCAATTCCAAGTACTGCCATGAGAAAGATTTTAAATCCGGTTCTAATATCTGAACCTGATCTTTGGTTAAAGATTATTTAAGCTATAAATATAAGGAATCGTTTCCTGCTTAGTCTTTGTGTGTTTCAAAAATTTTGACCTGGTTTTTCATAAGCGGGATAAAAGATTTATTATTAAGTTTATCACCTTGAAACATTTTCGTCATGATATACGCATTAAAAAACTCGGTTATTTATACCGGTAATGAGAAATTATCGGGCAGGGTACTGCTTATTGAGGATGACATCATAAAAGCAATTGTTGATCAGGCAGACATTCCCGAAGGGACTGAGATAATTGATTATTCGGCTTATTCTGTTGCTCCTGGTCTTATTGATCTGCAAATTGCGGGGGCTGGAGGTTACCTTTTTTCTGAAAATCCAACTGTTGCTGCCCTTAAGGCCATTACAGGGAGCATTGTTAAAAGCGGAACGACAGGCTTTTTAATAGCCGTGCCAACAAATTCATTCGATACTTACCGGAAAATAATTGATGTGGTAAAAAATAATCCTCACCCCGCGGTACTTGGACTTCACCTTGAGGGGCCCTATATCAACAAAGAAAAAGGTGGTGCGCATAATTCAGAATATATAAAGAAAACTGACCGGGAGGAAGTCAAAGAATTACTTGATTATGCACAGGGTGCAATAAAAATGATAACACTGGCGCCGGAACTCTGTGATCAGGGCTTTATCGCTACACTGATAAATTATGGTGTAACTGTTGCCGCCGGTCATAGCAAAGCAAACTTTAAAGAAGCTTCTGACGGATTTGAATGGGGTGTCAGGGCATGCACACACCTTTTTAATGCCATGTCGCCCTTCCACCACAGGGATCCCGGTTTGCCGGGTGCAACCTTTGACTCGGAAACTGCCTGTGCAAGCATAATCGTTGATGGCATACATGTGGATTACCATGCTGTTTCAATCGCGAAGAAGATAATGAAGGAAAGACTCTACCTTGTTTCCGATGCTGTGGAAGAGAACTCGGAGGGCGCCTATCTGCATAAAAAAAGAGAAGATCGTTTCACCCTCCCTGATGGTACTCTTTCAGGGTCAAAACTCACAATGCTTGAGGCTGTAAGAAACTGTATTAAACATGTGGATATACCAGTTGATGAAGCTTTAAGGATGGCTTCAGGCTATCCTGCAAGACTTATTGGAATGGATAAACTTGGCTTTATTATTCCGGGCTATAAGGCAAACCTGACTGTTTTTAACACTGATTTCATTGTTAAACAGGTAGTTATTGGCGGCAAGTTTTGTTTACCCTTTGATTAACTTGGTTTAACAATTTTTATAACATATTTGGTTTAGTAAGTTTATAAATAAAAGAACCATAAACAAATTTCAATTACTAAATATTTTCTTAAATTGCACATCAAAGTATAAACACTAAATTTTTAATAATAGCTTATAAGATTAAAGATTTATTGTATACTTTACAATCAATTAAATTTAAAAGGAATCATATTTTTTAAGTATGACTTATCCCAAGAAAAACTATTGTTAATCAATCCAAAAACTAATTTTATGAAAAGAAAAATTAGACAAATCAGTAAGTACCTGGCTTCAATGCTTGCAATGTTAATGATTGCAGGTTTTGTTTATGGTCAGGAAGTTGCTGTTACAGGAAATGTAACCTCATCGGATGATGGATTACCTATTCCCGGAGTAACCGTCCTGGAAAAGGGTACAACAAATGGTACCACAACGGATCCGGACGGTAATTATTCCATCACGGTATCTTCAGATGCAAGCCTGGTTTTCTCCTTTATTGGTATGGAAACCCGGGAGGTTCAGGTTACAGGCCGGACACGTATTGATGTTGTCATGAACGTCAGTGTCCTGGCAATGGAGGAGGTTGTTGTAACTTCACTAGGTATAAGCCGCGAGAAAAAATCTCTCGGTTATGCCGTAACTGAAGTTGGAGCGGATGACATCTCACTGGTCAAGGATCACAACCCTGCCAACTCACTGGTTGGTAAAGTGGCCGGTGTTGTTGTGACCCAGGGCACTGGCGGACCCGGTGGTGGCTCACGAATCATTATTCGTGGTAATAACTCCATAACCGGTAATAACCAGCCATTGATTGTAGTTGACGGTATACCCATCGACGACAGCGGTATGAACAGTGGTGGCAGTGTATACTCCAGTACTGTTACAGGTGGCGGTATAACTGATATCAACCCTGATGACATTGAATCAATCTCGGTACTTAAGGGGCCGAATGCTGCTGCCCTCTATGGTTCACGGGCAGGTAACGGTGTACTCCTTATCACAACCAAATCGGGAACTCAGAGAAAAGGCCTGGGTGTGACGGTTAATTCAAACATCACATTTGATTCACCAATGATTCTGCCTGACTACCAGAATGAATACGGTATGGGAACACAGGGAAACATTCCCTCTGACCTGGATGGACTCAAGAATGCAGCCGGTTCATGGGGACCAAAACTTGACGGTAGCAACCAGCTTTACTATACAGGTGAGCAAAGACCCTATGTTGCCCAGCCTGATAATGTGAAGGACTTTTTCAGAACCGCAGGTAAATATGTTAATACGGTTGCCCTCGACGGTGGCGGGGAGAATTATTCGGCAAGGTTCTCATATACTAATAACATGACCGAATCGATGTTGCCAAACTCTGACCTCTCAAGCCATAACTTCAACTACAGGATGGGGGTTGACCTTACCGACAAGCTTTCAGTTGATGCCAAGGCAACATATTTTAAACAGGAAATCAATAACAGGGCCAGCCAGGGTAGTGAAGGTGTGCTGGCTTATGTATATGACATGCCCAGGAGCGTTGATATCGAAGACATGAAGACCTACCAGGATCCTCTTACACTTAATTCCTGGGGTTACAGTGCATTGAACGCCAACCCCTACTGGATCCTTTACAATGACAGGAACGTGGAAGCAAGGGAAAGATTGCTTGGTTTTGTTAAGGTTAATTACCAGTTTACCGACTGGCTTTCTGCCTTTGGTAGACTAGGTACCGATGTCACCCGTATAAACAGTGAATCAGTTAACCAGGCCGGACACCACTACTTTATGTCAGGCCGTCTGACTTTCGCAAATTCAAGGGTGTCAGAAACCAATGCTGACTTCCTTATCACTGCTACCAAGGACAACATCATACAGGACCTTAACATAAGTGTAATGGCAGGTGCCAACCATTCGTACCGTACCGGCCAGTCACAGAGTGTTTATGGAGAGGATTTTAAAATACCTACCAGGGCAACTATTGCTAACTGCGTAACACAGAGACCAAGCTACGGCCCGTTAAATGAGCATATTGTAAATTCTGTCTATGGTCAGATCTCACTGGCATATAATGACTTTATTTACCTGGATATTACAGGACGTAACGACTGGTCATCAACCCTGCCTGAAACTAACAGGTCATATTTTTATCCTTCAGTAACAGCTTCTGTTCTCCTGAATGAGATAATTGATCCTGCTTCCGAAATATTTAACCTTTTAAAAATTCGCGGTAGCTGGGCCAATGTGGGTAATGATACTGGTCCCTACCAGATTTACAGCTACTTTAACGTTGCCTCTGACGGTTACCTTGGATTGACACAGCTCTCCAGACCAAGTGTCAGGTTCAATGAAGACCTTAAACCCGAAAATATAGCATCAACCGAGTTTGGTCTGGAAGGAAGAATGTTCCTGAACAGGGTATTCTTTGACATCGGTTTCTACCAGATTAAAACGACTGACCAGATTTACGACGTGCCTGTGCCTGCATCTACAGGATACAGCACTTTCAGGGAAAATATCGGCGAAATATCAAACAAGGGTATTGAAGTGCTGATCGGTGGATCACCGGTAAGGACAAATAATTTCTCATGGGACCTTTCATTGAATTTCTCCAGGAACGTAAACGAACTGGTTGAACTCACAGAAGATCTGACAAGCCATGTATTCAATACAACTAACTCAGGCAACCTGAGCATACAGGCTACTGTCGGTGGAGGTTACGGTGATATTTACGGTACTGATTTCAGGAGGACCGAAAGCGGCGAACTTATTGTTGATGCACAGGGACGTCCTCTTGCTACATCAGACAAGGTGCTGCTCGGTAATTCACAACCTGACTTCATAGGGGGCTTCCAGAATAGTATCAGGTTTAAGAATATTTCCCTGAGCTTCCTGATCGATGGAAGGTTTGGAGGAGAAGTATATGCACAGACAGTTGCTGCCCTTGATGGCTCAGGTGTTTCGACCGAAAGTCTTGAATACAGGGAAGATGGAATTCTTGTTGACGGAGTCGTAGAATCCGGCGAAACTTTCGTGCCAAATACTACCACAATAAGTGCACAGGACTACTGGGGCAGGGTTTCAGGTATTGCGTCATCCTATATCTTTAAGCAAACCAATATAAGGCTCAGGGAATTTGTCCTGTCCTATAACCTGCCTTCATCCGTACTTACGAGCCTTCCAATACAGGGCGCTACAATAGGAGTTGTGGGACGTAATCTTTTCTTCCTTTATAAGGATGTTCCATATGTTGATCCTGAAGCAAGCCTTGGTACGGGTAACAGCGGACAGGGTATTATCTCATACAACCTTCCAAGCGCAAGGAGTATAGGGTTTAATATTAATGTTAAATTTTAAATAGAAGTAAAATGAAGAACTTATATAAAATATTCATTGTTCTGGGTCTTGTGCTCCTCAGCGGTGCATGTACCGAAAGATTCAATGAAATAAACACAAAACCTGATTCCTTTACACAGGATGAGGTGAGTGCGAAATTCTTCCTTACGCAGCCTCAATACAGGTTAATTGCACCTGACCGTTACCCATACTGGAGGGCACATCTTATACACGTGGACAGGTATGCCGGTCATGTATGCTTTGGCTTTAACGGCTGCTGGTGGTCGGATGAACTGGGCTATACCTATAGCAGTGGTTATACCGATGCTGCATGGAACTGGCTGGAAAGCTACATCGGAAACCTCGATAACTTTATGAAAATGACCGATGTAGGGGGTGAATTTGAAAACGAGTATATGTATGCAATCGGCCAGATAATAAAGGGGTACTATTTTCAGCAATATACGGATGTATTCGGAATGATCCCTTATTCAGAGGCTACCAATCCTGATATTACACTTCCTAAGTTTGATACACAGGCACAGATCTATGAGGGAATTATAGCAGAACTGGATGAAGCAATGGCCACTATAGGCAGTGAGACCAGGACAGGCGTAGGTGTTGATGACGTAGGTGAAAACGACGTATTTTGTGGCGGTGATCTCCAGAAGTGGAAGAAATTTGCCAATACACTGAAACTGAGAATTGCACTGCGTGCCTACGGTGCACCGGGCGAGACTTTTGCAGAAAGCAAAATAACTGCTGCAATGGCCGGTGAGCTGCTTTCAACGGAGTCTGACAATGTGATGATGCAAAAAGACTTTGAAATTTCGCAGTGGACAAGCGCATGCTACGGCGATGTGTGGTATAACTTCGGACTGGGTTCAAACTGGACTCTTGGCAAGACCCTCATCGATGCTTTAAGGGACAACAATGACCCGCGTTTGACAAAGTATGCACAACCCGCTGCAGGCGGAACTGTTAACTTTGCATATCCTACAGGCCCTGAAGCTGCTCTGTTCGATAAGAGGGTCGACTTCATAACTGGTGTACTGGACGATGCCGGTGTTGCTTATACAAGAACTGATAATGCTGACCAGAGTGTTACCATTGAAATGCCTGAAAATGTGTATTATGTAGGTCAGCCTACAAGGTTAAACGGTAAAACATATTCATTTGCTGCTTATCAATTCTTTTCAATACCCACTGAAGAGGTTATTGCTGCCAAAAACTCAGGTACTGATATAAGAGCCGAGATTGTTATGACAACAGCCGAAGCTTACTTCCTTCAGGCTGAAGCAGTTGTTAAAGGTCTTGCTCCCGGCCCCGGTGTCGCACAGAACCTATACCAGGATGGTATACGTCATGCAATGAAGCTATGGGGAGTAGGCGATGGCGATATCGATACCTTTATTGGCAGTGAAGATATGGCTTTGCTGGATGGCACACTGGAAGAAAACCTTGAAAAAATAGCTACTCAAAGGTGGCTAGTGTCATATACCGACGGCTTCGAGGGCTTTGCCATTGTCCGTGATATGGGTTATCCTGCCGAGCTGGCAGCCGGTGTAAGCGATGTTGATATTTACGGACTCGGTGATATCAATGGCTTATATCCTCAGAGAATGCGCTATGGTAATGCCGCTGCAAATAATAACCCAACCAATTATGCAACAGCTGTATCCACACAGGGAGCAGATGTTCAGAGCACTCCACTCTGGTGGTCAAAAACCCTGGAAACAAAATAATCTATTTTGATAATTAATTTTAAAAGGGTGATCCGTAGCGGTCACCCTTTTTTTATCATATTATTGCTGGAGTGGATCTCCGGATCCACGACTGTGTGGGCCTTACCATGATCCGCTGGCACCCCCTCCACCAAAACTTCCACCTCCAAAGCCTCCGAAGCCACTACCACTCCCAAAGCCACCGCTGCTTCTGCCTCCACCCGAAAAACTTCCCCAGCTGCCGCTATGTGAACCCCTGCCTGAATTCATCATCGATAATAAGATCCAGAGAGGTAAGCCCTTGTTACTTATATGTCTCTGGTTTTGTCCTCCGCTGCCCCGCTTGAAAATAATGATGAGAATTACTGCAATAAAAACCATGATGGGTATTATGGATCCATTGTTCTCCTCAATCTGTTTGCCGTATTCATCGGCGCTGAATTCCTCGCTGGCAAGAGCCATCAGTGTAGTGGTAGCCTTTTGAAGACCTCCATAATAATCCTCCTGCCTGAAAGCCGGGATGAGTTCATAATCAATTATCTGGGCACATGTAATGTCAGGAATCCTACCCTCAAGGCCGTAACCCTGTTGAATAGTGACACGTCCCTGTGATGAGCCGGTCTTTGGTTTGATCAGGATTAATATCCCGTTGTTGAGTTCCTTCTGCCCGATGCCCCACTTCTGGGCTAAACGTTGCGCATAATCCGCCACATGGTAGCCTTTAAGATCACTTACAGTTACAATGGCGATCTGTGTCGAAGTGGAATCATTGAAAGCTGTCAGTTTGTCTTCCAGTGCTTGTGCTTCAACGGCTTCGAGCATCCCGGCAAAATCATTTACCAGTCTTGGAGGATGGGGTCTACCGGGTATATCCTGGGCGCTCATATTCTCCGAAAGCAGGGCTATCATAAAAATGCTGCAGCGGAGATATGTAAATATATTATTCATTATCAATACTATCCTTGTTAAGATCTGTCATCAAAAGAGATATCATCAGGCAATTCATTAATGTCATTACTCTCGCGCAGAAAGAACTCCCTGAGCTTCAATCCTGTCAGCCTGATCCCTTCTTCCAGGCCTTCCGTGAATTTATTATTGCTGAAATTGTCCTCCATTTTTGCTTTCACCTCATCCCAGAAATCTTCCCTGACGGCTTCATTTATGCCTCTGTCACCAATAATGGCAAACTTCCTGTTTTTAAGTGCCAGGTAAATAAGTACCCCGCTTCTGTCTTTAGTCCTGTGCATGCCTATCTTCTTAAAAATCCAGGCAGCCCTGTCCAGCACTTCGCCGGTAATACCTGTTTCAATATGAACCCTTATCTCTCCCGAGCTCGATTTTTCAGCTTCAATTATAGCGTTCCGGATACGGGACTGCTCCTCTTTTGTAAAGAAAGTTGATGCCTTCATAATTAATGCAATAGTTAGAACTGAATCACAGGAGCTGTTTCTGTACCTTCCATAGCCTCAAAATACGGTCGCTCCGAAAATCCCTTCATCCCTGCAATAATACTCTGTGGAAACTTCTTAATATAGGTGTTGAATTCTCTGGCCTTCTCATTAAAGTTGCGTCTTTCGACGGAAATTCTGTTCTCCGTTCCTTCCAGCTCTACCTGCAGGTCCCTGAAGTTTTGAGTGGCCTTAATATCCGGGTACTGCTCCACCACAACAAGCAGCCTGGAAAGGGCGGAACTCACTTCGCCCTGGACCTCCTGGAACTGTTGCATGTCACCGGCAGTCATATTTGAGGGGTCCAGTGTAACCTGGCTGGCCCTGGATCTTGCTTCAATAACCTGTGTGAGGGTCTCCTGCTCAAAGGCAGCTGCACCCTTTACAGTATTAACAAAATTAGGAATCAGGTCAGCCCTCCTCTGATACTGTGTTTCAACATTGCCCCACTGGCTTACCACACCCTGTTCCAGTGCTACAATTTTGTTATAGGTACTGATACCCCATGACAGGATACCAACTGCCAATAGTACAATGATAACTCCGATGGAGCCCCATATAAGACATCCTTTTTTCATTTTATTAGATTTTTGATTCCTCCAAATTTATATAATATCAATGAAACGGGTAGCACAAGAATTAGAATAAATAATTACTTTTCAGAGGCATATTAAAGAACTGTCAAGCTACTCCGCAGGTAAAGGGACTGGACTTCATCTGCTTTAGTGCCGGTTCATGCTACCTTTCCTTACTCAGCCTTATCATAGGATAAATAAGTAAAACTTGAGTAGCCGCAATAGTTATCCCTGCTCCGGGTGAAATTTGATCTGCAAGTAGTCCAACCACTGGACTCACAAGCATGGTGAAAATCGATTTTAGCTGACTGTCAGTTGATAAAAAAGTACTCAGTGATTGGCTCCCCATACGATCTGCTATTCCGGCAACCGCTACAGGGCGCCTGAGATTTTCCATAAGATAGAGCACAAAGAAGAAAAGTACAGCCATAAACTCCAGGCCGCAATGAAAAAAGAAACCTGCCAGTATACCGGCCGAAACCATTATAAGTAAACTGATATTCATTCCCCGGTAAACAGAACCAACTTTCATTGAAAAGTGCCCGGCCATCCTGCTGGCCTTGCTTGCGAGAAGATAAATAAGAAAGTATACAAGCCCTATTAACACAGAGCCTTTATCTTTCTCTGAGTATGATTCCAATACAGGTAATGCAGCCACCATTGACAGAATAAGCACCTGGAGATAATCTTTAACCGAGTTGAAATATCCGCTGGGCAGTGATGAATTGACGAAGATCTTTATTGTCCATTTATTTCTGAATGCTTTTAGCAGAGATTTTAACGCAGTCACAAAGTTTCTCCTGAACAGACCGGCGTTTAATTTCTTCTGTTCACCGTCAAGCCAGGAAGGGTAGGAAGCAAGGTTTACCAGATTGAGTATATAGGGAATGACGGCAAAAGCAAAAACCATCGAATAATTATTTGTAAGAATAACTATTGCTGCGGCAACGAGTGATGAAATTGCAGATCCGAACTGGGAGCATGACCTCGTATGGCCGTAGTATTCAACTTTCAGATGCGACCATTCATTAGCTTCAAGGTAAGCAAAGATCATCGCCTTATGGGTACCTGTCCTGAAAACATCGGCCATGCCGAATATAATAATGGCAATAATCAGGATTGTATAAGTTATCGAGAAATAAAAAACCAGGAATGATAATATGTATAAGGTGAACGACAGTAGCATTGATTTGCGCCTCCCCGCTGAATCGGCAATCATCCCTGCGGGTATCTCCAACAGGTTTACAGTGATCTCCTTAATGCTGTACAGAATTCCGACCTGAAGATAAGAAATGTCCTTGCTCAGAAGAAAGAGTAAAAAGAATGGCTCGTAGAATTTCTGGTTCTTCAGGAAGCCATACAGGCAAAACTTATAATATTGAATATCTTTCTTGAACGATCCGGTCATCTCAGTGATGAGTTGAGTATGTAAATATAGGATTTTTGTATAATGATTATTCTTCTTAGTATTTTGTATATTTGATAAAAAAAAACATCCGCTTATGAGAAAACTAATTACTTTCCTGCTTCTTGCCTTATTCCTTCCCTGCCTGAATGCACAAGAGGCTGAAATTACCGGTAGCTGGCTTGGTAAATTGTCGGTTGGTGCAGTGGATCTGAGAATCGTATTCAATATCATTCTTGATGATGAAGGTGTTTATAAGGCTACAATGGATAGTCCTGACCAGAGTGTGAAGGATGTGCCTATGGGGGATGTACGCTTTTCAGATGACAGCCTTGTAATCCTTGCCCCCTTATTGCGGGGAGATTATAAAGGGAAAATGGTGAATGACACCAGCATTGAAGGTACATGGACACAATCTGGGATAAGTTATGAGCTGAATCTCCTTAGGCAGCGTCAGGCTTTTATACTCAAGAGGCCACAGGAACCGACGGCTCCTTTCCCTTACAACGAAGAAGATGTAAAATTTCCTTCTTTAAAGGAAGAATTTCATCTGGCCGGTACGCTGACCACCCCTGAAGGTGAAGGTCCTTTTCCGGCAGTGGTCCTGGTATCAGGTTCAGGAAGTCAGAACAGGGATGAAGAAATATTCGGTCACAAGCCTTTTAAGGTTCTTGCTGACCACCTGACACGTAAGGGTGTAGCAGTACTGCGTTACGATGACAGAGGAGTGGGAGCAAGCGGTGGAAGCGCCCTCTCTGCCACATCGGCCGACCTGGCCGGGGATGCCCGGGCGGCTTTCATGTATCTTAATACAAGGGATGAAATTGATAAGGAGAGCATTGGGATAATAGGACATAGCGAAGGTGGCCTGATAGCTTTCATGCTTGCATCACAGTATGATGATATAGCTTTTATTGTAAGCATGGCCGGGCCAGGAGTTAAAGGGAGTGTAATACTCCAGGACCAGACAGAATATATAAGCAGGCTGAGCGGGCTTGACGAGGAAACACTTGAGCAGAGTACCAGAGTAAACAATGAAATATACAGCTTGATTGAAGAATACGAAGATCCGGAAAAAGGGATAAGCAAGATGAAATTATTCATAAGAGATTTTTATACCGGTGAGGGAGAAGAGGAAGAGACTATAAACCAGGTACTCGACAATCTGAAGCAGACTATTAACCCAACATCATATCCCTGGCTGAGGTATTTCATTATGAGTGATCCGGCTGACTACTATCCACTTATAGGATGCCCGGTGCTGGCAATAAATGGAGATAAAGACTGCCAGGTTCTGGCAGAGAAAAACGTGAATGCAATTGTTTCCGGTCTGGAAAAAGCTGGACACAGGGATGTCAAAGGAATTGTCTTCCCCGGCTTAAACCACCTCTTCCAGCATGCTACTACCGGACTGCCAAACGAATACGGGGAAATAGAAGAAACAGTAAGCCCGGAAGTGCTTGAGACTATATCTGCCTGGATAAATGAGATAATGTAATAATGGAACTGAGGATCCTGAGTTTACTACAGTCAAGCGAGGGTGACGAGCTCGGCGTAATTTGCTTCGCTGACGCTCAGCGTAAGGGGCTTCTGCCGTTCGCCGTTAGCCGTTCGCCGTTAGTCGTTAGTCGTTAGTCGCTAATACGTTTTCGTCATACTTTCCGGAACGGCAACAACATAAGAAGCTATACCTGTATTATCTTCCTCCAGTTCTGAGATGTCTTCCTGGATAACTGTTTCAACAGTTACAATATTCAGGTCAGGTTCAGCCTGGAGCAGGTACCAGATTATTCCTTCGAAATTCCTGGAGTGGTATGATCCGTTATAGTGAATGAATGTTTTACCTTCTTTCCAGTGCTCGAGTATTGAAAAAGCCATTGTGGCATCTTTTATGGCCTGGGCTTTGGGCAGATTCTCATTTACGTGTCCCATGCCGGGCCCGCCTCCCATATTGAGCATGTCTTTGTAACCCTTTAATTCAGAGTCGTATAAGGGTGGGAGGGGAGCTATATACTTCCTGGCTTCTTCCGAAAGGCTGTCAAGGCTTTCAAAGCCTGACTTACTTACCATTGACGCATATCGCCTGGGAATATTTGTTGCAACGAACATTAACCTGTTCTCCCTGGCATATTCAAGCAGTGGTTTATAGTCTGTTTTATAATTACTCCAGAGTTTGGCTTCCGGTTCAAACTTATCGGATTCATACATATTATCCAGGTACTCGTTAAGCAGCAGTTGATCATCCCTTTCAAACATCTCGGCCCCAAGTATCAGATTGTCACCCACAATTGTGTGCAGGTCTTTTGTTATTTCCAGCTCCAGCCAGTGTGACAGCGGGTCGTTATGCAACTCCCCGTAAAAAACTATATCTGCCTTTGATGCATCTTTAATAAGTTTTGCATAAGTAGTCTCTTTTCCTGCACTGTCGAATAAAGTATACGCTGGTTTGTCTGCTTTAAAAGCAAGAGTAAACGAAGCAAGTAAAATAATTAAGAAGTTGATCCTATTCATAAATATTGATTTTATCAGTGTGATTGTTTAGAGTGATTTGATTTCTGTTACAAGTTTCTGGATAGAGTCCTTGGCATTTCCAAAGAGCATTCTTGTTTTATCATTAAAGAAAAGGAAATTTTCGATCCCGGCATATCCTTTACCCATTCCTCTTTTCATTACAATGATGTTCCTGGCGGTGTGAGCTTTTATAATCGGCATCCCGTAGATGGGACTTGAAGGGTCGTTTTCTGCTGCCGGGTTAACCACATCGTTTGCTCCCACAACTATTACCACATCAGTATTGGGCAGTGTGGGATTTATATCATCCATCTCCACAAGTTTATCATAAGGTACATCTGCTTCAGCCAGCAGGACGTTCATGTGCCCCGGCATTCTGCCGGCGACAGGATGTATGGCATATTTCACATCAACGCCTTTCTCCGACAGCAATTCGTCAAGCTCACTTGCTATATGCTGGGCCTGGGCCACTGCCAGACCGTAGCCAGGCACAATAACCACTTTCTGGGAATAAGCCAGCAGTATACTTGCATCACTCACGCTGATCTCCTTTATAGTTCCATGCTCCTGGTCGCCTGCACTGGCTCCACCGCCTCCAAAAGCTCCTATAATAACATTCAGCAATGACCGGTTCATAGCCCTGCACATGAGGACTGTCAGTATTGTACCTGCAGCACCCACCAGGATACCACCCAGTATCATAGCCTGGTTATTGTATATGAAGCCTGCCATGGCAGCTGCTATCCCGGTAAAGGAGTTCAGAAGTGAAATAACTACCGGCATGTCAGCCCCTCCTATGGGCATTACAAATAAAACTCCGTAAACAAGAGCCAGGCCCAGGAGAAGGAGGGCAATCAGCTGCGGGGATTGAGATCCTATTATGCCTGAACTTATCAGCACTATTAATACCAGTACCGCAATAAGCAACAATATATTAACATATCTCATATATGATGCCCTTATATCGCCCACTTTGCCGTCCAGTTTCCCGTATGCAATCATGCTGCCGCTGAAGGATATACTTCCTATGGTAAGACCGGCAAGGGTTACTATTACAACCCCGGTTCCGCTTACATAAGGAAATTCAAGAAAAGCCACCAGTGCTGATGCGGCACCTCCTGTAGCATTAAAAAACGATACAAGCTGTGGCATGGCTGTCATTTTTACCCTCTTGGCTATTAGCCATCCAATGCTTCCTGCTGCAGCAATTGCTGCAACTACCACTATACCATTTGTAAGTGAAATATGATTGCCTTCGGCATCCTTGTGTAATAGAAGGGTGGTAATCATAGCCATTACCATACCTGCGGCTGCCCATAGATTTCCCTTCCTGGCTGTCTCAGGGTGACTGAGCAGTTTAAGGCCTATAACAAACAATATTGCTGCAACCAGGTAGCTGAGTTCAAGCAGAGCCTCTCCCGTTGTAAAATTCAAACCATCGGTGGTGGTCAGTATTGCTTCCATGGTCTAATTTCTTTGTTTTTTCTTAAACATTTCAAGCATACGGTCGGTTACCACAAAGCCACCAGCCACATTCAGCGTTCCCATCAATACAGCAAGCAAACCCAGTATGAGGTCAGCTGAGAATTTCAGATCTGAATGTCCGAGGAGTATAATGCCTCCTATTATTATTACCCCGCTGATGGCATTTGCGCCTGACATGAGCGGAGTATGCAATACCGACGGTACATTTGATATAACCTCTATCCCCAGGAAAATTGACAAGGCAATAATAAATATTGCCTCTTTGTTCGAGTAGAAAAATATCAGGATATTGTCCATTGCTTCAAATATTTAAAATTGCTTTAATTCTTTCATTTATTAGCTCACCCTTATATGTGAGGCAGGTGCCTTTAATAATTTCATCTTCCATGTTAATATTAAAATTTCCCTCGTCATCAAAAAGGAGCCTGGCAAAGTTAATGAGATTAGTCCCATACATCTTACTGGCATCTGAAGGCATTGTGGACGGGAAGTTTGATTGTCCTATAATCTTTACGGCATTATGAACTACGGTTTTATCATTCTCCGTGAGTTCACAATTACCACCCGTTGATGCTGCCAGGTCGATGATCACAGAGCCTGGCCTCATCAATTCCACCGTTTCTTTTTTTACCAGCACAGGTGCTTTTTTGCCGGGGATCTGTGCCGTGCATATTATCACGTCAGCCTTTGCCGCATGATCCTGGATCATCTGTGACTGTCTCTGCTTGAATTCTTCAGTCTGTTCAACAGCATAGCCTCCGGCTGACTGATCTTCAGTGGCACCCTCTACCTCAATAAATTTCCCACCAAGGCTCTTTACTTCTTCCTTCACGGCTGAACGAACGTCGAATACTTCCACAACAGCACCCAGCTTTCTTGCGGTTGCTATGGCCTGCAGACCGGCAACACCTGCGCCAAGTACCAGTACTTTTGCCGGTTTTATGGTACCGGCGGCTGTCATGAACATGGGAAAGAATCTGGGCAGCTCAATGGCAGCCGATAGCACGGCTTTATACCCGGCTACAGTCGCCATGTTAGACAGTACATCCATAGATTGTGCCCTGGTGATTCTGGGTATGAGATCAAGACTGAATACAGTAACATGGTTGTCACCTAGTATGGTAGTCGCTTCTTTATTTGAAAAAGGGTTGATAGTACTTATAAGTATTTTCCCTTTCCCGATTATTTTCAGTGTTTCCTCCTCAGGGGCATTTACGCTTACTATAATATCTGATTCTTTAATAAGCTGATCCCTGCCGGAGATTTCAGCACCATAATCTTTATAGACCTGGTCAGTGACATAAGCTTGCAGGCCAGCGTTTTTTTCAATCATGACTTCAAGCTTTAGCTTTTTAAGGTGATCTAAATGCTCAGGCAAAATTGCCACCCTGTTTTCAGGTTCGCGCTCTTTTAAAACACCGATTTTCATTTTTAACCCTTTTAATAGTGATTAATAAACCTTTGAGAATAGGACAACGAAAGTAGGTATATTGTTTAAAATTCAATAATAATTATTATCTCTTTTTCCTCTGTACAACGAATAATTGAACAGTATTTCATATCTTAGATAAATTATTTGTGGCTTTCCGGGCTACAGGCTTTCCGGCTTGCTGAACATTAATCCTCGCACAGCTTGTATAGGTGCTATAGTAACGGGTGTTATTCGTGCAATCGTTCTATTGCTACATCCACAAAAGCCCTGTTAGAGCATGACAGGCATATTGAACTCAGCTTTCGATAGTGAAGCTATGGCCAGGCATTAAGGGGAAAAGTTCCCAAACACAGTCTGGAACTAAACAAAGTGCTTAATATTACTTAACTTCCTGAGGAAATAAACTCATGTTATTATGAAACTTGCATATATCGGAACATATCCGCCACGTGAATGCGGTATTGGTACTTTTACAATGAATCTTTACAAATCTATGATAACGAATCCTGACTCCCGGAAAGGCTGGAGTGATAGTACAAAGAATACTGTTGAAGGATTTATTGTCGCCATGAACGATCATGAGCTAAGCTATAATTACCCGGAAGAAGTAAAGCTGACCATCAGGCAGGAACATCAGCGCGACTATCTGAAAGCTGCCAGGTTTATCAATCTCAGCGGGGCTGATATATGTGTACTTGAACATGAGTATGGAATTTTTGGTGGACAAAACGGGATATATATACTTCCCTTGCTTCACAGGCTTGAAATTCCATTGATCGTAACCCTTCACACCATTGTAAAAACGCCTTCATATAATGAAAAGGCAGTATTGCAGCAAATATGCAAAATGGCCCATAAGGTCATTGTAATGAGTCATAAAGCCATTGACTTCCTTATCAGCATCTATAATGTGGATAAGGAGAAAATTGTTTTTATAGAACATGGTGTGCCGGATATTCAATTCAGTCAGGCAGAAACCAAAAAAGAATTTAAACTGGAGGATAAAAAAATATTACTAACATTTGGAATTATCAGCCGCAACAAAGGGATTGAAACAGTTATTAAAGCCTTGCCCCGGGTTATTGAAAAGCATCCCGAGGTCTTATATATGGTTCTGGGTAAAACTCATCCAAATGTTCTCCGCCATTCCGGAGAAGAATACCGTAATTATCTTCATCGACTGACTAAAAGCCTCAACCTTGGAGATCATGTTTATTACCTTAATGAGTTCATAGCGTCAAAAGAATTATCTAAATATTTGTCAGCTTCCGATATTTACATTACACCCTATCTGAACGAGGCTCAGATTACCAGCGGTACACTTTCATATGCACTGGGTGCGGGTTCGGCTGTTATTTCAACGCCCTACTGGCATGCCTCGGAATTATTGGCTGATGGTAGAGGCAGGCTTTTTAACTTCAATGATTCACAGGAGCTTTCAACGATTCTACTGGACTTGCTGGATAATCCCGGAGAGCTGAAAGATCTTCGGAAAAAAGCGAGTGATTACGGCAAAACAATTACCTGGCCAAAGTCGGGTGGTAAATATGTTGAGCTTGCTGAACAGATTCTTGCTGCTAAACCTCAGGTATTGGTGAAGAAAGAAACCTTGATTGATCCGCTTCTTATGCCACCGTTTTCTCTGGATCATATCAAGCGCCTTACTGACGATACAGGAATTATACAGCATGCAAAATTCGGTATTCCCAATCTGAAGGAAGGTTATTGCCTTGACGATAATGCAAGGGCCTTACTTATGGTACTCATGGCCTACCGCCAAAAGAAGGATGAGCTTGCGCTTAATTTAGCTCCTATATATCTGAGCTATATCCATTACATGCAGAACAAGGACGGGACATTCAGAAATTTCCTTAGTTTTAAAAGGGACTTTCTTGATGAGACAGGATCGGAAGATTCATTTGGGAGAACCATCTGGGCTCTCGGATACCTGCTGAACAATGCACCCAGCGATGCTTATTACCAGACCGGGAAATTAGTTTTCTTTGATGCATCGTCAAACTTTGAAAAACTTCAGTCTATAAGAGGTATAGCAAATACAATGCTGGGCATAAGTTTTTACCTCAGAAGTAAGCCCACAGATGATTCAATGACAGAAAGATTAAGAAATCTTGCCTATAATTTAATCAGACATTATGAAGAAAACCGTTCTGAAGACTGGAAATGGTTTGAGCCATTGCTGGCTTATGATAATGGTATATTGCCACTGGCACTTTTACATTCGGCTGAAATACTTAACGATGATAAAATAAATGAGATTGCCCTGGAAGCAATGACTTTCCTGTCAGAAATTACACTTAAGGATGGATATTTATCAATAATCGGTAATGAAAAATGGTATAAGAAAGACGGTGAACGTTCCATGTTTGCACAACAACCTGTGGATGCACTTGCTATGATTTTAATGTATCATCAGGCTTTTCATCTGACAAAAGATAAAAAATATCTGAATAAATTATTCTCCTGCTTTATGTGGTTCCTTGGGGAAAATGATCTGAGAATGAGTTTGTTCGATTTTGAAACAAAAGGTTGTTGTGACGGCTTTGAGAACTACGGCGTTAACCGTAACCAGGGCGCTGAAAGTTCGCTTGCTTATTTAATTTCTCATTTAACAGTCTTACAGGCATTTGAAGAATTTGAAGAATTGGATCTGATAAAGTAGCATTACCTTAATAATGGAAATACAAAAATTATGTTGATTAAACGATATGCCGGTAATCCTATCCTTACCAGGGATGATGTGCCTTACCCTGTTGCCACTGTGCATAATGCAGGACTGGTAAAGTTCAACAACAGGTATGTAATGATTTTTCGTTCTCATAAACATAATGGCAGAAGTATACTGGGTAAGGCGGAAAGCATTGACGGGTATAATTTTATAGTTGATAAAAAACCATTTATGGTTCCGGCCACTGCAGGCATCTTCAAGGAAGCTGAGGAGTACGGCCTGGAAGACCCCCGGATTGTTTTTATTGATGGTGAATATCTTATAACTTACAGTGCATATTCACGGAACGGTGTAAGGATAGGTCTGGCAAAAACCAGGGATTTTAAATCCATTGAACGGGTATCCCTTATTACTGAAGCAGATTACCGTAATGTGGTCATCTTTCCTGAGAAATTTAATGGTTTATATGCACGTCTCGACCGCCCTCATTCTGATATATCACCCTGGTCAATCTGGATATCCTATTCTCCTGACCTGAAATACTGGGGCGAATCAAAATTAATAATGAAACCCTGTCAGTATCACTGGGATGAAATGAAGATAGGCCCGGGTGCGCCACCAATTAAAACGACTCGTGGATGGTTGAATATTTATCATGGTGTTTTTCCTACCATGGATGGTTGCATTTACAGATTGGGAGTGGCATTACACGATCTCCATGACCCCTCTGTAATTATTGCAGTGGGTGATGAATGGATTCTGCAGCCGGAAGAACAATATGAAATTACCGGTTATGTCCATAATGTGGTCTTCTGTTGCGGTGCTGTCCCTGAAAAAGACGGGAGTATAAAAATCTATTGGGGTGGAGCCGATTCTGTGATGTGTATGGGCACAGCCAGAATAGAACAGCTTGTTGATCATTGTTTGAATAAATCACGTCAACCACTTTAAGCATGAAAATAGCAATCCTGTCTCCTATAGCATGGAGAACCCCACCTTTAAAATACGGACCCTGGGAGCAGGTGGCTTCTAATATTGCAGAAGGCCTGGTCGATAAAAAAATTGACGTCACCTTATTTGCTACAGCAAATTCGATTACCAGGGGAAAACTGCAGTATGTTGCAGAAGAAGCTTACAACGAAAATCCGGATATTGACCCAAAGGTATGGGAATGCCTGCATATCAGTAATCTGATGGAACAGGCAGATCAATTTGATTTGATTCACAACCATTTTGATTTCCTTCCGCTTACCTATTCAGGGCTTATTAAAACACCTGTGCTTACCACTGTTCATGGCTTCTCATCTCCAAAAATATTAGCGGTCTATAAGAAATATAACAGGAATAATTTTTATGTGTCTATAAGCAATTCCGACCGTTGCCCTGATCTTGATTATATTGCAACAGTTTATAATGGCATAGACACAGATGGATTTACATTCAAAAAAACCTCAAAAGATTATCTGCTGTTTTTCGGCAGGATTCATCCCGAAAAGGGCACTTACGAATCGATTCAGATAGCAAAAAAATCCGGAAGAAAACTAATCATTGCAGGCTTAATCCAGGATAAGGAATATTTTGAAAACAGGATTAAGCCTTTCATTAATGGTGATGACATTTTTTACGCAGGTAATTCAGGGCCAGGGGAGAGGGATAAATTGCTGGGTGAAGCTTATGCGCTTTTACATCCGGTAAGTTTTGAAGAACCTTTTGGTTTAAGCGTTGCAGAAGCTATGATGTGCGGAACACCGGTGATCGCATTTAAGCTGGGCTCCATGCCTGAACTGATTCTCAACGGGGAAACAGGTTTTCTGGTAAACACCATTGAGGAAGCAGCAGATGCAGTTGCTAATATTAAGTCTATTGACAGAAAATACTGCAGGGAGTACGCTGTGTCAAAATTCAGTCGACAAAAGATGGTTGAAGGATACATCAAGGTTTATGAGAAGATCTTAGACATCCGACGATAGCAGGCATTTCAATCCTCCACGGATTCTATTTTGAGTTTTTAATTTCATCCAGGAGTTCCTTTAAATTAATGGAAGCGTAAGTAGATGCGTAGTCTGACATACCATAAGGAATGATCAGATTACCATTGTGCAGAATGGAACCACAGGAATAAACAACATTGGGTACGTATCCTTCCCTCTCTTCGTTATTGGAAGACAGTAAAGGTGTATTAAGCCTGCCAATTTCTTTTCCGGGATCATCAATATCAAATAATGATGCTCCTAATGAATATTGTCTCATTGGTCCTACTCCGTGTGTTATTACCAGCCAGCCTTCATCCGTCTCAATGGGGGAACCTGAATTTCCTACCTGAATAAATTCCCAGGGGAATTTTGGTTTTTGAATGAGGCTGGCCTCATGCCATATGTTTATATTATCTGAATATGCAATATAATTATTAACTCCATCTGTCCTGCACAGCATAGCATATTTACCTTTGATTTTCCTTGGAAATAATGCCATACCTTTGTTCTGTGCAATTTCACCATGAACGGCTAATACCTTAAAATGATAAAAATCTTTGGTCTCAAGTAACTTTGGCAGTATTGTTATTCCATCAAAGGCAGTATAAGTAGCATAGTAGGTTTTTTCACCCTTATCATCTGTAAATTTAACAAAACGTGCATCTTCAATGCCACGCTTTTCAATTTCGGAGGTAGGAAAAATAACCCTCTCTGAAATAGCCGAATCAAGTGAAAAGTGAAGTTCATAATGAGATTTTGCAAGCCACAACATCTCCTTAATAATTAATCTATTATCCGGTGAAAGCTGACATGTTGCTTCAGTCTCTTCTATTGCTCTCTTTAACTCACCGTATGTGAAATTGTCGCCCAGCTTTTCCAGTACAAAGATTGGAGAAACCTTATTATTGAAAGTGCTCATTTCATCCAGCTTCTTTGTGAATGATTGTTTATTGTAAATATGCCTTTTTATTCTCTCTGCTTCTGCCAGCATTTTTCCTACAGGTTCAACAATAAGATCACTGTTTTTATCAATGATGGCTGATCGAAAAACGATGGATGAAATATGCCCTTCGCCGGTTGCCCTGAAACTAAATATCAATCTTTTTTCATCAGGCCCCAGGTCTGACTGATCCGGATCCTCTACTATGGATGGGTTGAAAAAAGCTGCCGATTCAATGGAATATTCCATTGTGAAATATGAACCTAAAAGGGCTCTTCGGGCCTGGCTGACATTGTTTTTTTTTATTTTCAGTTTTTCTAACAGCTTATCCAGTTTATTAAAATGCGCTTCAAAAATCAATGAAATATTCCTGTGCCGTTTGGCATAAGCTCTCAGTACCTTGCTTAATTCTATATTTGCCTCATTGTCAGACAATGCCATCACATCGCGAATAATATCTTCACTTCTTTCATCGGAAGTATAAAGGAAGCGGGCTATTACCCTGCTTGGATCAGGTAGAAACCTGGTAGGCTTTCTGTTTACTGTGACTTGCATTGTACTATTTAATTTGAGCTTAAGATAAAGTATTTATTTCATTATTTGTTTATGTTCAGTTCAAGCGGCTTAATTTCCTCGCCCCAGTAAACGGTAGTGTGCGGGAATGGTATTTCAATTCCTTCCTCGTCAAATGCCTTCTTCAGTCGTTTGCGAAATTCACGACCAACAGTCCACTGCTCAATAGGGATTGTTTTTAATCTTGCCTTAATAACTATTGCACTGTTCCTAAACTGGTCAAGTCCGAAAATCTCCAGCGGTTCTATAATTTTAGCTTTAAATTGAGGATCATTGATCAGTTTTTCCCCCGTTTCCTGCATTACTTTTATAACATGATCAACATCCTCCTTATAGGCCACTCCTATATCAAACACCATTGCCGACCATTCCTTGGTCATGTTGGAAATAGTATTGATCTTTCCATTCTGAAAAACATGTACTACACCTGAAAAATCCCTGAGGGTGACGGTCCGGAGTTCAATCTTTTCAACAAGTCCGCCCGTTCCATTTATTATTGCCACATCTCCCTTTCTTATCTGGTTTTCCAGTATCATGAAAAAACCGGAAATAAAATCCCTTACCAGTTCCTGTGCGCCAAAGCCCACAGCCAGTCCCAAAATACCTGCACCTGCCAGTATGGGGCCTATATCAACACCTAACTTCTTAAGCAGTATCATAATAAACACCGACCAGATTATTATCCTTCCGATTCCCTTGATAATGCCCAGTAGAGTATTCATTCGTTTCCCGGTCTCCTGTGAACCGGCATCATCGCTCTTCATGGCACGAGTGGCAAAGATCTTTTTTATCCTTCGAATGGTAAGATTCAAAAACTTGAGAGAAACATAGAGAAGGATAAATATCAGGATTAAGGATGGGCCATCGCTGATAATCCAAACC
>JAVVEL010000006.1:103612-115663 GCA_032260385.1 Bacteroidales bacterium | reverse complement strand
AGATGAATCGGATTACCTTATCGGATCCATTACAGTCATAAACAGATCCTTATTTTGTTCAATCTTTTCGTTATTTCCATAAACGCAATAGTAATCCTGCTGCATGAGCTTTTCAACCATCGTTTTCATGCCATTAATATCTTCAGCAGTAGTACTCAGGACCTCATCCCTCTGCTTCTGCATAAATTCCTTTGTTGTACCGTTAAAGTATCTTGCAAGGGCTGTGTTTGCTTTCATTGCCGGTGTTTCGGGGTAGTCCATATTTGCTATGGTACCGATGATGTACCTTGTCATAGTTTTCTCATCAGCTTCAAAACCTTCAAGGAAGCTGGGTGTTTGATCGTATATTTCAAGGGATTCCTTAAGATTAGGGTCACGGTATGAACCAAAATACATATTCCCTGTGTGATTAAAACTTGCAAAGCCACCGTAAGCGCCGCCAATGACCCTGATCTGGTTCTGCAGCCAGTCGGTTGACAATACCTGGTTAAGCACAAGCAGCTTACCTGACCAGTCATAGCCCAGATCCTTAAAATTAGCACCTTTCAACACATATTGAACTTTGGATGTAGTCTTAAATGCCTCATTTTTCTTTTCCGTACTCATTTCCCATTCCATGAGCCTCCTCTCTCCTTCCATCATTGAGGAAGTCATCTCTCCCAGAGCATTAGCATATAGCCCGTAATCTTTTTCATCGCAGGTAATATTGGCAATCATATTTGAGCTTGTGAATAATGCAGTGTATACTTCGCCGAGATTTGTAATAATCTCGCCTGCTTTTGTTTCAAAGTTATTGACAAGGTCAGCAAGGAACCAGTAGTATTCCAATCCTGACATCATCTCATTATATACGCCAGTAGGGCTGAAATAAGAAAACATACGGCGGGCAGCGTAGTTAAGTCCATTATTCTTGACATTTGCGTCGATCTCTGCATAGTGTCTGACCAACAATGTTTTAAGGCGTTCCATGTCATTGAAGTCAGTCTTTTTCAATATCTCAGATGTAAGATCCAGCATTTTACCGGTCTTATCGCTTAAAGCCTTGGACTGGATTACGAATTTCGGCACCATTTTACTATCATCCATATCTCTGTTATAGACAGTCACAAATGTATTGAATCCACCCGTGTGTATATTCAATTCCTTATCCAGCTCACCGTAAGTAAAGTTTTCAGTGTTGAACTTCGGCAGGAGGTTTGAAAGCAGGGATATGTACTGTATCTTATCAACAGGCAACACTCTGAGGTCAAATAGAAGATTACTGTAAATAATCCCGTTGGTAAATTCGTCCAGGCAGACCGTCTTTATCCCGTTAATGTCCTTTTCCACGGCCTGATACCATTCGACCTCCCGGGTAATATCATCCAGTGAGAGCAAGGGGATCGTCTCCAATGCTTCAGGTGAATCTGACCTCTTCTGGTATTCGATGAGTTCGTTTGTTTCTTTTATCAGTTTTTCCATTGTCTCATTGTCCATATTTGCTTTGATGGAATCCAGCCTGGTTTTAATTTTGTCATCAATTTTTGACTGTAATCCAGGTTCAGGTTTAAGAGCAATCAGCAGGGAATGATTATTTGAAAGTATGTCGCTGGTAATTAATTGTTCCAAATAATTTTCTGTCAATGACCGTTTAACTTCAGCCAGGGGTTCTTCAAATTCGAGTCCTGCAAAAGGATCTCCCTTAAAAAACCATCCACTTAGAAGCTGAAATCCGTATATGAGGCCTTTTTGAGGACTATCACCTTCACGGAGAGCGAATTCCATACGATTAATTGTTCCCTCGAGTGCTTTTTTATCCAATCCTTCTTCTACTGTCTTATTCAGAACCTCCATGGTAATCTGGTAGAAGCTTTCCATGTCTTCTTCATTTGCATTTCGCACAATTATGTTGAATGCTGTTTGTTTGTTACCATCGAGATATGCTGAAACATTGCTTCCTATGCCTGCCTCCTGCAAAGCTTTCTTAAGGGGCGCTGACTCCTGGTTAACAAGTACATCCGAAATCAGGTCATAGGCCATTTTACGGTCATAATCAGTAGCCTTACCCACTACAAAACTGAGTTGCAGAAAGGTTTTGTCTTCAGTAGCAGAGCCACCGAGTACAGGATAGGTGCTTACCATCCTTTTCATCTGTTTGAAGGGCTCCTGATCTTTGATTTCCACCACCGCATCAGATCTTTCATAGTCCGAGAGGTAATTTTCATGAATGAATCTCAGTTCCTCTTCCAGGTCAGCATCACCATAAAGGAGAATATAGCTGTTTGAAGGATGGTAATGTTTCTTATGAAAAGCCAGAAAATTCTCGTATGTAAGGTCCGGAATTGCGTCTGGATAACCTCCGGAGGAGTAGCGATACGAATTATCCGGGAAGAGATTACGGTAAACCTGGTAACTCAGTTCCCTTTCAGGACTTGAAAAAGATCCTTTCATTTCGTTGTAAACCACGCCTTTATATATCAATTGTTCATCTTTGCCGGTTAACTCATAATGCCATCCTTCCTGTTTGAAAATCCTGGGGTCATCGTAAATAAGTGGCTTAAATACTGCATCAAGGTATACATGCATAAGGTTAAAATAGTCCTTTTCGTTCATACTGGCAACAGGGTAAATGGTCATGTCGGCCCCTGTCATTGCATTCAGGAAGGTGTTGAGTGAGCCCTGCATCAGGACATCAAAAGGACTTTTCACGGGAAAGCTTTCAGAACCGTTAAGTACTGAATGTTCAATTATGTGGGGTGTTCCACAATCAGAACCTGGGACGGTTTTGAAACCGACAGCAAACAATTTATTGGGATCATCAGCCTTGATCTTGAAAACCCTGGCACCGCTTTTTATATGCTCCAGGTGAACACATTCTGCATTCACTTCATCAACAAAGCGCGAGTCGAGTATTATATAACCTTCGTATTTGACCCTGCCATTACAAGCGTTGATAATTGAAATAAGGACAATCAGTGTAGCTGTAAAAAGGAAAATCCTTTTACCAGAAATAAGAATTCGTTTCATAATTATTGTTTATTAATTTTTGTGGGATCAATTTTAACATGCACTTAACTTAAGGATTAACAATTTAGTTTTCAAGATTATACCGCATGTGTGGTAAAAGCTTTTTCTGCTGCTTTTATGCCAGCACGATTATCGAATTTATAATTACATTTCTCCAAAGCTGTTTCAATGGAGGCAACAGTATTCAGGGCATCTTCTGTTGTTATTTTACCCATATGACCTATCCTGAAGTATTCATTTTTGAATTCAGGATGGAGTCCGCCTGCCAGGACAGCACCTGCATTGCTTACTTCCCTGAGGAAATCAGAGGACTTGACCCCGGTGGGATAATAGGGTGCTGACAGGGTATTGGCTACACAGTCATCGGCAGCTACCTGTTTTAAACCCAGGGCTTTTAAAGCTGATCTGAATGCCTTGCCGGTACGTTTGTGTCTGTCAAAGCGTTTCTCAAGCCCCTCCGTCAGTATTTGCATCAGACTTATATTCAAGGCAGCTACCAGGTTAACTGCAGGAGTGCCAAAATAGGCAGGTTTTCTGTTTTCATAGGCCTGCATAATCGGCAACCAGTGTGTCCAGTCAGCGTAGTAATTGCATACCGGGCTTTTTCTTTTCCTGAATTTTTCCATTGCTCGCTCCGATGCCACCAGCAGGGCAAGACCCGGGGGCACTCCTATAGCTTTTTGTGAGGCTGTAAGAACAACATCTATACCCCACTCCTGCTGCCTTATTTCCTCGCCAGCAACTGAACAGACTCCGTCAAGAATGGTAATGACATTATATTTCCTTCCGAGCTCACCTATAGGCTGAGGCTCAACCTTTACTGCAGTTGACGTATCTACATGCGTAAATGACAGCATTTTATACTTCCTGGTACTCAGTTCTTTCTCTATTGACTCAAGAGGTACCGTGTGACCGGGTTCAGACCGCAAAATGCGATAATCGGCTCCATAGCGATCAAACAGTTCAGCATACCTGTCGCCAAAATATCCCGTTGATACTACCAGTACCCTGTCATTTTTTTCTACCAGGTTAGCCCCTGCCATATCCATGGCAAGAGTACCTGTCCCGGCCATTATGAAAGGCTGCCCGGCTGGACACATCCAAACTTTTTTCATCATTTCAAGGGCTTCGCCGAATATATCAATGAATTCCTTCGAGACGTGACTCAATGTTTGTTTTCCTGCTGCGCTGAGCACATCGTTATCAAATTCTATGGGTCCGGGAATCATCAGAAGTTTTTTCATAATGTTGATTTGTTGAATTATGTAATCGTTTAATCGGGAATTTATTTTAGTTATTAAGTATTAAAACGTTTATAATCAATCTAATATAATAATGGGTTTAGGGGTTTAGGGGTGTTTTATCGATTATTTCTATCAGCATTTTCTTCTTCTCTCCATCAAGAGGCAGGAGTGGCTTTCTCACAGGGCCGCCGTACATACCTAGGTAGTCCATGGCTGCTTTCAGGGCCGGCACTCCCCACTGCCTTGTTACGGCTGTGTTTAGTTCCACTGCAGCAAGCTGGTACTTCTTTGCGCTCTCAGTATTACCCTCATTAAATGAATTATATATATTGAGGCATAATTCAGGAGCGATATTTGCCAGAGCGAGTATCCCTCCCACTGCTCCTATGCTCAGTGCCGGAAGAAGGAAGCTGGCAGATCCGGCCAGTACCTGGAATCCTGATTTTGCATTTTTTATTATGGTGGCCATCTTAACCAGGTTTCCCCCCGAATCTTTTATTCCGATAATATTATGATGCTTCGAGGCTTTCAGTATTGTATCTGCATCCATATCAATTCCTGAATTAGCAGGCATGTTATAAATAATAACCGGAGCAGGTGACTTATCTGCCACGTCGTGATAAAACTTCACCAGGGCTTCCCCATTCATCTGTCCCTTATAATATGAAGGATTCAGAACCAGCACTGCATCTGCCCCGCTTTCATAAGCAATGACTGACAGTCTGATGGTTTCGCGTGTCGATTGAGCACCCGTGCCTGCTATCATCAGTTTACCGCCAGGTATGGCCTTTCTTGCAGTCACATAAACCTTTTTCTTTTCCTCATTGCTCAGCATGACCATTTCACCGTTTGATCCAAGAACAAGGATGCCAGTCAGAGCATGCTCACACAGACTGTTTATGTTGTCGGATATTTTTGGAAGATTTAACTCTTCATCTGCTGTAAAAGAAGTTGGTAAAGGCGGATATAATCCATTTAGAGTGATCATAATAATATTATATTAGTTAAAGATTTTCCTTTTTCTTCCCTTTATTCTTCTGTCTGATTAATTACAGTGCGTCATAAACCAGATTAAGAAAATCCGGTAAGCTGGATGGTTCAAGCCATCTCGTGACGACAACCATATTATTTTCTCTGTCAACGATTATATAATTGCCTCCGAAACCGGAAGCATAGAAAACCGTTTCAGGAACACCTTCCATAGGTCTCTCACCCCTGTTAAGCCACCACATATATCCGTAAGAGGTGTTTGCCGGCGATGCTTCCGTGGCCATTTCAATCCATTCGGAAGAGATAAGCTGATAATTTTTCCATTTACCACTGTTCATAAACAGCAGCCCAAAGCGGGCATGATCCATAGTACTGATAAATAGTCCTCCCCCGGAATGGCCTCCACCACTAACCGATTGAATTCTGAGTCCGTCCAGATCAAGCCATGAACCTGAATAGCCGTACCACCTCCAGGTTGATGAGGCCCCAATGGGATCCATAATCCTTTGTTTAAGAACCTGTGGAAGAGGTTTACGCCAGACCTGGAGGGCAGCATATGCCAGCAGGTTAACCCTTACATCATTATATTTATAATAGCTTCCCGGTTCATGCAGCTCACGGTACTTCCAGTCGTCCAGTTCATCCCGCCTTGAAGGCCTGTCGGCCCAGTCAAACATCCCGAATAATTGTCCCGACCAGTCAGATGACTGGTTCAGAAGATGCTCCCAGGAAATTTTCATATTATGCTCACCATCGAAGGTGCCATCCCAGACGTATTCATGCACTTTGTCCTTCACCGAAGAAATAAGGCCATCATCCAAAGCAAGACCGACAACTGTGGAGAGATAGCTCTTAGTTACGCTGAATGTCATGTCTACCCGTTCGATAGAACCCCACTCAGAAACAATATATCCATCCTTCAGGATTATCCCTGCCGGTCCACCTCTTTTTTTAGTGGGCCCTACTATTTCCATACCCGGTTCATAACCGAAGGATTTTATAATGGCCACCCTGAGGTCCCTGTCCCCGGTATATTCATTGGCCAGGGCAAAATCAACAGCTTCTCGTAGTTTTTCAGTTTTAAAACCCATTTCTGCAGGGCTTTTACGTTCCCATGTATCCTTATCGGGAAAGTACAGGTACTGCCCGATTGCTCCGGGGCAGAAAATAAAAAGGAAAAGGGAAACAAATGCAAATTTTGACTTTGTGAAAAACATTATGATAGAGTTTATATAAGTTGATAAAGTTTATAAAGATAGGTACAATATAAGGAAAAGCTCAGGAAATTTAATCTTAAAACGAAGGAACTATTGCATATTTCAACACTTAAGAATATTTAAAATTTGTTTATCTTGGCGTCTGTAATTTAAAATTAATCCTATGAAAAAGCTTATTATGATTTCCTTACTGTTATCATTTGCAATGATGACCGTTTACTCTCAGAATATAAAGATCGAAGTTGGTAAAAAAGTACCCGCGTGGGTCCTGCCTGATGCCAATGGACAGGATCATTCGATGGACACCTGGAAGGGTAAGGTTTTGCAAATTAATTATGTTGACCCGGATGAAGAAGATCTGAACGATCATTTCAATGATGAGGTTGACAAAGCCACAGACATTGATAAACGAATTGACAGTGACTACTTCAAGGGCTTTGGCATTGTGGACTCCAAATCGACATGGAAACCAAACGGTATTATCAAAATGATAGCTAAAAGAAAAGAGAAGAAATACGGTACGACAATTCTCTTTGATACCGAGGGTATATTGCATGACCTGTGGGGTGCTCCAATGGACAGCTATACGATAGTTATTGCCGACAAAGACCGTATCTGCAGGGCTGTTTACAACGGCCGCGTACCGGACGACGACGTTGAAGATTTAATTCAGCTTATTATAAAATTAACAAAGGAATAAGCATTGATGCTTGTTTAAGAGTCTGCTGCACAATAATAATGCATAACAAAAGTTATTATTCTGTAACTTTGTTATACTATTTACGTAGGATCCGAAAAAATAAAAAAGAATCAGTATTATGAAAAAATATTTAATTACTTCCAGAACTGTTGTTTTTCTCCTGATTATGTCACTGACACTATTCAATACTTCATGTAAGAAAGACAAAGCAGGAGAAAAGCCTGAACTTCCGCCGGAGGAAAGCCTTTTCATGGACTTTTCAGATTTTGATTCCCGTCCTGACGAGAAGAGTAAGGGTACCACCTATAATAATTTTGTGTATTCCTATCTCAATGTTGTTTTCTGGAACACGGTTTCAACAGCTACCCTGGCTGTCCCTGCGGTGGCTTACGGCCATATGCTCAATCAGAATGCCAGGTACGTGGGCGACAATGTCTGGGAATGGGTTGACTATTTTACCTATGACCAAACAGATTATGTTGCAACACTCACTGCGACCAGGCTGAATAATGAGGAATTCTCCATGGAGATGGTAATAGCGGAAGAAGCAAATCCTGGTGCCGGATTCAAATGGTTTGAGGGAATAGTCAGATATGACCATACCTCAGCATCATGGGACATTTACAAATATAACGGTGGTTCACCTCTTAAGGTACTTGAGGTTGACTGGACCAGGGATTACGAGGATGACACTTCATCACTGACTTATGTATACGTTGAACCCGGTCAGACTGAGACAGGCAGCTCGATCAATTTTGGAATCGACCCTTCCCTGGATTATGATGCTTGGTATACAATTAGTCTGTCATCTGAAACAATTGAGATACAGTGGGACAGAGCAACCAAAGCCGGCAGGGTAAGAAATCAGAATCATTTCTCTGATAACGACTGGCATTGCTGGGATGCCTATCTTGCTGATATTGAGTGTCCTGTTCTATAGGTAACTTAATTAACACCCAAAGGGATAACATAGAAGAAAATTGCGAAGAAATGTGATATGCTACCTGCCAGGACCATAAGGTGCCAGACAAGGTGGGTATATTTAAACTTTGCTTTCCTGTAAAAAATAATGCCAAAGCAGTAAGAGGCTCCCCCTATCAGTATCCACAAAAAGCCCATGAGGGGTAAGGCCTTTATTACCGGAACAACAGCTATCAGGAACATCCAGCCCATTGCCACATAGATTATAATGTCCAGGAGACTGGCGCCATGCTCCACCCTGTTTTTCCTTAAGACCTGCATGATAATTCCCGTTATAGCCATGGCCCACTGGAGACCGAACAAAATCCATCCGACGGGGCCATGCAGGGCTACCAGGGCAAGTGGAGTATAGGTACCTGCTATGAGTAGGAAAATTGCAGCCTGGTCAATTACAAAGAAAATCTGTTTGAGCCTTCCCTCGGGTAGTCCATGAGCCACGGCAGACGAAAAATATAAAAGAACCATTGTTGATCCGAAGATAGCCGTGCTCACAACGTGCCAGGCATTACCCTTAAGGGCCGATGCAACAATCATTAAGGTCAGGCCTGCGCTGGCCAGAATCGCGCCTGCAAAATGAGAAATCCAGTTTGCTATTTCCTCTTTCCTTGTAAACCGCCCTATGAATTCACTCATTATTATAATAATTATTTTTTCAAAGTTATAATATATGTTCCGGCCATAAATAAGTTTAAAAACTGATTTTACGCATCCTGAGGTTTTCCGGAGTTACTTCAAGATATTCATCTTCTTTAATATGCTCCATAGCCTCTTCAAGGGAAAACTTCACCGGGGGGACTATTTTCAGATTTTCATCTGAGCCAGATGCTCTCATATTGGTAAGCTTTTTACCCTTTGTCACATTTACTTCAAGATCGCCCACACGAGTATATTCTCCAACAACCTGACCCCTGTAGACCCGGGTGCCGGGATCAATAAAAAAAACTCCCCTGTCCTGCAGCCTGTCAAGGGCATAGGCACTTACCTGGCCTGTTTCAAGAGCAATAAGTGAACCGTTTTCCTGCATACCCACCTCCCCCTTGTAAGGACCGTAACCCCTGAACCTGTGATTCATGACTGCTTCACCGGAGGTAGCCGTAATAAGATTGTTCCTGAGGCCTATCAATCCCCGTGCAGGGATATCGAACTCGAGGTGGAGAAGGTCTCCCCTTGGCTCCATTACCAGTAAATCTCCTTTCACTTTTGTAACCAGGTCAATTGATTTGCCTGAATATTTTTCAGGAACATCTATGACAAGTATCTCGAATGGTTCATTCTTTACCCCATCAACTTCCTTATAAATAACCTTTGGTTTGCCTACCTGGAACTCATAGCCTTCCCTCCTCATTGTCTCGACCAGTATGGAAAGATGCAGCAAGCCTCTCCCGTAAACATTGAAACGGTCCTCGTAATCTGTTTCCTCAACCCTGAGCGCCAGGTTTTTTTCTGTTTCCCTGATTAGCCGTTCTCTTAAATGTCGTGATGTTACATATTGTCCTTCCTGGCCAAAGAATGGTGAAGTATTGATGGTGAAAAGCATACTCATAGTGGGTTCATCCACAGATATCCTCGGCATTGGCTCAGGGGTATCCAGGGCAGCGAGGGTATCTCCTATCTCAAAATCTTCCAGTCCGACTATTGCACATATATCGCCGCTTCTTATTATTCCGGTCTTTTCCCTGCCCAGGCCAACAAATTCATACAGTTCTTTTACGCGTACCTTCTTATGCATATCGTTCTTTTTGCAGATGGTATAATCATTCCCTGAAAGCAGTTCTCCCCTGAAAACCCTGCCTATAGCTATTCTTCCAACATAATTGGAATAATCGAGTGAGGCAATCTGCATCTGGAGTGATCCCTCCCGAAAGGGAGCTTCGGGAATTTCTTTCAGAATTGTATCAAGCAAGACCCTTATGTTATCCGTTTTCTTCTTCCAGTCCAGGCTCATCCAGCCTTCTTTCGAAGATCCGTAAACGGTCTCAAATTCAAGTTGTTCATCCGAGGCATCAAGATTATACATAAGTTCAAAAATATCCTGCTGGACATTTCCAGGCCTGCAGTTAGCTTTATCAACCTTATTGATTACAACAATGGGTTTCAGTCCCAGCCTGACGGCCTTATTAAGCACAAACCTTGTCTGTGGCATAGGTCCTTCAAAAGCATCCACCAGCAGGAGCACACCATCAGCCATTTTAAGCACTCTCTCCACTTCCCCACCGAAATCAGCGTGACCGGGGGTATCAATAATATTGATTTTTACACCCCTGTACCTTACCGAGACATTTTTTGAAAGAATTGTTATTCCCCTTTCACGTTCAAGGTCATTACTGTCAAGTATGAGTTCCTGGTTACCGGAGTGTGCATCAAGAACATTGCATTCCTGTATAAACCTGTCTACCAGTGTTGTTTTACCATGATCAACATGGGCTATTATAGCGATATTTCTAATTGACTGCATTGTTTTTAATTAGCCTGCAAAGGTACTACTAAAAAATGGATTAACATGGCATAGTCTCCTTCTGATCAGTTAGCCTGCCGGAGAAGGTCTTACTGCCAGGAAAACGGAACCTTATATTTAAAACTTGTATCTTTGTGTACGACAGTATGGAAAGACCACGATACGATAATCTTTTAATTATTGCCGGCACCGGTCGTAACAGCGGCAAAACCACACTTACCTGCATGGTAATCAGCAGATTCAGGGAGCTGAAGCCCATTGCCATAAAGATCAGTCCGCATTTTCACGAGCCTGCCGGCGGGCCGGTTAACCTGCATGTGGATGATAAGTTTACTATATGCCTGGAAACTTTAGCTACAGGCAATAAGGATACAGCAAGGATGCTTGAGGCGGGTGCGTCTGAAGCTTACTATATACAGGCCTCAGATGAAAATGTACGGGAAGCCTTCAAATTTCTCACAGGCAGGATACCGGGAGACAGACCTCTTATATGCGAATCTCCCTCACTGGGAAAATATCATATACCGGGAGTCTTATTCATAACTGACAGCAATGAAATCAAGGCAAAAAAAGATTTGACTGCACTGCTGAAGAAAGCAGACCTGGTCTTATCCCCCTTATCCGGCAAAGTGGATATTGACAAACTGCAATTCTCAGGAGGACAATGGCTCTTCGGGTAGTTCAGGTTTTTTCTGTTTAAGAATGTCAAGGTCGTGCTTCATCCTTGCAACAGTACTGATAAGTTCTTTTTCGGGCAAAACCGGTTCAGGCAGTTCGGCACTGATATAATGAACAAACTTCCATATCTCCCTCACCTCGCTTATCCTTACTTTAAACGGCTCATAAACAGGATTAAGTGAGTACAGGATAAGTTTACCTTCACTCTTTATCCTGTTTTCAACAATTTTAAACATTATGCCATCGTCCATGGTAAATATGATATATGCCTTACCATCCTTTATTTCGAACCAGTCCTGCACATACTCACCGGTAACCCATGAGCCATCAGGTATAGGCAGCATGGAATCGCCTTTCAGCTGGAAGGTTCTGTATTTCCTGTTTGACAACAGGAAGGGCAGTTTGAATACAGGCAATTCGCTGATAAACTCAGGATCGGCATATCCTGTCATATAGCCTGCCTTTGCCTTTTCGGGCACCAGTTCTATATTATCCCTGTTTTCTCCGTCAACGGTGGTGGCCAGCACCCTCATGCTACCTCCGCTGAGGTAGGCGTCAAATCCCCGTTCCAGTTCTCCGAGCTGACTCTCAGTCAGCTTACTGAGATCCATTTTCAGGAGGGTATCAACGGCAATCTCAAAATATTTAGAGAAAGCTATAAGCACCTCAATGCCCGGTTCGGCAACATTATTTTCGTAACCGCTGAGCGTTGAACGTTTTAATCCCAAAGCCGATGCCACATCATCCTGGGTCCTGCCCCTTCTTTTCCGGAGAAACTTG
>JAVVEL010000006.1:0-103514 GCA_032260385.1 Bacteroidales bacterium | reverse complement strand
TATATTTTTTGCAAAATTCATAATTATTGATTATATTATAGTCACAATTTTGATTAATTTCTAATCAAAGATATGATTTTGAAAAATAATATGCAAGGGAGAAGGAGAAAAAGTTGAAAAAAATGGAACGCACAATTTTACATATGGATCTTGACACATTTTTCGTGTCGGTAGAGCGCTTGAAAAACAGCAGGCTTAATGGTTTTCCCGTGATCATTGGAGGAATGTCGGACCGGGGAGTAGTAGCCGGATGCAGTTATGAAGCCCGCCGGTATGGTGTAAGTTCTGCCATGCCCATGAGGATGGCACGCAACCTCTGCCCCGATGCGGCTTTTATCAGGGGCGACATGGAAGCATATTCAAAATACTCGAGAACGGTAACGGATATCATCGCCGAAAAGGCTCCTGCATATGAAAAGGCATCCGTGGATGAACACTACATCGACATGACGGGGATGGACAGGTTTTACAGTACTTATAAATGGGCAGGTGAGCTAAGGAAGACAATAATAAATGAAACAGGCTTACCCATATCCCTGGGCCTTTCGGTTAACAAAACCGTATCGAAAATAGCAGCGGGTGAAGCCAAGCCCAACGGAGAGAAGCAGGTGGAGGCGGCACTGGTACATCCCTTCCTGGATCCTCTCTCCATACGGAAGCTACCTATGGTCGGGCAAAAAAGCTATCATCTTTTACGTTCAATGGGTATTGCAAAGATATACACGCTCAGGCAGATACCCTCTGATATGGTGATTAGCCTGATGGGTAAGAACGGTATGGATATCTGGAAAAAGGCAAACGGCATCGATCACAGTCCCGTCATAAGCTATTCGGAACAAAAATCAATAAGCACTGAAACTACATTTGATAAGGACAGCACCGACCTGGTAAGGCTCAACCAGGTGCTGGCATCAATGGTAGAAAAGATTGCCTGGCAGATGCGAAAACAGGAAAAACTGACCTCCTGCATTACCGTTAAGATAAGATATTCCAATTTCGACACTCATACCCTGCAGAAAAGAATACCGTATACATCATTTGACCATATACTGATTGATGCGGCAAAGGAACTTTTTGCACAATTATACAGGAGAAGAATGCTGATAAGGCTTATAGGCGTAAGGTTCAGTCACCTCGTCAGGGGTGTACAGCAGCTTAACATGTTCGAGGATACACCTGAAATGATCAGCCTCTACCTCACAATGGACAGCCTCAGGAAGCGTTTCGGGCAGAATGCGGTAAAAAGAGCCTGCGGGGTGTGGACCAGGCAGGAAAACGAGGAAAAAGCGCTTAAAAGGCTTCAAAATGAGCTGAAAGAGCAGAAGGAAATGGAAGAAAAACTGACAAACCTTCTAAATTTCTAAACAAAAAATGTACATCTGCCATTCATATTACAGTCTGCGCTACGGGGTACTCTCAATAGAGGAACTGGTGGCAAGAGCCCGGGAAACGGGCATCAGCACCCTTGCCCTTACTGATATAAACAACAGTACGGGTGTGCCTTATTTCGTTAAGGACTGTGCAAAAGCAGGAATAAAGCCTGTGGCGGGCATAGAGTACAGGCATAAGAATAAACACCTTTATACCGGCATTGCACGCAATAACGAGGGGATGAGGGAACTGAATGAATTTCTGTCACAGCACAATATCAACAAAACACAGCTGCCCTTCCCTGCCCCCGGATTCAATAATGCCTACATAGTCTATCCCCTTGATAATTATCCCGGAAGGAAGCTTAACGAGAACGAAAGGATAAATATCAGTCCACGTAAAGTCAACAGTCTGTTGAGACGGGAAGACCAGTTTGATAAGGATAAACTTGTTGGTTTTCAGACTGTGAGCTTCGGAGATAAAGAGGGATGGGACATACACATGAATCTCAGGGCTATTGATAATAATACGCTTATCGATCATCTTAAGTCCGGGCAGGTGGCCGGGGAAAGTGAAACTTTCATTGACAGTGGCAAACTGAAAGAAACTTACGGCAATTATCCGCATTTAATCACTAACAGCGCCAGGCTGCTTGATGACTGCAGCATATCATTTGATGACAATGTCCCCAGAAACAAACAGGTTTTTTCTGCCAGCAGGTATGACGACAGGCTCCTGCTGGAGAAACTGGCGTGGGATGGCATGCAATACAGGTACGGTAATGATAATGCCGTGGCCAGGGAAAGAATAAAACATGAGCTGGACATAATTGACAAACTCGGTTTTTCTGCATATTTCCTTATCACATGGGACATCATAAGATACTCCATGTCAAGGGGTTTCTATCATGTCGGGCGTGGCAGCGGTGCAAATTCAATTATTGCTTACTGTCTGAAAATCACCAATGTTGATCCGATCGACCTAAACCTTTACTTTGAGAGGTTCATAAATCCTGCGAGAAGTACGCCCCCCGATTTTGACATTGACTATTCATGGAAAGAAAGGGATGAGGTGCTGGACTATATTTTCAAACGCTACGGCTACAGTCATACATCGCTGCTTGGAACAATGAGCACGTTCAGGGGTAAATCAATTATCAGGGAATTAGGCAAAGTATATGGTTTACCCAAAGAAGAGATTGACAGCCTGGTTGAAAATCCCGGCGATAAATCAAATCGCAACTATCTGACTGACAGAATATTTTATTTTGGAAGCAAGATAGCCGATTTCCCCAACCTTAGGAGCATACATGCAGGTGGTGTGCTTATATCGGAAAAGCCAATCACCTGTTACACGGCACTGGACATGCCTCCCAAAGGTTTCCCTACGACGCAATGGGATATGTATGTTGCGGAGGAGCTGGGTTTTGAAAAGATTGATATCCTGAGTCAGAGGGGCATAGGGCATATTAAGGAAAGTGCAGATATAATAAGTGAGAACAGGGGCATTGATGTGGATGTGTATGCCATACAGAAATTTAAAAATGATCCCGGGGTAAAGGAAGCCCTTGCAAAAGGTGAAACAAAGGGATGCTTTTACATCGAAAGCCCGGCAATGCGCGGTCTGTTGCAGAAACTGAAATGCAGCGACTACCCCACCCTTGTGGCTGCCAGTTCGGTTATACGCCCGGGTGTTGCCCGCTCCGGCATGATGAAGCAATATATTGAGAGGTTTCACAAGCCTGAAGGTTTTAAATACCTTCATCCCGTTATGAAGGAACAGCTCAGCGAGACCTATGGGGTGATGGTATACCAGGAGGATGTGCTGAAAATATGTCACCACTTTGCCGGTCTCAACCTGTCGGATGCCGACACCCTGAGGAGGGCAATGAGCGGCAAGCACAGATCAAGGGAGGAGATACGCAAAATAACAGCCAGGTTTTTCGAAAACTGCAGGGACAAAGGTTATCCCGAAGATATTACCAGGGAGGTATGGCGGCAGATAGAGTCGTTTGCCGGATATTCCTTTTCAAAGGCACATTCAGCATCATACGCTGTGGAAAGCATGCAGAGCCTTTATCTTAAAGTTCACTTTCCGTTGGAATTTATCGTGGCTGTGATAAATAACTTCGGCGGCTTCTACCGTACATGGGTGTATGTTCACGAGGCATTGAGGTATAAGGCCGGCCTGCACCCACCCTGTGTGAATAACAGCAGGTACAAGACATGCATAAAAGAGAGGGATATATACCTGGGATTCATCCATATACAGAACCTTGACACTTCCGTTGCCACGGCAATAGAAAAGCTACGCAAGACCGGTGGTGCTTTTCGTGATCTGAGTGATTTTATCAGCCGGGTGCGTCCCGGGATCGAGCAGACAATACTTCTTATACGCGTGGGTGCTTTCCGGTTTACGGGCAAGAGCAAGGCAGAGCTGCTGTGGATGGTACACCTCTTAATAAACAGAAAGAAAACTGAAAAATCGCATACTCTTTTTGATCAGCCTGTGAAAAAATACACTCTTCCGAAACTTGAAAATCATACGATAGAAGATGCTTATGATGAGATAGAATTGCTTGGTTTTCCCGTAAGTATTAGCTGGTTTGGCCTGCTGAAGACCTCCTTCAGGGGCGATATCATGGCTGCTGACATGCGCAGGGTGAAAGGACATAAAGTAAGGATGATGGGGCATCTCGTGACCGTCAAATATATTAAGACCGCCAATAAGCAATGGATGAATTTCGGTTGCTTCATCGACAAGGAAGGACAATTCTTTGATACGGTACATTTCTCCGGCTCAATTGATAAATACCCGTTCAGGGGCAGCGGCACCTACCTGCTGCAGGGACTGGTAACGGAAGATTTTGGTTTCTGTCAACTGGAAGTGGAAAAAATGGCAAAGCTGCCGGTTAAGCCTGACCCTAGATACTGAGCACCCAGGACCCAGTACCCAGCACCCAGTACCTAATAGAAAGGTCTGTAAGGGTAAGGTGAATAAGGTGTATATGCAGGATGTATATAATAAGGATTGAAGCCGTTTGTGCTGGTAATACTAGCCCCTATCCGGAAGTTCGGAAGTGGCATAAATTCCATTCCAAGTGTCATGGATTGAAAACCATCCCGGCCGAACATACCCTCATTCATCAGGGATTTCGAATATTGTCCGAAGATAGTCATCTTCTCATTCACCGAATAAATACCGCTTACACTCACAATAAAATCGGAAGTCCTGCCCAACTCATTTTCTTCAGTGAATCCAGGGAAATAGCTGTTGATATATGTTCCTTCAATGCTTATAGCAAACCTGGAATTTACCGGAAGTAATACCGAAGGTGATATCCATGAATTAAATGAATTATAGCCATTTAGTGAGTTGAACATTATACCTGTACGAATCTGGTATCTTGCCCATGAATGATCATCTGAATCCGCTTTGTCGTATTTGTCGGCATAGTATTTTTCGGGTCCGGGAGCCGGCATATAAAATATACCAGGATTAATAAAAGGATATTGTCCTTTGAGATTTAATCCCATGAAAAATATGAGCGATATCATTACTATCTTCCGCATGGTGTAAATCTAATATATTCCAGGGATATTTCAAAATTACGTTTAATCATACCTGCTGGCTTTAAGGACTCCATCAATTGAAAGGATCTTTTTTATTAAACCATTAAGAATATTGATATTAGGGACATATAAATAAACTATGCCTTCAAACATTCCATCATGGTTCTCGTACTTAAAATTCCTCAGGCTCACCTTGTAGGAGCTAAGCACATCATAAATTTTGCTTATCATGGCATGGTCATCTATGCCCACTATCCGCAGTCCTGTTTGAAATGCCGGGCTATCTTCCACCTTTGTCCATCTTGCCATCAGCACCCTGTATGGATAGTTACTCATAAGGTTAGGAGCGTTTGGGCAATTTACACGGTGAATCTTAATTCCCTCACTTATTGTAACAAAGCCGAATATCTTATCTCCCGGTACCGGATTACAACATTTAGCGAGCTTATAATCAAGTCCTTCAACCTTATTCTCAATAATGAGATAATCGCGGAACATGGTAGCGGAGTCACTATCTCTGGCGGCATCTTCCGGTACAGTTTTAATTAATTCCTCCCCGGTGGAGCTTTCGTTCTCATTTTTATGTTCGCCCCTAACAATATGATCTTTAACATTTTTAAGATCAATTTTTTCGCACTGTATCTGGAAATATAATTCGGTAGCGTTAGGTAATTTGAAATGATCCAGCAAAGACTTCACCAGTGCATCATCATAGGGGATTTTCCAGTTTTTCAATCTTCTGACCAGTATTTCTTTCCCTTCAGCTGCGGCTTTAACTTTTTCAGCATTAAGGGCACTTTTTATACGGTTTTTAGCTTTTCCCGTAATAACATAAGAAAGCCAGTCACGCTTTGGTTTCTGGTTTTTGGAGGTTAATACCGCTACCTGGTCTCCATTTTCAAGAACGTGTTTTATTCCCACATTCCTGCCATTCACCTTTGCCCCCACACAGCTCTCTCCCACCTGGGTATGAATTTCAAAAGCAAAGTCAAGCACGGTGGCTCCTGCAGCCAGTCTTTTAAGGTCTCCCCTGGGAGTAAAAACAAAAACTTCATCAGTATACAGGTCTGATCTGACCTGTTCGAAGATCTCTTTGTCTTCTCTACCCGATGATTCAAGTATTTCCCTCATGTGGAGGAGCCATTTATCTATAGTCCTGTCGCCTTCGGAACCCTTATACCTGAAATGCGCAGCCAGTCCTTTTTCAGCTATATCATCCATTCTCGTGGTTCGTATCTGCACTTCCACCCATTTATTCCGGGGTCCTATCACAGTGGTATGCAGCGACTCATAACCATTTGATTTTGGAACAGATATCCAGTCTCTGAGTCTACTGGGATTGGGCTGGAAGAGGTCTGTAACAATTGAATATGTTTTCCAGCAATCAGCTTTTTCCCTGTCATCGACAGTTTCAAGGATAATCCTTATAGCAAAAACATCATACACCTCTTCAAATTCAACCCCCTGGCGTTTCATCTTCTGCCATATAGAATGGATGGATTTTGTCCGTCCTTTTATTTCATATTTAATATCCTGTCTGTCAAGTGCTTCTTTCAGCGGTGAAGAGAAGTCGCGTATCAGTCTGTTACGCGAGGATGTTGTTTGTTTTAGTTTTTGTTCGATCATCCTGTAGGCAGCCGGGTCAAGGTACATCATTGCCCGGTCTTCCATTTCCGATTTCAGCTTATACAGACCCAGCCTGTGAGCCAGGGGAGCGTAGAGGAAATATGATTCGGAGGCCAGCCTGAGGCGAACATCGGTTTTAGCGCCTTCGAGTTTCCTCATATAATCGAGACGTTCAACGAGTTTTATAAGGATTACCCTGATGTCTTCAGCCAGGCTGAGTATTAGTTTAAGGAAGTTTTCGGCCTGGTAGGTTGACCTTGTGGTTTCAATATTTTCAATATTCGCCAGTCCTTTCAGAACTTTCAGTACATTATTACCGAATGTTTTTTCGAGCTTTTTATCAGCAAGGTCGATCCTGCCTGCACAGTCGTGCATTATTGCAGCTATGATGGAAGACAGGCCCAGGCCCATTTCTTCAGCCACCATACGGGCAACTGAAAGGGCATGTATTACCGATGATTCACCGGTGACAGTTTTTTGGTCACCAAGGCACTCCACCAGTAATTCAAGAGCTTTCCTTACTTTTTTCTGGTCTTCACTACTTTTAATAAGATGACCGGAAGCTCTCAGAAGAGCCCTGTATTTGTTTCGTATATGTGTTCTCCCATCCGGCATGGCAGGTATTGAATTTTTCTGCTGCAAAAATAATAATTCTAGTGCTTGTATGGAAGAATATGAGAGATTAAGGGAAGTTGATAGGGTTGATAGGGTTGATAGGGTTTATAAGGTTATCATTGCTGGTTAATGAAGTTGCGGAGCTTGTTATATTCTATACCTGCAGCAAATTTCAGGATTTCTTCCCCATTGAGTCGCCCGGACAGGCCCAGGCAGGCGAGCGATTCACTTTCTCTGAAAAGTATCATCAGGTCGCTTACATATTCATCATTTTCAAGAATATATGCTGAAATAAATGCTTGGTCTGAATTAAATCCAAATATATTTTCATACTGATAATCTATAAGTTTGCCACTGATCCTGTCATACATATGATCCCTGTCACTTTCTGTATCATTTTCTCGGCTGTATATCAAGAGCTTGACAAGATCTACATTACCCATATCTTCACTGCTGGATTCATTTCCTCCCATGCCTGTAAGTTTAAGGAAGAGTGCCGGGGGTAATTTAACCATATAAAAACCTTTTTCACCTTCAAATTCGGTGAATATGTCTTCATTTCTTTTCTTCTCCGAGCATGCCGGCAGAAAAAGCATTAATATGGCCATCAGGCCGGACAGAGCATATTTCATCTATCAATATTTTACATTATCCTGTAATTCTTCAATACCCATAGTTTTGCTTATGGAAGTAATATTATCCAGATCAAGGTCTCCTTTAATGGATATAAGCACATTCTGACCCGGACCTCCTCCTATCATCAGTAGCTCTTCAATCCTCTTTCCTTTTTCCTTAACAAGGAATTTAAGGTCCTTATTGCTTTCCTTTACCACCATTAGCTCTTCATAACCGCCAAAGTCGAGATCCTTTTCAAGTTCAGCAAAAAAATTCAGCTTCGCATTCAGATCGTCGTCATCAACAGTAAGTATACGTATTGATTTAAGATTATTCATCACATCCTGAAGTTCCTCATCATCCAGGTCTACTTTTCCCATCATGCTGAACATTTTACTTGAGATATAAACTGTGGTAATGCCATCCTTCCCGGCATATTTATCAAACATTGCGTCTATAGGATTCTTCTGTGCAAATGAAGAAACAGCCAGGTTAAGGATAATTAATAAGAGTACTGTCCTTTTCATTATTTTATATATTTTAATTTTGCTTACTAGATTTGTCGTTTTTATTCATATTTAACAGGTTAACACTGTTTTCAATATACCTGAGTGCTTTTAACTCTCTTGAAACAACATTACCGGACTCAGGTATCAGTTCCAATTTAGCCCTTGCATCATTAATCACCGAAAGTTCTTCCATCTGTGCCCTTCCGGTATTGAGGTTATCCGAAAGCTGATACAGCACTTTAACTGTTTCATTGTATGCAAGCTGAGGGTCATCAAAGGTATCCTTGAGTCCTGACTTATCAGCCAGTACAAACCAGAAACTCAATATTATCAGTATTCCGGCTGCCACAGACACAATGCTGTATAAGCGCCGTTTACCTGACATTATTATCTTTTCCTTTTCTGACTCATCAATGACAGTCATGATCCGTACATCGAGATCAGGAGATGGTTCCGGTATATCACCGTGCAATCCTTCCATCAACAACCTGTCTTCATAAAATTCGGAAGGAAGATCTTTCCTTTCCAGGAGTTCAAAGATCTTTTGCTCTTCATCTGCCGTTGATGTGCCGTCATAATACTTTTCAAGTAATCTTTTAAGCACTGACCAGTTCATAATTCTTTTTTTTTATTTCTTCCCTTACCATTTTTCTTGCCCTTGAGAGAATCACCCTCAGGTTATTTATATCCATCTTCAGTTTTTCTGACAGTTCCTCATATTCATAGCCTTCTATATCACGTAGTTGTATTACTGTTCGATAATTTTCAGGCAAAGTGTCTATTATACCCGATATTATTCTGAATTTCTCACTGTTTTCCAGGCTCTTCTCAAGGTTCATGTCAGAGGCCCTGGCTTCGTCTTTCCCAGTGTCATCAAAAAATTCCATTTTCTTTTTCCTCAAACTGTCGAGACAGTGATTACGGGTCACAGTCATTGCAAATGCCTGAACACTATTATATCCAGACAGTTTATCGCGCTTCTTCCAGAGTTTCAGGAAGACCTCCTGAACCGCGTCTTCCGCTCCTTCTTTACTTGAGAGGAAGCGGAAGGCATAACGGTACAGGGTGCTGCTTAAGGGTATTATGTCAGTTTCAAATTCTTTCCTGGTCATAATCCATTGGCTTGTTGTAAACCAGGTTTTAAATTTAGTCAATAAATATTTTATCTCATCCCAAACATATGATTATCATCATCTATTGATTCCGACATTTCCCTTATTATTTCCTCGGTCAGTTTACCTTTAATCTGTATTATTGCATTGTCACTGCCACCCGTCACCAACAGGAACTCGGTAAATATTTTTCCTTCTGCCTTTACCATTATTTTCACGTCAGAATCAGATGAATTAACCCTTACCATTTCTTCATAACCTCCCTTATCCAGTTCATCCATGACAATGTCGTAAAAGTTTTCAACATTCATATTCTCATCTTCCTGGGCAAGAATGCGTATGGCAGTAAGTTTATCGGCATTCTTCAGGAAGTCGTCGTCACCATCATCAAATTTCCCCACCATCTTAAGGAAATTACCGGATACCGTCACAGTTACAAAGCCATCACGTCCCTGGTATTTTTCAAACAATCGGTCTATTGAACTCTGAGCATTCAATGAAATTGTAAAAACAAACAATAATAGGGGTGCAATCATTTTTTTCATCATTATGTGATTTAAGTTTAACTGATTTCATAGTGATGACGAATAAGTATAGGAAACATTACAGGTGGGGATCAAAAAAAGCTAAGGCTGATGAGAGATCGAGGGATGGCTGGTGGGAACCGTTCAACCAGGCTTCAAAACCTCCAAGCAGGAAGGCAGGAGTTATTTTTTCTTCCCGGTTGACAGAACCGGTATTTGCCTGTTTATTGATTCTTCAAGGGAAATGAGAGTTTCTGTACGGGTAAGGCCTTCAATAGTCTGAATACTGTTGGTCAGGACTTCCCGCAGATGCTCATTATCTGTGGTATAAACTTTAATGAACAAGGAATAATTACCTGTTGTGTAATGACATTCAATTATTTCCGGGATTTTTTCGAATTTTTCTATTACCTTCCTGTAATGTCCCGGGTGCTCCAGATATATGCCTATATATGCACATGTTTTAAAGCCGACTGCAACGGGGTCGACTTTAAATTCCGATCCTTTTATCACACCTGATCTTATCAGTCTCTGCACCCTTTGATGAATTGCGGCTCCTGATACATTACATGCCCTGGCCACTTCGAGATATGGAATGCGGGCATTTTTTGTTATAATATCCAGTATTTGTCTGTCAAGAGCATCAATCTGTAAGTTTTTAACCATGTCGATCTAATATTTACAACATTTGATAATTAGAGGTCATAAAATTAGAAAATAATAAGTGAAATAAAAATATGTTTAAAAATTAGCTTTCCAGGGAGCCCCTGAGGTCTGTGACACTTTTAAAACCATTATTATCAAGGTATTGATTCAGGCCTTTAATAATATCGACCGGTGTGGTGGGTTCGACAAAGAGGGCTGTTCCCACCTGTATTGCTGAGGCACCTGCAATAATGAATTCAGCTGCATCAGTGGCATTCATGATACCACCTACTCCTATCACAGGAATATTTACTGCCTTAGCCACCTGCCATACCATTCTTAAGGCAACAGGTTTAATTGCCGGTCCGGACAGTCCACCGGTAACAGTTGACAGGACCGGTTTCCTGGTTTTTGCATCCACGGCCATTCCAAGCAGCGTATTTATAAGTGATACAGAATCGGAGCCCTGGTCCTCTGCAGTACGGGCAAAATCAGTTATACTGGTCACGTTCGGTGACAGTTTAACCATCAGGTGTTTACGATAGACTTTTCTAACTGCCCTGATAACTTTTTCAGTTGTTGGAAGATGAGTTCCGAAGGCCATGCCTCCCATTTTGACATTGGGACATGAAATATTAAGCTCTATACCCGCTATATTTTCGAGGTCATTAATCCTTTCCGAAAGATCTACGTATTCTTCTATCGAGCTTCCATTTACGTTTATTATCACAGCTGTACTGTACCTGCTTACAAGCGGATATGTATTTCCCCTGAAATAATCAAATCCCTTATTTTGCAGGCCTACCGAATTAAGCATCCCTGAGGCAGTCTCCGCCATCCTGGGATAGGGATTACCTTCCCGTTTTTCAATTGTTGTTCCTTTCACAATCAATGCTCCCAGGGACGAAACATCGATAAAGGGTTCCATTTCAGGTCCGAAGCCACAGGTACCTGAAGCTGTCATTACAGGGTTCTTCAAAAGAAGCCGGCCTATATCAACCTTCAAATCTGCCATTTAAGTTCATTTATGTTAAAAACAGGTCCTTCAGTGCAGGTACAGACCTTACCCCTGGTAGTATCCACAACACAGCAAAGACACACGCCGTAACCACATGCCATTGTATTTTCAAGGGATACTTCACAGAATTTCTCACCGTCCCGGGCGATAGCTGCAACAGCTTTCATCATTAGTTCAGGTCCGCAACAATAAATCCGGTCATAATTATATTTATGTAGTTCAGGGTGTTCTGTAAGCAGTCCCTTATAGCCATAACTGCCATCATCTGTAGTGATAAGCATTTCACCCATACGGGCAAATCTTTCTTTTTCAATAATATCTTCAGAAGTCTGGTAGCCCAGCAAAAATTTGAAATCATGTGTTCTAGCCTTCAAGGCCTTTGCCAGCATCAATAGTGGAGCCACTCCCACTCCTCCTCCAACAAGGAGCGATCTCGCATTGCCAGGACCGGGGCTGAAGGTGTTGCCAAGAGGATAGATAATATTAACCATTTTTCCTTTCTCCAGCCCTGACATTGCCATGGTGCCACTCCCTACCCGTTTAATCAGTAGGCTAATAATGTTATTGGTGTAATCGACATCAAAAACAGATATGGGTCTTCTGAGAAATGTTTTCCTATCATTATCAACTCTCAGTTGAATGAACTGCCCGGGCAATATTTCAGGAAGTTTGCCTTTGCTTTCCAGGTCAAGAATAAAATAATCCCGTGTAAGTCTGCGATTGTCTATAAGCTTAAAATCCTCAATCCTCATTGTTGAATTTTGAGAACAAAGATAATGAAAAGACGAAAGACAAACGACAAAAGGCAAACGACAAAGAGGGCTGATCGTTAAAAATTAACCCTGTGAGTTAATTTAATGAGGAGCCAGACAGAGCAGAGGGATAAAAGACGAAAGACAAACGACGAAAGACAAAAGTATAAAGGCAAAGTGGATAAGCTATTTACGGCTTTTGTATTCATTATAGGTGCCATCAGGGTAGAATATGATTATTCTTTCTGAAAAAGTGTCTCCAGTGTCCTTAATAGCATCAATTTCAGTATTATCGACAATTTCCGCAGGATCCTTCTGTCCCGTTATGTTGTTAAATAAGCTCATATCTTTAAGTCCGGAATCATCAATACCGGAATTATCGTCTTTTTCAGACTCAAATAATGTTGGACCAGTCTCAGTCCTGTACATTTCACCCTTTCCGAACAGTAACCAGTCAGTATTCAGTTCGGGGTAAGCAGTCAACATTTTCACCACAAAATCAAGACTGGGATTATTCCGACCGGACAGAACATGAGATACAGCTGAAGGCTGTATTCCGATTTCTTCAGCAAACTGGGAAGATGTTTTATTTTCCCTGCCAATAAATAGCCTTATCCTGTCTTTCATGTATATAAAGTTGTTTTTACAAATGTAAATAAAATATATTTCACACATGTAATATTGTATACTTTACATCTGTAACATTTATAAATCAGATAAAAACAGGAACATTGCCCTTGATAGGTATATTATTCATAAACAATTGTTTATATTATGCTACTATTTAAAGTAATGATTGATATTAGATATGTAAATAACTGGTATATAATGCTATAATCTTAAATATTTATTTAATCTAATGCAACGGAAGCATAAATTCGCTATTTTCATTCACTAATTAGTTGATATAATAATAATATATAACTGATTTCTAATGTATTAAATTTAATTATTCCATATTAATCACAATGTTTACAAATATAAACTTTAAGCTATTTTACGTTTGTAAATAATTGTACATTCAGTAAATAATCATGGCTTTACAATTGTGAATTACATATGTGATTTTTAATTTTGCCAGATGTAACATTATTGATTCACTTTTCTAAATTTTATGTCGACTCATGTATCCTTATAATATACTCTCCTACCCTCACATTATTTATAAGAAAGGATTAATAGCTGTCAGTGCTTCATGATTTATTTGCCACGAAAACATACCAAGGAACAAATATGTACCTGGAATGATTATTAGTAATTCCATATGTGAATAACAATGAAAAATTCCTGAACAGATCCACGAACAGACTGAAAAAATGGATTCTTATGAGGATAAACTTGTGGATAAATAATATTAATTCTTTAATCTACAACACATTACATAGCGAAATTAATTTTTAATCCACTAATTGAAGTAGAAGAAATTGGTGTTTTATAAGACTTTGGAAAGGCTATCCGGAATTATAGCTGAGGGTCCGGTGTACTTATTACTAATTTATTATTTCTTTTCTGTTCACTGTAATTAATAATATTTGCTATTGTGGAGTCCCCTGTTATATTAACTGATGACCTCAGCATATCCAGCGGCCGGTCTACCCCGAGAATCAGGGCCAGGCCTTCCACGGGCAGGCCGACTGAGGTAAGCACCATAATAACCAGCACTATGCTACCGCCGGGAACGCCCGGTGATCCGATGGATGACATTGTTGCCATCAGGACAATGGTAATCTGCTGGGCAATTGTAAGGTCTATACCATAGACCTGGGCGATAAAAACCGCTGCTACCGACTGGTAGAAGGCTGTTGCATCCATATTTATGGTAACGCCTACGGGAAGAACAAAATTGGCAACTTCTTCCGAAACGCCCAGTTCTTCGGTATTCTGTCTCATATTTACAGGCAGGGCTGCAGCACTTGAGCTTGTGGAGAAGGCTACCATCTGGGCAGGCAGCACTGCTTTCAGGAATTTACCCACGGATATTTTTCTTGTAAATATTTTCAGATAGGTTGGATATAGCACAAGGATCAGTACAAACAAACCTACCATAACCGTTACAAAATACTTTCCCAGGGCCACAAAGATATCGGTATCCCCCGCAAAATCAACTACAACGCCTGCAAGCAGGGCAAAAACCCCATAGGGAGCGAACAGCATTATCAGCTCTATAATCTTTATTATTATATCATTCAGTCCGTCAAAGATATATTTTACGGTTTTTACCTGGCTTTCCTTCACCAGGACCATGGAAACTGCAAAAAGTATGGCAAAAAAGATAATCTGCAGCATCTGGGAATTATCACCCATAGCTGAGATTATATTATCAGGTACAATATCTTCAATAAACCTGAGTGGTGAATGATCGCTTGATTCGGCAAGGAGCTGGCTCTCATCTATTGTTCCCTGCCATTTGGCCATGAATTCTGCTCTTTTTTCTTCAGGGAAGGTATTTCCTGGTTTAACGGTATTTACAAGTAATAAACCGAATGTGGTGGCTATCAAAGTGGAAACCATATAGTAAGTGATAGTCTTCACTCCTATCCTGGAAAGTTTGGAGATATCGGTAAGGCTTGATATACCTTTTACCAGGGAGACAAAGATAAGCGGCACTGCAATAAGCTTCAGCAGTTTAAGGAATATTGTCCCCCAGGGCTTTATCCAGTCAATTGTAAACTTGTTCAGGCCTGTCCTGGTAGCTATCATCCCCCAGATGAGGCCGAGTGCCATTCCAATAATTATCTTAGCCCACAGAGGCAGACGTTTCCACATAATCTATATTTGTTTACAGGTCATCGTCATTATCATCAGCTTCTTCCACCCCGATCTCATTTTCAGTGGATGCTACTATGCTTGTCATGGCAGCGTCACCGGTAACGTTAGCAACAGTGCGGATCATGTCAAGAGGTCGTTCCACACCCATAATAAGGGCAAGTCCTTCTGCGGGAATACCCACGGAGCTCAGCACAATAACCAGCATTATCACCGCCCCTCCGGGCACTCCGGGAGCTCCGATGGATGCCAGCAGGGCTGTAAGGACAATGGTTAGTTGCTGGCCTATGTCAAGGCCAAGACCAAAAACCTGGGCTATAAAGACAGCAGATATTGCCTGATAAAAGGATGAGCCATCCATATTAATTGTTACTCCCACCGGAAGAACAAAATTTGCGACGCTCTTTGATATCTTCAGTTTTTCCGTACATTGCTTAAGGGTAACCGGCAGTGTCGCAGCGCTTGAGCTGGTTGAAAAGGCCACCATCTGGACCGGTAACAGATTCTTATAGAAGTCCCCTGGTTTAATTTTAGTAAATAACCTGATATAGAGTGGATAAAGGCCGAATATCATCAACAGGAGGCCAACAATGGTAAGTGCAGCATATTTACCCAGGGCAACAAAGAGCTGCACATCACCTGAAAATTCTGTTATAAGGGCAGAGAGCAGGGCAAAAACACCGATGGGCGCAAAACGCATGATAATATCCACTATTTTAAGGATAATATCATTCAGCCCGTCAAAAAGTTCCTTTATTACTGTTACCTTTTTTGCTTCAAGGACAATAATGGCTATGGCGAAGAGTATTGAGAAGAATATAACCTGGAGCATATTCGAATTATCGGCACTTGCAGCAAAAATATTATCGGGAACCATATCCTCGAAAAAGGCAAGGGGTGGCCTTTCCCTGACAAGACCGGCTATATCTTCTGAATCCTTTACATTGTTTTCATACTGGGACTGAAATTCCTGTCGCGTCTCCTGGCTGAACGAATGCCCGGGTTTTACTGTATTTACAAGGACAAGTCCGAAGACAATGGCGATAACGGTAGAAGCCATATAAAGGCCAACGGTTTTCAGGCCAATCCTTGACAGTTTGGTAATATCAGTTATACTGCTTATTCCCTTGACCAGGGATACGAAAATAAGGGGAACAGCGACCAGTTTAAGAAGCTTTATAAAGATTGTTCCCCAGGGTTTAACCCAATTTTCGGTAAATTTATCAAGCCCGGTTTCTACGGCAATAAGACCCCAGATTATGCCAAGTATCATCCCGAAGATTATCTTTACCCAGAGGGGATATTTTTTCTTTTTCAGCTTCATATAAATATCATAATCTTATTTCAGAATATTCATATTTATTCAAATCGCCTAAAATTAGGAATAATAATCATCCCATGAATTAGTCCGGGATATTATACAGCATAAAATTCAAAAAACAATCTACTAGCAATTTTCCGAGCAAGCATCATGACTGCCACATGTACTGCAACCGCCGGAATTGTACTGGTTTAACTCATCACTGGTCGCTTCCCGTACATCAAGTATTTCTCCTGTGAAATGCAATTCAGCACCTGCCATTGGATGGTTGAAGTCCATCTTAACTGAGGTATCAGTATGTGACAGTACTATACCCAACAGCCTCCTCCCCTGGGCATCGGCCATTGGTACCTGGTTACCTTTCTTCAGCAGGTTTTCATCAACTTTCCCATCAATTTCAAAAACCGACATTGGAAGGTCTACTACCAGCTCCTCCCTCTTATCTCCATAAGCCTGATCGGAAGTAAGTTTGAACTCGAACTTATCACCTTCAGCCAGGTTTTGAATATTTGATTCAAAATGAGGTAGCATCTGCCCTGCTCCATAAAGAAATTCGAGGGGATTATCATTGTTAACCTCCTCAACAATATCACCCTCTTTGCTGCCTTCTCTCAATACGTACTTGAGAGATACCATCCTGTCTTTTTCAATTACCATAAAATTTCCTGTTTAATTTGTTTTAAAGTGGCCAAAAGTAATGATTAAGTAGCAATCTGCCAATTAAAATGTTTTCACAAGCCAGAATGACAGAACCGAGAAAACCGATCCCGGGCTTCCGGGAGAGGGTAATGAGCCAGGCGAAGCCCTGGAATTCAGGGTTGAGTCAATAATAGGATATCCCGGTCAGAAGAGAAAATCTATCCTTATTTCCGGATTATCGTATAACTGGTATTCCGTTTCGGTAATGACCCAGAGAAAGGATATGTTAAATGATGATTTCATGCCAATGGGCTGACTGAATCCGAGTCCTACAAGTGCATTATGTTGCCATATACGTGAACCACCCGTGGAATATCCCGTCCAGAAATCATAGTCCAGGCTAAGAGCTTCGTATTCAGCGTGTGTGAATAAGCCGAAATTAATTCCCAGAGGTATGATCCGGTTGAAATCCTGAACAAACATAAACCTCAGATAGCTTCTGCCTCCATAAATGCTTGTTTTTCCCACCGGATCCTTATAGTATTGCCAGTTGGGACCTGCAGCCACAGCAAGACGAGGCAGGAGCCAGAACCCCACAACCGGTGACAGTTCTATATTGGTAATCGTGCCAAACTGCAGGCCAAAGCTACCTCCAAAGAATAACCGTTCAGCCAGCGGAGGACTGGCTGCTTTTCTTCTTTCGCTTACCTGCTGCCCTATGCAGCTCATTACCGAAAGAAAGAATACTGTTGTAATAAACAAGAAATATTTACAGATACCCGCTTTCATTTCCAATTTTTATAAAGCCTGATTCAATCCTCTCAGATGATTAAAAAATGTAACTTTGTCTGCAATAATACAAATTTTAGCATTAATGATAATTTAAGTACAAGAATTTATGAATATCATAATAACCGGAGCAAGCAAGGGTATAGGCAGGGAAACAGCCGTTTCGCTTGCTGCAGACAGGGATAACCGCATCCTGGTTGTTTCAAGGACTGAAGTTCTCCTTCAGAAGCTTTGTGGCGAATCAGAATTCAACAATATCAGTTACATAGCAACTGACCTTAATGAAAGCCTCCGGAGTCCTGAGACCTTCTTAAAACATGTTGATTCTCATTTTAAAGAGATTGACATACTTATAAATAATGCAGGATTATTAATACACAGGCCTTTCACGGATTTTGATTATTTGGAGATAAGTCAAATGACAGAAACAAATTTTATGAGCCCCATGTTACTGATAAAAGCTTTATTCAGCAAGTTTCACCGGGGCAGTCATATAATAAACATTAGCAGCATGGGTGGTTTTCAGGGCAGTTCAAGGTATCCCGGGATGTCTGTTTACAGTGCGGTGAAGGCTGCCCTGGCCAATCTGACAGAGAGCCTTGCTTCGGAATATGAGAAGGAAGGAATAATTTTCAATTGCCTTGCACTGGGGGCTGTACAGACAGAAATGCTTGAAGAGGCCTTTCCGGCTTACAAAGCACCCTTAAAGGCTGAGGAGATGGCTGAATTCATAAGATGGTTTGCCCTTGAGGGAAATAAATATTTTAATGGTAAGGTCTTACCTGTTTCGGTTAGTAATCCCTGAGAAGAAATGAGGCAAAATATGCTTTACCTGTATTCCTTGATTTTTACTTTTTTATCCAGTGCCAGAAAGCCGCTATGGGCCAGTGCCTGCAACTCATCTTCACCCGGATATATCACTACATTGGCAATAAAGCCAACCATTTCCCTGATAAATTCGTTATGAGAATCTTCGTAAGCCATTCCTCCTGTCAGTATTATGGCATCCACCTCTCCCCTCATTACGGCGGCGCAGGCGGCTATTTCTTTCGCTACCTGGTATGATGATGCTTCCTTTACCAGTTTTGCCATCCTGTCTCCGGAATCTGCTTTTTCGCATATCTCTTTAAAGTTGTTGGTATCGAGATAAGCCACCATTCCCCCGTTGCCATTAATCATTTTCATCACTTCCCTTTCGGAGTATTCACCACTGAAGCATAGTTTCACCAGTTGTCCCACCGGCAATGTGCCCGACCTTTCGGGTGAGAAGGGTCCTTCGCCGTTCAGTGCATTATTAACGTCCACCACCCTGCCTTTCACATGAGCTCCCACGCTGATACCTCCGCCCATATGAGCAACGATGAGGTTCAGATCCTCATACTCTTTATTTATTGACTCTGCGTATGAACGTGCCACGGCCTTCTGGTTCAGAGCATGAAAGATTGAGATACGCTGCAGCAGGGGATGGCCGGAAAGGCGCGCCACATCGTCAAGTTCATCAACTACAACCGGGTCGACAATAAAGGCAAGTGCCCCGGATATATCGCCTGCTATTTCAGCAGCAATCAAGCCTCCGAGGTTACTTGCATGTTCGCCGCGCTCAGCTCGCTCCAGCTCTTTCAGCATCTGTTGGTTGACCTGGTAAACACCTGATTCAATAGGCTTAAGAAGTCCTCCCCTTCCAACAACGACACTTATTTTCTTTATGTCTATATCATGTTTTTCCAGTTCCTTAATTATCAATTCTTTTCTGAAGGAAAGCTGCTCACTTATTCTACCGAAGCCTGATAGTTTTTCAGAGCTGTGTCTTATTGTTGAGTCAAATACTATTTTATCATCACTGTAAAGTCCGAATTTGGTTGATGTAGATCCGGGGTTTACTGCCAGTATCAGTCGTTCCATAATAATATATTAAGCTAATTATTTCTGCCTGACATAAGGCATGACAGGGCTATGCAATAGAATTTTGATTTTTCACTTTCACTTCTTGACATTAATACGACAGGCACCTCTGTACCCATGAGCATTCCTGCCAGTTCTCCCCTTCCAAAAAGCATAAGCCCCTTATAAAATGGATTACAGGCCTCAAGAGAAGGGAAAAGAAGGATGTCGGCATCTCCGCCTATGGTTGTATCAACACCTTTAATTTCAAGGCTTTTTTTATCGCAGGCGAGAAAAACATCGAGTGGGCCGTCCATTATGCATGGGCTTATCTGGCCTCTTTCAGCCATTTTGCACATAATGGCATAATCAACAGCATTCTGAAAATGTTTACTCATTTTCTCGGAAGCTCCTATTAGTGCCACCCTGGGTTTACTGATCCCGAATTTCCCTGCCATTTCGATTGCATATTCGGCCATTGCCACTTTCTGGTCAAGATCAGGGAAGGGCAATACCGCGGTATCGGTGATAAAAAGCAATTTATGATAATCAGGCACATCCACGGCACAAACGTAGCTAAGGACAGCCTTTGGCTTCATCAGTCCTTTTTCCTTGTCAAGTACCGCTTTCAGGAATTTATCAGTACCTATGAGGCCTTTCATCAGGATATCAGCCTCACCGGATTTCACAAGCCTCACTGTCTCCCGGGCTGCTTCTGTTTCATTATTAACATGCTGCAGCTTAAAAAGATCAAGGTCGAGGCGAAGTTTACGTGCCAGCTCTTCAATCCGTGACCTGTCGCCAAAGAGCCATGCTTCGATCATATTGGCTCTTACTGCTTTTTCCACTGCCCCAAGGGTATTTTCATCCTGGGCCCAGGTAACAGCCAGTTTTGGTTTTACCTTTTGATCTTTTACTATATCAGCGAGTTGTTCCAGTGATGTAATCATACACTATTTATTTTGCTGTTGCAGCCGCCAGCAGCAGGCTATCATATTTTGCCTGTTCGCTGTCGGATCGCGAAGTAAGTACAATGGGGGCTGCTGCGCCCAGAATAACGGAGGCTACTTTAGCTTTGGCAAAGAAAACCAGGGATTTATAAAGCACATTACCCACTTCAATGTCGGGCATAAGCAAAAGGTCGGTATCACCGGCCACTTCAGATTTAATTCCTTTGTGTATTGCACTCTCAAGGCTGATTGCATTATCAAAGGCAAGAGGGCCGTCGATAATACAGTTCTTAATCTGGTCTCTCTGGTTCATTTTGGATAGCAGGGCCGCATCGAGTGTAGCCTGCATGCTCTCATTGACCATTTCCACCGCACCCAGGACAGCCACTTTAGGCATGTCAATACCAAGCATGTTAAGGCATGATACAGAATTATTTATAATTGATATTTTTTCTTGCAGGTTAGGTGAAATATTCATTGCAACATCAGTAACGGCAATGAGTTTATGGTAGGTTTTCACCTCGAAAATAGCAAAATGCGACAGGAGGTTCCCGGTTCTCAATCCCCAGTTTTTATCAAGTAAATGCTTCAGCAGTGTAGATGTACCCACTTTCCCCTTCATCAGTACATCGGCCTCCCTGTTATGCACCATTTTGACTGCTATTTCTGAAGTTTTTTCTACATCAGGTTCATTTATAATCTTAATTCCATCGAGGTTCTGATTAGCTTCCCGGGCCAGTCTTCTTATTTCTTTTTCATCACCGATAAGGACAGGTTGTATAAATTTATTGGTTGCGGCTTTCAGGACGGCCCCAAGAGACTGGCTATCGTGTGCTGCCGCCAGGGCAACGCGCTTAACAGGTTTATTGTCAAGTAATTTCTGCAGCTCACTTAACTTTTTCAGGGTCATGTTAGTCTGTATTAATTTTTTTCTTAGATGTAACAATATTCTTTGTATCAGTTGCTATAACCAGTTCTTCATTTGTTGTAACAACCATAACTTTCACTCTGGACGAAGGTTTTGATATGACCAAATCCTGGCTCTTTTTCTCATGGTTTATCTCACTGTCAAACTCAATACCCAGGTATTCCATATCGGAGCATATCATCTTTCTGACGTTAAAATCATTCTCACCCACTCCCCCCGTAAAAACAAGCAAATCAAGTCCGTTAAGAGCTGCGATATAAGCTCCTATGAATTTTTTGACTTTATAGGCATACATATCCAGGGCGAGTACAGCTCTATTATTACCTGAGGCTGCCGCCAGCTCAAGGTCACGCATATCAGATGAAATATTGCTAATACCCATTACCCCGCTTTTCTTATTTATCATATTGCTTACACCCTGTACGTTAAGATCCTCTTTATCGGCTATATAAATGAGTACTCCGGGATCAATTTCTCCCGTCCTTGTTCCCATAATAAGCCCGTCCACAGGAGTAAATCCCATAGATGTATCAATTGATTTACCATCCTTAATTGCAGCCACAGAGGCACCGTTACCAAGGTGGCAGGTTATTATTTTGAGGCTTTTGAAATCCCGTCCCAGTATGTCTGCAGCTTTTTTAGCTACAAACTTATGACTTGTGCCATGAAAACCGTATTTGCGGATCTTGTACTTTATATAATATTCATAAGGGATAGCATACATATAGGCATAATCCGGCATAGTCTGGTGGAAGGATGTATCAAAAACAGCCACCTGGGGCACCCCGGGCACCAGCTTTTCCACAGACAGTATACCCTTCAGGTTGGCAGGGTTATGGAGGGGAGCCAGCTCACCACACCTTTCGATATCTTTTTTTACCTTATTATCGATGAGCACGCTTTCGGTAAAATTTTCTCCACCGTGTGCCACCCTGTGGCCAACAGCAATAATATCCTTCACATCTTTAATAACGCCCCATTGCTTATGTGTAAGAGCTTCTATAACCAGGTTTATGCCGATGGTATGGTCGGGTATATCAGTAACAGTCTTATAAGGATCTTTACCGGCAGGCTTGTGAGTGAGAATACTATCCATAAGACCTATACGTTCAACAAGGCCCCTGGCCATAACTTCAGCGCCATTGCTAACATTGAAGACCTGGTATTTAATAGAAGAGCTACCGCAATTGAGGACGAGAATTACCATAATTATTTTACATTTTGAGAATAAAACTTAGGAACGACAATATACTAATAAGAATTTAATATAGGGAGCCCGTGGGCCACTTAAAACAGAGTTTGCATAAAAGCTAGGCAGACTGTGTTGCAGTAATTGCCACCATGCTGACTATATCATCCACCGAGCAACCCCTTGAAAGGTCATTAATAGGGGCCGCCATGCCCTGCAGAATTGGCCCCACCGCTTCCGTATTACCCAGGCGCTGTACCAGTTTATATGCTATATTACCCACATCCAGTGATGGGAATACGAGCACATTTGCCCTTCCTGCAATGCTGCTTCCGGGTGCTTTTTTCTTACCTATGGCTTCTATCAGGGCAGCATCGGCCTGCAGTTCACCGTCGATCTCAATATCAGGAGCCATTTCCCTTGCTATTTTTGTTGCATTGACCACCTTGTCCACCATTTCATGCTTTGCACTGCCTTTGGTACTGAAGCTCAGCATTGCAACCCTGGGTTCCATACCCAGTATGGATTGCGCTGTCCGGGCTGTCGCAACAGCTATTTCAGCCAGTTCCTTCTCGTTGGGGTCAGGATGAACGGCACAGTCAGCAAATACCATAAGCCCCTTATTGCCGAATGAAGTGTCAGGATGTATCATAATAAAGGCACCTGAGACAACCGATATACCTGGTTTGGTTTTAACATACTGGAAGGCCGGCCTCAGCACATCACCGGTAGCATTGGCAGCACCGGCCACTTCCCCGTCGGCATCTCCGTTTTTTATCATCAGGACTGAAAGGTAAAGCGGATTTTCAATAAGTTTCAGTGCTTCCTCCCTGGTAAGACCTTTATTTTTCCTGATGTCGACCATTATATCCACATAAAGATCTTTTTTCTCGTGGCTAAGGGGATCAACTATTTCGGCCTTCTCTATATTCCCCAGTTTTAAATCATGCGCCTGCTTTAAAATCTCTTCCCTGTTACCTATCAGAATGATCCTTGCCAGACTTTCAGCTATAATTCTGTCTGCTGCCCTGAGTGTTCTTTCTTCGGTACTCTCAGGCAGCACTATGCGTCTGTTAAGCAGGCGGGCCTTTTCTTTTATGTCATCTATTAATTTCATTGTATATCAGTAAATTATGAAGAAAAAGATAATTCATCAAAAGTATAAAAAAATGCTTACATCCTCAAGTCCCGATAACATGATTAATGTCAGGAAACCGGTTTTTTTAATGACCCAGATCAAATAACAAATTAGTTTTACCAGCTTGATAATATTATATATTTTTAGGCACTTAAAATCATTTTAGCAACATGTACCAGGATAAATCTCTTGACAGGCTGGCAGATTCACTTAAGGGCAGCCTAAAATACGATACCATAACCAGGGCTATCTACAGCACTGATGCTTCAATGTACAGGGAAGAGCCCCTGGCCGTAGCCTTTCCTGCCGATGAGGATGATCTTAAACTTCTCATTGAATATGCAAACACCAATAAATCAAGCCTGATAATGAGGGGTGCAGGCACCTCGCTTGCAGGTCAGGTGGTAGGGTCCGGCATAGTAGTGGATATTAGCAGGCACATGAACAAAATACTTGAGATAAACGCCGAAGAAAGGTGGGTAAGGGTGCAGCCGGGTGTTATTCCCGATGAACTCAACAAGACCCTTGCCGGATATGGTTTATTCTTCGGTCCTGAAACATCCACAGCAAACAGGTGCACCATTGGGGGAATGCTCGGAAACAACGCCTGCGGCCTGCATTCACTCAGATATGGCAGTACCCGCGAGCATACAATTGAGGTAAAAGCCATGCTCAGTGACGGCAGCACTGTAGTGTTCAGCGAGCTCAAGGATGATGAATTCAGGAGAAAATGCGATTTAAACAACCTGGAAGGAAGGATTTACAGCAAACTAAATGAGATATTGTCAGATAAGGAAATGGCAGCTGAGATCAGGAAGGAATACCCTGATCCTGGTGTACCCAGGAGAAACACGGGCTATGCCCTTGACCTGATGCTGGAAACCTCTGTTTTTAACATGGACAGCAAAACCAGAATCAATTTTGCAAGGCTGATAGCCGGATCAGAAGGGACTCTAGCCATAATAAGCGAGATCAAGCTTAACCTGGTACCTCTCCCACCCCCTGTTAAAGTTCTGTGTTGTGTCCATCTGAAAGAAAGGGACGAAGCATATAAAGCCAATCTCATTGCCCTTCAGCATGATCCCGATGCAGTAGAAATGATGGATGATAAGATACTGGATCTCACCGGGGATAATATTGAGCAAAGAAAAAACAGATTTTTTCTCGAAGGTAAACCGGGAGCTATATTAATAGTTGAATTTGCACGCCGGACACGGGAAGAGATAAATGCAATCTGTGATTCGATGGAAGCAGCCATGAGGAAAGAGGCTTATGGATATGCCTTCCCAAGGATATGGGGCGAGGACATACCTAAGGTCTGGAATCTAAGAAAAGCCGGTGTAGGAGTCCTTGGTAACATGAAGGGTGATGCTAAACCTGTTAGCCTGCTGGAAGATACAGCGGTGAGCGTTGAACTTTTACCCCGGTATATGCGTGAGTTTGACAATATGCTGGCAAAATATAAAAAAGAATGTGTTTATCATGCTCATATAGGCACAGGAGAGTTGCACCTGCGGCCTGTTTTGAATCTTAAGGAAGAAGGTGATGTAGAATTGTTCCATACCCTTGGAATGGAGACTGCCATGCTGGTAAAAAAATACAGGGGCTCACTAAGCGGCGAACATGGGGATGGCAGGTTAAGGGGTGAATTCATTCCCCTGATGATGGGGAAAAAGATATACGATACTCTTAGGGAGGTAAAATACACCTGGGACCCGGATGGGATATTAAACCCGGGAAAGATTATTGATACACCACCTATGAATACCTGTCTGCGCTACATCCCCGGTCAGGAAGTTAAGGAACCTGACACCTGTTTCAGGTTTGATGACACTGACGGATATATCAGGGCAGCAGAGAAATGCAATGGCTCAGGCGACTGCAGGAAGAGTGAGATTATCGGAGGCACTATGTGTCCAAGCTATATGGCCACCAGGGATGAGATGAACACCACCAGGGCAAGGGCAAATGTCCTGAGGGAATTTCTCAATAAACCGGGCAATGGATGGGATCATCCCGGGATATACAGTATACTTGACTTATGTCTTTCATGTAAGGGATGCAAAAGTGAATGTCCTTCGAATGTGGATATGGCAAAGCTGAAGGCTGAATTCATGCAGCACTGGTACGACAGGCACAGGGTACCCTTACGGACCTTGCTTATAGCCTACATAAGCACCATAAATAAACTGGGTTCCATTATACCCTCAATTTATAATTTCTTTCTTAAGAACAGGTTCTTTTCAGGTCTGGTAAAGCAGGTGATTGGCTTTGCAAAAGAACGTTCTATGCCACTTATATACAGGACCACTCTCAAGAAATGGGCAAAAAAGAATCTTCCCCTGCTTAATCCGGTAAATCCCACCAAGAAGGTATATATTTTTGCTGATGAGTTTACCAACTACAATGACACCCTGGCAGGTATCCAGTCCATAAAGTTATTAACTTCCCTGGGCTACAGCATAAGAATCCCCGATCACAATCTGAGTGCCCGGTCATTCCTGTCAAAGGGATTATTGAGGAAAGCGGCCGGGATTGCCACGGATAACGTTATTATGCTGGCTCCGCTCATAAGCGAAGAAAGCCCCCTCCTTGGAATTGAGCCCTCGGCCATACTGGGATTCAGGGATGAGTTTCCGGAGCTGGTAAGTGAAGAATTACGTTCACAAGCCATAAGCCTGTCAGAAAACGCTTTACTTATTGATGAATTTATCTGCCGCGAGTTTAAAAAAGGCAATATCAAATCATCCATGTTCAGCACAGATTCAAAACAGATATTACTGCATGGCCATTGCCAGCAGAAGGCTGTCGCCAGTACATCAAGCACTAAAGAGATGCTTTCAATACCTGCAAACTATAGCGTAAAGGAAATACCGTCGGGTTGTTGTGGCATGGCCGGGTCTTTCGGCTATGAAAAAGAGCATTATGATCTGTCAATGAAAGTAGGTGAGCTGGTATTGTTTCCGACTGTCAGGGCTTCGGGTGATGATGTAATTATAGCAGCTCCCGGGACAAGCTGCAGGCACCAGATAAAGGACGGAACAGCACGAAAGGCCTTGCATCCCGTACAGGTACTGCATGAGGCTTTACTTGTCTGACCGCAGCTCAAAAGAGTCGGCATCGAGCCATACCGGGAATTTATTCCTGAAGTTTTTCAGATCATCAAGAGAAATTCCGGAAGTGATTATTTCTGCGGTATTCAATCTTGCTTTCACCACAGTGTTTCCCCTGGGATCGATAAGGACAGAATCGCCGCAGTAGCTAATCCCGTTACCATCCCTTCCTATCCTGTTTACTCCAAGAACAAAGCACTGGTTTTCAATAGCCCTTGCCTTTAAAAGGGTATTCCAGACCTTACGCCTGGAGGCAGGCCAGTTGGCTACATATATCAGGATATCATAGGCATTATTAAGGTTACGGCTCCATACGGGGAACCTCAGATCATAGCAAACCTGGAGGGAAAAGTTCCAGTCCATGTAGGAATCGATCACAGCATGTTGTCCCTTTGTAAAGAAAACATTTTCCTTTTCCATCCTGAACAGGTGCCCCTTATCGTAAGTGGAATAACTGCCATCGGGTTTCATAAAGACAAGCCTGTTATAGTATCTTCCATTTTCAATGACAATAAAACTGCCCATCAGACCAAATCCGGCCCCGGATGTTATTTCTCTCATCCACTTTGCAGTCCGGCCTTCCATATTTTCGGCCAGATTTTCAGAATTCATTGAAAAGCCGGTGTTGAACATCTCGGGCAGCACTACCACATCTGTTTGTCCTGCGAGGCTTTTCAGCCATGATTCATATTTTCTGAAGTTAGCCTCCTTATCCTCCCATACTATATCTGATTGTAAAAATGATATTCTCATAATATATGATTTAAAAAAAACAGGCTGTAAAAACAGCCTGCCTGCAATGAATCAACAAAATATAACTATTCCAATTCAAGAGCAATGTAGTAATCATTCAGTATTCCGGTGATAAGGGGTTTATAGTAAAGCCAGAAGAAGCGACGTGTATCATTCATCTCCCCATTTTTATAAAGCATCCCCTTCAGTATATTGAGGGAGCCAAAGCTGGCTGTCCACGGGGGCTTATTACCTGTTGCAAAGTCACCACAAAAATAAAATGAGCGCATATCACCGGGATTTGCCAGCACTGCGGGGAATTCAGCAGAAAGGAAGTGTTTATCAAGCAATAAATTACCAGCCTCAGTAGTCATCAGTTTAAAATTTGAAAGCACCTCATTATTTATGGGGTCAACTATATCAAAAGGCTTATCAAAAGCTACCTGTTCAGCAAGATTAAACTTCCCTGCCACTTCCTGTCCGGTAATAATGAAAGGCATGGCATTTTCCAGGTGTGTACCTTCTTCAAGCACCAGTATTTCATTCTCTCCTTTAAGCAATATCACGCCGGCATTCTTATATGGCCATGGTGTCCTGGTATTCTTTCTGTAAAGCTCCACCACCCAGAGAGGCAGGTCTGGACTGGCTGAATCAAGAGATGAATAATACTGCCCTGACCATCCGCTTGATTTAAACCCCAGTAATTCCTCCACACGGTATTTTTCATACGCATCGGTAGGATAATCAATGGTATTATACTCCAGTATGGTAAGCTTATCCCGTTTTCTCATTTCGGAAAGAAGGAAGTAATCGTTGTTATTCAGTCCGCCATAAAGCTTTCTCGAATACCTGCTTCTGTTTATTCCCTGATACCAGTCATTGAAGAAAACACCATAGGTATCAGCATAATACAAGGCATCACTGTTCTGGGCGATATCGATGACCTCGGCCAGTCGGAAATCATTTCTCCTGAACTGTTTGGACCTTAATGGTTTAATGGGATAAAAGCCATAATAGTCTTTCCTGAGTGAATATTTGTGCATATTTTCTTTTACAAACCTTTCATTGGCTAATACCCAGTTAAGTGAGCGATGTTTTACCCGATCAAGAGAGTGCACTGTTTTGTCAAGTATAAGAATACTAATTGGTTTCTTTTCCTGAAAGAACCATCCAAAAAATCCAATTGCCGGAAGTATTAGGATGATAACCAGAATGATGAGGGTAATTATCAGAGTTTTTTTCATATTACAGCTATTTGAACCATTCAAATATTAACCTGCTTTCTGTTTCAACTGATAAAAGTATTAATTTATTTGATTTTATGAAAAAAAAAAGCCTGTATTTACATGTATGCTGTAAAAACCGGTATCAGTAAGCACATGCTGTATCATCACCTCTGGGGTCGGCACCTGCTTCCAAACGGCCTCCAGGAAGTATCCTTATTGCGTCAACTCTGCCAATAGGTGACCGAAGCCTTATCTTATGCCCTTTTATTTCCAACTGTTGTATAAGGAGAGTATCAGCAGCCTCCTCTTCAAAATAAATAATATCAGGCATCCACTGATGGTGAAACCTCGGTGCATCTACAGCTTCCTGCAGCTTCATTCCATATTCAATAACATTCAGCATGGTTTGAAATACTGATGTTATGATTGTTGACCCGCCGGGTGATCCCAGCACCATATATAGTTGTTGGTCTTTTTCGATTATTGTGGGTGTCATTGAGCTCAACATTCTTTTCCCCGCCTGCACAGAATTAGCTTCACCTCCTACCAGGCCGTATATATTCGGATAGCCGGGTTTGGATGAAAAGTCGTCCATTTCATTATTCAGCAGAAAGCCCGCACCCTCCACCACAATACAGTTCCCATAACCACTGTTAAGTGTTGTCGTAAAGGCAATTGCATTACGGTCTTTATCAACCACCGAAAAATGTGTTGTTTCCTCGCCTTCATATGCAGGTAAAGCGCCATGGGATATATTTTCCGATAAGGAAGCCTTTTCCGGCATAAAGTCAGACATCCTCCCTGCCAGGTACTCTTTGCTGACAAGCTCATCGACAGGTATATTTGCATATTCAGGATCTCCAAGGTAATGAGACCTGTCGGCATAAACTCTCCGTTCAGCCTCGGTAATCAGGTGTACTTCTTCAAGGGATTGGAAAACAGGCTCTTCAGGCAACATTTCTTCAATTATACCAAGTAGCTGCAATATGGCTATGCCTCCACTGGATGGAGGAGGCATAGATATTATACCGTATTCTTCATAGGTGCCAATTACAGGCTCTCTCCAGACAGCATTATATTCATCGAGGTCATCAAGGTTTATAAGACCATTCCCCTTCTTCATTTCAGCAACTATTAGATCTGCCGTGATCCCCCTGTAGAAGCCATTCCTGCCATTGTCGCGTATCCTCTCGAGTGTCCGGGCAAGGTCTTCCTGCACAAGTGTGTCGCCTCCTGACCATGGCTTATCTTTAACAAAGGGCACGGGATGATCGTTTCTCCGAATGAACCTGTCTCGTGCATGATTCAATGATTCAGCCTGTTTATCGGTAACAGGAAATCCTTTTCGCGCAAGGTCAATTGCAGGTTGAATGACTTTAGTCAATGGAAGAATGCCATAACGGGAATGCAATTCAAGTATTCCTTCGACAGATCCTGGTACTGCAGTGGCAGCCAGTGTGTTGGTGCTCATTCCTTCAATAACATTACCTGATTCATCGAGATACATGTCACGACTTGCAAGTGCGGGAGCTTTTTCCCGGCAATCAAGTGAAGAGTAATTACCCCCGGCATCCCTGATGACCATAAGGCTACCACCACCTAAATTTCCTGCGGTAGGATAACTTACAGCAAGGGCAAATGCTGTGGCAGCGGCAGCATCAAAGGCATTGCCTCCTTCAAGGAGTATTACGGTTCCTGTTCTTGATGCTTCAGGGTGAGCGGAAACAACCATGCCATTTATGCCTGTTATGCCCCTTCCTTCCAAAAGCTCGTATTTTCTTCCCTTGCATGATGATATTAATACTGCCGTAAGCAATAACAATGCAAGTTTGTACAGCAAATGTTTAATCATAATCTTTTAACCAATTTCAGACAGTACCTTAATCAGATCAGGAGACAGTATCTCAATATTTTTACCTTCAAGCCTTATTAATTTGTCATTTTTGAATTCATTAAGCGTCCTGATAAGGCTTTCCTTGGTTGTACCAATCAATTCAGCCATCTCCTGTCTGGTAAGTGACACTGTAAACTTATTGTTTTTAAATACTTGCTCTGAAAAATAACGTAAGAGGTCGGCAACTCTTCCCGGCAATTGTTTCATTGAAAAGGTCACCAGTTTATTTGATACATCAATAATCTCCTTCCCCATCAGATTTATAATTGAAATAGCAAACATACCATTGCTTTTTACAATTCCCTTAAGGCTTTCCTTCCTGATCATCAGGGCCACTGTCTTTTCAATTGCTGCAGCCGAATTCATGTATACACTGGATGAAAATGCACCTGAAAGAGCAACAAATGTCCCTGGTCCTGCAAGTTTAATACATACGACACGATTGCCTCTGCCTCCGCTGTACACCTTTAAGAGTCCGCTAATAACATAAACCAGGTGATCCGATGGCATATTCTGCTTAAAAAGAATATCATGTCTCTCAAAGGTCATAAGCGTAACTCCGGCAGAGAGTTTAATCCTCTCATCCCTGGTAAGGTAATTGAATATCCCGTCACCAGGTATTAAATCCTTAGAATTTCTATATTCCGAATTCAAACTAAAATCATTCATTAAATATACCCCCGAGAATCAAAGTGATTACAGGCAAATGTATGATTTTTTTTATTATGGTGATGATTTAAATCACCATAAAATGGTGATATTTTTGCCTGTTTAAGGGCATATACAATATTTAAATTTATCATCTTTGCTATTTTAAGTCAAGCGGCACCCAATGAGTAAAAAGGATATACTGATAATTGATGATTCAAACACCAATCTGGTTCTTCTTAAGTCACTGTTAAAACGGAACGGGTACAGTGTATTTACAGCCTCCAACGGGAGGCTGGGTCTGGATCTGGTAAATAAAAATATTCCCGGCCTTATCTTCCTGGATCTAAAGATGCCCGGTCTGGGAGGTTTTGAATTCATGGAAATTTTAAAAGGAAATAAAGACTTAAAAGATATCCCGGTAGTTACATTATCAGCGGTATCAGACATGCAATCAATAGAAAAGAGCCAGGAATTAGGTGTAAGTGATTACCTGACCAAACCCCTTGACATGGATAAGGTTCTCCATGTCACGAAGAGCATACTGGAAACATAAATCTACTGATTTACAGGCTTCTAACACAGATCAATCATTTACTTAACAATTACTTAACATTAAATTAATTATTAAATAAAAATAGCTGGATACATTTGCCCCATATTTTTATTTAAACAGATGGAAAAATATTACATATTCATAGTTGGGGTCCTCTTCCTGCTGGCCGTAATCGATCTGATTGTAGGTGTCAGCAATGATGCTGTTAATTTCCTGAACTCTGCCATTGGTTCAAAGGTTGCCTCACTTAAAACCATACTGTTTATTGCAACTCTCGGTATCGTTATAGGCGCAACTTTTTCAAGCGGGATGATGGAAGTTGCAAGAAAGGGAATATTCAATCCCGGTCAATTTTACTTCGGGGACCTTATGATAGTGTTCATGGCAGTTATGCTTACCGACATTATTCTTCTTGATCTCTTCAATACATACGGACTTCCAACCTCAACCACGGTATCGATTGTTTTTGAACTCCTCGGAGCTGCCGTTGGTATAGCAATGGTAAAGCTCATTGGTGATCCGGAAGGCGCTCACACACTGGGTACCTATATTAATTCAAGCAAGGCTCTGGCAATTATTTCCGGCATCCTCCTTTCGATAGTGATAGCTTTCACTGCAGGAGCGATTATAATGTACCTTACCAGGTTGTTATTCAGTTTCAATTACCAGAGAAACATGAAGTTTTTCGGATCCTTATGGGGTGGAATAGCCATTACAGCGATCACCTACTTCATGATTATCAAAGGGGCCAAGGGAGCCTCTTTCATGAGTGAAAGTGTAATGAACTGGATAATGAACAACACCGGCATCCTTCTTGTATACAGCTTCATAGGATGGACAATCCTGCTCCAGCTACTAATATGGTTATTTGGAATAAATATCCCGAAGATTATTGTACTGGTTGGTACTTTCTCACTCGCAATGGCCTTTGCGGGAAATGACCTTATAAACTTTATTGGTGTTCCCCTGGCAGGCTTTGAATCGTTCAAGGCATGGATGGCAAGTGGCGCCTCGCCCGATGAATTGCCAATGACAGCACTTGCGGAACAGATTAAAACACCGACATATTTCCTCCTGATTGCAGGGATTATCATGGCACTGGCACTGTGGCTTTCAAAAAAATCCAGAACGGTAACCCAGACTGAGATAAGCCTTGCTCAACAGGATGAAGGAACAGAAAAGTTTAAATCGCTTGGACTTGCACGATCAATGGTCAGGCTCAGTACACAAGTATCAGAGGGTTTTGGTAAAATTTTCCCAAAAAATGCAAAGAAGTGGTTGAATACCAGGTTTGATACTTCCAAAATTAAAAAAAGGACTAAAAAAGAAGATGCTTCATTTGACCAGTTGCGGGCATCAATAAATATGGTTGTGGCAAGTATATTAATTGCTTTTGCCACCTCCCTCAAACTTCCCCTGTCAACAACCTATGTTACATTTATGGTAGCAATGGGAACTTCACTGGCCGACAGGGCATGGGGCAGGGAAACCGCGGTTTACCGCATCTCAGGTGTTATGATTGTGATTACAGGCTGGTTCTTTACGGCAATGGCTGCTTTTATCAGTGCCTTCCTGATAGCATTATTCATAAATTGGGCAGGGTTTACAGGCATATTGATTGTTATTGTTTTAATAATTTTAATACTTTTCGGCAGTAACCGGACCCATAAAAACAGGGTTAAGGAGGAAGAGGATCGCCAGGCTGTACTTGAAGAAACGGAAAACGGGGAGGACATCACGGACATTACCAGGGATATGCTCATAAAAGAGCTTCTTACGGTTTCTTCACTTTATGATAAGACCATAATCTCCTTTATGAAAGAACGTCTGAAAAGTCTCAGAAACATCAAAAAAGACATAAAGCATTTTGATATTTCAGCAAAACTGAAGAAGGATAATGTCCATAAATTTATCAGGACACTGGACGATTCCATGATAGATGCAGGGCCTTATTATGTTCAGATTCATGACTACCTGAGGGAAAGCGCACATTCATTATCATATGTTTTCAACCCGGCCTACCGTCATGTAGATAATAACCATCAACCTCTGGGTCCGGATCAGCAGGAAGACCTTAAAATACTCAGCCGGGAATTGGGTGAATACCTCAATTTCCTGGTTGCCATTCTGAAATCAAACAATTTTGAAAACATAAGGCAATCCTTTGATAAGCAGGCCAAACTTCTTGATTCTATTGATACCATACGTAAGAAACAGATAAAACGAATAAAAAAAGGAGCCTCGGGAACAAAGGCAACACTCCTCTATCTTGACCTTCTTACCGAGACAAAAAACCTTGTATTGCAAGCAGGCAACATACTTAAGGCCTACCGTGATTTCTGCAATGTGATGAAGAGATAAAATAGCTGCCTTTTTTTCGCTTTCATTTACTAATTTTGCTGAAAACATTATTATGTTATCAAACAAACCCCTTGCAGAAAGGATGAGACCCTCTGCCCTGTCAGATTATGTAGGGCAGGATCATCTTACCGGACCTGCTTCCACCCTGAGGAAAAACCTCGAATCAGGAGGAATACCATCCTTCATCTTATGGGGGCCGCCTGGAGTAGGCAAAACTACCCTGGCAGGGATAATTGCCTCAATGCACAAAAGGCCGTTCTACCAGTTGAGCGCGGTGCATTCAGGTGTAAAAGATGTAAGGGAGACCATAGAGAAGGCAAAAAAACAGCAATTTTTTGATAATCCCAGTCCCATCCTGTTTATTGATGAGATCCACCGTTTTTCCAAATCACAGCAGGATTCACTCCTTGGCGCTATTGAGAAGGGCATAATTATACTTATAGGCGCCACCACTGAGAATCCGTCCTTTGAAATCATTTCCCCCCTCCTCTCCCGCTGCCAGGTGTACCTGCTTAAACCACTCCGCGACAAAGACCTCAGGACACTGGCTGACAGGGCTTTAAAACAGGACAGCTACCTAAAGGAACTGGATCTTGAGATTGCCGAATACAATGCCCTTGTAAAAAGCTCGGGCGGTGATGCACGTAAACTCTACAATGCTCTTGAGCTGACCATTTCTTCTGAACTCCAGGCACTGGACGACAAGAAGGGAAAGATAATTATTACCGATGAAAAGGTAATGAAGCATATACAGAACAACATGGCCCTGTACGACAAGGGGGGAGAACAGCATTACGATATTATTTCAGCCTTTATTAAATCTATCAGGGGCAACGATCCCAATGCGGCCGTTTACTGGCTTGCCAGGATGGTGAAAGGCGGTGAGGACGTTAAATTCATAGCACGCCGCTTACTGATACTGGCAGCAGAGGATATAGGCCTGGCAAACCCGAATGCCCTGTTAATTGCACAGGCATGTTTTGACGCCGTTCACCTTACCGGCTGGCCTGAGTCGCGTATAATACTTTCTGAAACAGCTATATACCTGGCATGCTCACCAAAAAGCAACAGTGCCTACATGGCCATTGAAAAAGCCCTCGGCGAGGTTGAACGATCAGGCGACAGGCCCGTACCCTTGCATCTACGCAATGCCCCAACAGGTCTTATGAAAAATCTTGATTACGGTAAAGATTATAAGTATCCACACTCATATGAGGGTCATTTTACCAAAGAGAACTATATGCCGGACGAATTAGGTGAGAGGGAATTTTATACACCAGGAGACAATGCAAGGGAAAAAGAATTCAGGGACAGGCTAAAATTTCTATGGAAGAAATAGAATGAACATGGAGTCTGACAATTCTGAAAAAAAAGCAGCAAACCTGTAAGCCGGATTCTGTTACCAGTCCTTTAATCTCACAGAGATAAACGAAGCGGTTTTCTGTCATTTCTCTACGCCGTTCATTGCTGAACAGCTTTAACGACCTACCCCCCGGCATCGGACGAGCAGTCCTCAGCGCCGGTATACATGGTCTTTCAACCCATAAGACGTACGGCACCCCATGTCGCCACGGGGCCCGGTGAGCTCTTACCCCACCTTTTCACCCTTATCCCGGGTGCCCTTCGACAAGCTCAGAACAAAGCCGGGACGGTTATTTTCTGTTACGTTACTATACCCTCGCGGGCATCTTCCCGTTAGGAAGTATGGTGCTCTGTGTTGTCCGGACTTTCCTCCCCGTACACAATGGTATGGAGCGACAGAACGGTTTGCTGCATTGCAAAGTTAATCAATTATTTACAATCAGAATACAGTAATGGTTTTAATATTCACAAACTCCATTATCCCATACTCAGAAAGCTCCCTTCCATAGCCCGACTCCTTCACTCCTCCAAAAGGAAGAGCAGGGTCAGATTTTGTAAAACTGTTAAACACTACCGTACCGGCATCAATAGTCCCGGCCAGTTGATCCATTATTTTAGTGTTCCGGGTAAATACCGAGCAGCCCAGGCCGAACCTTGAGTCATTCACCCTGCAAACCAGTTCATCATAGTCCCTGAAACTAAAGACCGGTAAAACGGGTCCAAACACTTCTTCCCTGGCAAGAGGGCTCTCATAGGGCACATTAATGACCACAGTAGGCTCAAAGAAGCAATCGTGCGGCTTACCGTATTTACCACCAAGGATTATTTCAGCGCCCATGTCAATGGTCTGGCTTAACTGTCGTTCCAGTTCCATCACCGCCGTCTTATTGACGAGGGGGCCGATGTAGGTATCCTGAAGTGAGGGATTTCCTATTCTGAGAGCCTTGATGCGTCCGGTTATGAGGTTCAGGAATTCGGGATATACCCGTTCATGGACAAAGAGTCTTTTTGAAGCTATGCAACTCTGCCCTGTATTTTGAAAGCGTCCGTAAACAAGGGCTTCCGCAGCTTTCTCCAGATCGGCATCGTCAAAAACTATGAAGGCATCGTTTCCACCCAGTTCAAGTACCAGTTTTTTGATATTTGATCCTGCCCTTGCAGCAATTTTTTCTCCTGCAGCATTGCTGCCTGTAAGGCTTACTGACCTCACATATTCTGAATCCAGAACCTTGGATACCTGGTTGTAATCAATAAAAAGGTTCCTGAATACATCTGAGGGGAAGCCTGCCTTTATAACTGCATTCTCGATATTTTCAGCACACTGGGGTACATTGGAGGCATGTTTCAGAAGGACGGTATTACCGGCTGCAAGTGCCGGAGCCAGGCACCTTATAACCTGCCAGTAAGGAAAATTCCATGGCATAATGGCAAGGACTATCCCCTGGGGGTCAAATCGTATTGTTGAAGATCCGGCAGAAGATGAATGTTTCCTTGGTCTCAGAAATTCATCTGCCCGCTCACCATAATACCTGCAGGCCATAGCACTCTTCTCAACCTCAGCAAGGGACTGGCTGATTGGTTTACCCATTTCAGAGGTTATTGTTGCCGCGTGAAAGTCTTTTTCGATCTCCAGAAGCTCGGCAAGGCCAAGAAGAAAATCCTGCCTCTTTTCAATATTAAGCTTACTCCATTTTCTGAAAGCCCGCGATGATGAAAAAATTATATTTTCCAGTTCATCATTACTGATAAGTTCATATTGTTTATTCAATTTCCCTGAATAGGGATCAATACTCTTGTATACCATAGTGCTTCGTTTGATTTAATTTTCAATGCTGCTACCAACAAATTTAGTTATTTTTGGGCATCTTATGTGAGCATTCCGAATTTAATGCTCCCGTTCTTAAAATCTGTAATTAAAGGTGACTGAAGATCCACGAAATATAAAAATTAAGGATTATACCTATGTATTGCCCGAGGAGAAAATTGCGAGATATCCCTTAAATGAGAGAGATTTATCCAGACTATTGATTTACAGCAAGGGAAGGATAAGTCATGATATTTTCCGCAAGCTGGGAACTTACCTCTCGGAAGGTGATATTCTCGTATACAACAGGACAAGGGTAATAAGGGCCAGGCTGATATTCAGTAAGCCCACGGGTGCAATAATTGAAATATTCTGTCTTGAACCTGAGGAACCCGCAGATTACGAGTCCAATTTTTCTGCAAAAAAAACAGTTATGTGGCGGTGCCTTGTGGGTAATCGTAAAAAATGGAAGACCGGCATCCTGAAGATGGAACTGCAGTACGGAGGCAAGATGGTAAAGCTGTATGCCTGGCAGACAGACAGGATGGGTAAAGAAAGCCTGATAAGGTTCACCTGGGATGATGAGCAACTGTGCTTCAGCCAGATAATGGATATTGCAGGGCATGTTCCCGTACCTCCTTACCTTAAACGGGAAGACGAGGACATTGATAAAATACGGTACCAGACAGTATATTCAAGGGACGACGGATCTGTAGCCGCTCCTACGGCAGGTTTACATTTTACAGAAAGTGTTCTTTCAGACCTGAAGGTAAGAGGTATCCTGACTCTTCCGGTAACCCTCCATGTAGGAGCAGGCACATTTATACCTGTCAAATCAGATACCTCAGGCGGACACAGCATGCATATCGAGCATTTCAGGATTGAAAGGGAGACTATTGAAAAAATTAGCGGAGGGCGTATCATCGCCGTTGGCACAACCTCCCTCCGTACTCTTGAAAGCCTGTACTGGATCGGTCATAAAATAAGGAAGGGGAAAATTATGTCTGAAGAGGGAATTATTATCGAGCAATGGTATCCATATGACAATAGATCAGAGACTGGCTCTAAAGAAGCCATAGAAACAATACTGGAGTTTATGGATAAAAAGAAGCTTCAATACCTGGAGGCCAGGACGGGTATAATAATAGTGCCCGGCTACCGGATGAGAATAGCGGAAGGATTAATAACAAACTATCATTTACCAGGCAGCACACTGCTCTTGCTTGTGGCTGCCTTTACGGGCGATGACTGGAAAAAGATTTACGATTATTCCCTTGAAAATGATTTTCGTTTTCTCAGTTATGGCGACAGTTCCCTTTTATTACCCTGAGATCAATCATAAAATTCTTTCATTTTCTTTTCCAGCAGGTTAGCAAAGCCCTCTATATCTTTTTCAGTGGTATCCCAGCTTGTCATCAGCCTGTACTCGGATAGTTCCTCATTCCATGGGTAAAAGAAATAGCTTGACCTCACTTCACCGGCAACGTCGCCAGGAAGGATTACAAATACACCGTTTGCATTCACTTCCTGTGTAATTTTTATCCCTTCTATCTTATTAAGGCGATCGGCCAGTGTTCTGGCCATCATGTTTGCATTTCTTGCATTTTCAAGCCACAGGTCATTCCTGAAATATGCAATAAACTGTGCTGATACATAACGCATCTTAGATGCAAGCTGCATACCCTGTTTACGTATATATTTAAAGTTATCAGAAAGGTCTTCTTTAAGGAAACAAACTGCTTCCCCGCACATCATTCCATTTTTTGTTCCTCCGAACGAGAGCACATCAACTCCTGCCTCCGTGGTAAAATCCCTGAAAGGCAGGTTCAGTGAAGCAGCAGCATTGGCAATCCTGGCACCGTCCATATGCAAAAGCATGTCATAGCCATGCACAAAATCTGCCAGGTCAACTATCTCATCAGGCGTGTACACTGTTCCCATTTCCGTTGTCTGGCTAATTGAAACCACCTTTGGCTGTGAATGATGTTCAAAATCAAAACCGTGCAGATGCCTGGCCAGACCTTCCTTTCTCAGTTTGCCGTCACCGGTATCTACAGTCAGTATCTTACAGCCGGCATATTTCTCCGGAGCCCCGCATTCATCCTGCTCTATATGGGCTGTAAAAGCAGTTATAACTGAATTCCATGACCTTATTGTTGCGCTAAGACCCAGCACATTGGCAGCAGTACCGGTAAAAACAAAATAAACCTCTGTTGAAGGTCCGAAGATGATCCTGAACAGTTCTTCTGCCTCCCTGGTATAGTGGTCATCACCATAGCCAATAACATGGCCTTTATTTACAATTTCTAGTTCTTTAAGTATTTGAGGATGTATTCCAGCATTATTATCACTTGCAAAACCTCTTGAGACTGACTTTTTCATTTCTATAAGTAAATATTTGCCGCATTAAAGCTAATGAAAAGTAAAGATAATTTTTATGCTCTTCCCGAAATGCAGCCATATTAATTTAAAGAGATTATAAATAAAAATCTCATAGTAATTAATAATATGTGTTATTTTTGAGATTTTAATTCAGGAACAAACTAATTTGTATCAAAATGAACGGTAATTTTGCTTTTATAGATTATGCTATTTTCATAGTTTATGCGGTAGGTCTGATTGCCCTTGGTTTATGGGTTTCACGTGACAAAAAGGGTACTGGCAGAAATGCCGAAGACTATTTTCTTGCAAGCAAATCATTACCCTGGTGGGCCATTGGAGCCTCTCTTATTGCTGCCAATATATCTGCTGAACAGATGATTGGAATGTCTGGCTCAGGCTTTGCCATCGGACTTGCCATTGCCACATATGAATGGATGGCCGCAGCAACTCTGATCATTGTTGGCAAATATTTTCTTCCTGTTTTTATTGAGAAAGGCATCTATACAATTCCGGAATTTGTTGAAAAAAGGTTCAATAAATCTTTAAAAACAATTCTGGCGATCTTCTGGATTGCCCTTTTCATTTTCGTTAACCTTACTTCGGTACTCTTCCTTGGAGCAAAAGCCATTGACACCATAATAGGGACAGGAGACGGGTCAATACTTATTTACGCAATCATAGGGCTGGCCTTTGTCGCAGCAGCATATTCATTGTACGGCGGTCTTTCTGCAGTTGCCTGGACCGATATTATCCAGGTAGCCCTCCTGGTAATTGGTGGAGTAATAACCACTATCATAGCTCTTGACAAAGTAACACCTGATGGCGGGCTGGGCAATGGAATCAGTCATGTTTATCACACAGCCGGCGACAAGTTTCATATGATACTCTCAAGAGACAATCCCGAATATTTCAATCTGCCCGGGATAGGTGTGCTTATAGGTGGCATGTGGATTGCCAACCTGTATTACTGGGGATTCAACCAGTATATTATCCAGAGAACGCTTGCCGCCAAATCCTTACGCGAAGCACAGCGAGGGATTGCATTTGCCGCTTTTCTGAAGCTTCTCATACCATTGTTTATTGTTATTCCCGGCATTATAGTGTGGGTTATGTACACGCAGCCCGAGGGCACTAATATAATTCCCGGTGTTGTTGAATCATTTACAAAGGCTGATGGCAGTACCAATTACGATAAAGCCTTCCCGTGGCTTATAGGCACTTTTATACCATCAGGGCTCAAAGGGCTCGTTGTAGCTGCCCTGGCCGCTGCCATTGTGTCATCACTGGCGTCGATGCTTAACTCAACCTCAACCATCTTCACAATGGATATCTACAAGCCATATTTCAACAAGGACGCTTCTGATAAAATAACTGTCAGGGTGGGACGGATAGCTGCTTTTACTGCACTTATCATTGCCATCCTTGTTGCTCCCCTCCTGCAAAATATTGAACAGGCTTTTCAATATATACAGGAATACACGGGAATAGTCAGCCCGGGGATACTGGCCGTGTTCATTATGGGCTTATTCTGGAAAAAAGCAAATTCAATGGGTGCAATTTTAGGAGCAATCGCTTCCATTCCCGTTGCCTTAATACTCAAATTAAGCATTATTGACCTTCCCTGGATGGATCAGATGTTATATACATTCCTGATCACCATGGTTATTATACTAGGTGTTAGCCTTACCACCAATAAGGCGGATGATGATCCAAAGGGTATTAAACTGGTTTCATCGATGTTTAAAACAGGTAAGGCCTTTAATATTTCTTCATACGCCATTTTACTGATACTGGCATTGTTATATACAATCTTCTGGTAATCTTTATGAAGGCAGATTAAATTAGCCAATTCATTATATTTGCATATGATGAAGGGATTCAGGTACTATTTACAATTATCCTATCGTGGTACTGCATATCATGGATGGCAGATACAGGCAGGGAGTCAAACAATCCAGGAAACACTTGAAAATTCACTCTCTCTTATCCTGCAGCAACAAATTTCAACTACGGGATGCGGAAGGACTGATACCGGAGTGCATGCCAGGTACTTCATAGCCCATTTTGATTCTGATACAGAACTGAGCCAGCAAAAAGAAAACCTGATATTCAGGCTCAACCGTCATTTACCGGACGATATCGAAGTAAAGGCCATTCACAGTGTAGACAGTGATGCTCACGCCCGCTTTGACGCCTTATTCAGGACTTATGAATATCATATAATACGCAATAAAGACCCTTTCATGTCAGACCTGGCCTGGCAGAGGCACGACTATCTTTCAATTACTGACATGAATAAGGCCTGTGATATTTTATTGAAATACGATGATTTTACAAGCTTCAGCAAGTTACATACCGATGTAAAAACAAATAAATGCCGCATCACTCATGCCAGGTGGTTCAGCACAAATACCGGGTCTATATTCATTATCAGAGCCGACAGGTTTTTGCGAAATATGGTAAGGGCAATAGTAGGGACAATGTTGGATATCGGTACAGGTAAACTAAGTTTATCAGATTTTGAGAATATTATTGAATCAGGAGACCGGAATAATGCCGGGATGTCTGCTCCTGCCAGGGGACTCTTCTTAACACTGGTGGAATATCCTTACTCATTGGCTTCCCCCGGTAAAGTCTGAATTCCATATTTCCCAAGTCTTTTCAGCCTGGATATGCAGCATCTCCAGGCCATTCTTTATTGTGCAGCCTCTCTCCTTACCCCTTCTAAGGAAAAGAGATTCCGGGGGATTATAAACCAGGTCGAAAAGAATGGATCCCGGGTGGAGCGACTCATATGGAAGCTCAGGTACACCGGTTGTATCTGGATACATGCCCAGGGGTGTTGCATTTATTATAAGCCGGTAATTAATAATTGATTCACCTGTCAGATCAGTATAGTCAAGGTCAGCTTTTACCTTATCGCGAGACACTAAGGAATAATCAATACCGAGCATCCGGAGGCCTGCCTGCACGGCGCGTGAAGCTCCGCCGGTACCAAGCACCAGTGCCCCGGTAACAGTCCTGTCCAGTAAAGGTTTCAATGATAAAACAAAGCCATCGATATCGGTATTAAATCCTTTCATTGTCAGTTTGGATCCTTTACGGTTAATATGTATAACATTTACAGCATTGGCTTGCAGAGCTGGTCTGTCAATATCATCTATATAGTTAATAATTGATGCCTTGTAGGGATGAGTAACATTTAATCCCTTAAGATCAGGGTATTTTTTTATAAGGCCGGGAAATTCATCAATTGTTTTAAGAGGGAAATTATTATACACAGCATCCACTTTCTCCTTCCTGAACTTATTCATAAAATAATTCTCAGAAAAAGAATGCTGAAGCGGGTATCCTATCAGCCCATATCGTTTCATACTTATCTTGAACTAAGCTTATCAAGAAATAATACAATGGCAAAGGCAGTTATCATCAGCAGTACAGCCTGCAGGATGTAGGGTTCAGCACCTGTTATATCTCTGTAAAGGTGGGGTAAAATATTGTGCTGCACCAGGGGTATCGTTTCTCCGTGGCTGTCTATCATGGATCTAACAGTTTCTTTCCATGGCCATATTTTATTGAGTGAACCAATAATAAAGCCTGCCAGCACAGCAATTGTCAGGTCATGATATTTCCTGAAAAGCCATGAAAGCAGGTTTGCAAAGCTGAGCAGACCTGTTATTACTCCAAGACCGAATATAAGCAATACGGGTATGTTAAAATCGTTCACAGCTCCCAGTATAAACTGGTACTTTCCCAGAATAAGAAGGATAAAGGCACCTGATATCCCCGGAAGTATCATTGCACATATTGCTACGGCACCGGCAATAAAAACATACCAGTAGGCATCTGTTGTCTGTGCCGGGGTAAAGAGGGTAATAACAAACATCAGTGCTGTACCTGCAAGCAATCCTGCCAGGCGGGCAAAATTCCACGAGCTTATTTTCCTTATCACTATTATTGCAGATGCCAGTATAAGACCGAAGAAAAAGGCCCATATTAGTACAGGGTGATTTTCCATGAGCCATTTGAGCAGCCGGGCCAGGGAGAAGACACTCAGGAGAATTCCACCAAAAACGGCCAGGAGGAAATTCCCATTAACCTTTTTCCAGAAAAGTGTAAAATTGAGCTTAAGAAGTAATCCAAGAGCCTCAAGGTCGACTGATTTTATTGATCTTATGAGCTCTTCGTATATACCGGTTATAAAAGCAATTGTGCCGCCTGAAACGCCGGGAACAACATCAGCTGCACCCATGCCTATTCCCTTAAGGAAGAGAAGGCTATAATCTGAAAATTTACGCATACCTTTTTACTGATCTTGCAGGAAGCGGAAAAATGTATCTCCCCTCAATCCGTTCCTGAGTGATTCAAGGGCTATTATTTCGTCGGGGGATATATTTCCCAGGTTTACATTTGCTCCAAACTGTTTAATAAACCAGGCCTGCTGTGATTTCAGCGGGGCTTCCCAGATTATACGGTCGAAGCCCACATCATTCGACAGCTTATCTATCAGTACCTTATTAATTGAGCCGTCGCTGTTATAAATACCGGTTGTTCCGCTTTCCCTTGCTTCAGCGATCACCTTTTCCGAACCTGCCTCCAGTTCGGAGACCATCATTCTGACCCATTCTTCCGGGCTGTACACCACATCTTTTTTCTTGGAACCTACTTCAGACAGTACATAATACTTCTCCGACAGCTTTTTTATATAGCCTGTTTTCAGTCCCTGATCCATCTCGAATGATCCATCTGACACCTCAACAGTCCGTATACCAAGTTTATCTATCAGCTCAACATATTCATCAAACATATCCCTGATAACAAAAGCCTCGAAGAGTGTACCACCGAGGTAGGTTCTCACACCTGCTGCCTGGTATACTTCAACCTTTTTCCTCACATCAGGAGTAAAAACAGAGGTTCCGAATCCAAGTTTAAGATAATCAATATACTCACTTCCGACACTCACAAGGTCTTCTGTCTCCCTGAGACTCAAGCCCTTATCCATTACCATTGTTAGTCCGCCCGTTCTGGGTTTTACTGTTCTGTCGGGCATTCCCGGCAAATTTATTATCATAATATTAACCGTTTATATTCTTTTTAATGAGTTTATATGCTTTCTTATCAATCATCTTATCAGGGAAGAGCGGTCTGTAGATATTAAAAAAGGAAGGAGATTCATTCAGCGCCTTTTCAAAATGAAGCCTGAAAGAGATATTATTACCCGAGAATAAATATGTAGAAGCAAGGACATATCTTATGCCATGGACATCACCTATTACCTTCATTCCTTTTTCAAGCATTGCGGCAGCGTGAGTATAATACCGTCCTTCAATAATAATATTTCCTATTTTGAGCCATGCGAGGTCATAGTAGGGGTTGATGTTAACTGACCTGATAAGAGACCTGAAGGCCTCTTTCATCATGTTGCAGTTATAGTATGCTACAGAAAGGTAATACCAGTATTCATATTCATCATCTTTAAGCGACACTGCCTTTCTTAAATATTTTATACTCTCTTCAGGTTTCTCATCCAGCATCAGCAAGCCCAGTCCGCACCAGGGTTCAGAAAAGTCAGGATCAAGGTCGATTGCTTCGTTGTACATCTTAAAAGCCCTGTTGCGATCGCCTGTTTTTTCATAACACTCGGCAGCATAGGTTATAGCCTCTGAGCTTTCATCCTCATATTCAAGATAGTGGTGATATGCCTCCAGGGCTTCCCTGTACTTTCCTTCCTTGCTGAGTATATTTGCCATATTAAAAATAGCAAAGAAATTATCAGGGTTTACGGCCACTGAGAATTCATATGCATCGAGAGCTTTCTTCATCATCCCTTCCCCGGTATATAAAAGACCAAGGTTATACCAGGCATTATCGGAGAAAGGTTCAATGTCGAGGTATTTCTTATAGTACTTAATACTGCTCTTATATTCTCCGAGTTTCTCGTAAGCAAAGGCCAGGTCATAGAGGTGATTTGCATCTTCAGGTTCCAGTCCGGCAAGACGTTCAAGGTACCTGGTCAGCAGTTTGTAATGATTCAGGTCATTCAGTATCCCTGTTATGTTAAGCAGGATATTTATTTGCTCTGATTCATCCAGGGTAAGTGCTATGTCAAAATATTTTTTTGTCCCGTTAAGATCGCCAAGCATGCCCAGTGCAGCGCCTTTAAGTAGGAAGACCTCGTAATTGCTGGCTTCAATTTTTTCAATTATCTTGGTTATTTTCAGTACATCAAGTGGTCGTCCCTTATCAATAAGTACTTTTGCCTTCTTTACCTGGATGGATGTTGAGGTCGGGTGTTGCTGGCATGCTGATTCAGCCACTTCAAAAGCAAAATTTACATCATTAATCTCAAGATAATAGTCGATCAAGGTTTCAAACTCAGCAACATCAAAGAAGTAGTTTTCATTATTATTGCGCATCCGCTCATAACGCCTCACTATTTCAAGTATTTCCTCCTCTATGTTTCCAAATCCCTGGTCTTCCATCACTTCAAATTATATTTCATGCAAAATTAAAATATTTTATCAGACAATCTCTATCAGTCGGTTCGATTTATAAACATGTCCGTATTTTTTTAAACAGCTGTAATACAACAGAGAAGCCCTGATTGTTAAAAAAAATACAATAAAGAAAGAAATCAAACGCAACCATTTAAGCCTGATATTCATCTTATATTTGTAATTGAAGGAGCGATTCTAAATTACCCTCATACCCTTAATTACCCTAAAATTAACCTAAATTCTACCTTCAAAGAGCCGGGTTTTCGCCCGGTTTTTTTTGATTATAATTTTTATCTACTTTTGGTAAGTACAAATCAATTTATCAAATAAATGAAAAGGACATTCAGAATATATTTAAGCATCTTCATGATATTGATTATTGTCAGCAGCTGCTTGAAAAAGGATGAGAGTGAGATCAATTATGAGACAGGTTTTTTCCCTGAGGAAACGTACAATCTGGAAGGTATCAACTCAACCTGGGACGATTTCAATGTAGCACTGCCCCAGCTGGCGGGAGAGTTACCAATCATGTTTTCCAGTAACAGGAACAGCCAGGGCTCACATTTTGATATTCTGACAGGTTTCATATATTTTGCTTTCAGCCAGGTTGATGCAGGTTTCTGCATTGAAAGTTTCATGTTCCATAATTACTTTTATGAAAGTCTTGAAGACAAGGTTAATACAGACAGGGATGAGCTTGGTCCATACAGGCTTTTCAATGGTGAAAATGGAATTGAATATTTCTTTTATGCAGGTGCCAATACCCTGGGCAGCCTGAATCTTAAGTACCTATATTATTCACCTGCAAATCCTGACAACTCACTCTTCGGACAGGAACCGGCTGACATAAGCGCATTAAACAGTGATTCAAATGATGCTTACCTTTGTTTCGACAGTGATTTAAGCACTGTTTATTTAACCAATGACGGCGAAGGCAATTTTGATATCAGGCAGGCTGAGATAAATAAGGAGATGGAATTTGATGCCTGGCTCAAGGGAGATCCTGTCAGCCTCAGTCTTACCGACAGTGTGAACAGTGCTTACGACGACAAATGTCCCTTTGTCAGGGACAGCATTATGATATTTACCTCGGACAGGCCGGGCGGACTGGGAGGCTTTGACCTCTACTATTCAATCTTCCGCGACGGAAAATGGAGCAGTCCCTTCAACATGGGTCCTGAAATAAATACAGAGCATAATGAATACCGGCCGCTTATTGGCAACTGTCCGGGTTTCAGCAATCACTTCCTTTTATTTTCCTCTGACCGCCCTTCAGGGCTAGGTGGTTACGACCTTTATTTCAGGGGGATTGACCTGAAGCTTCTTACCGGCGATTCCTAGTATTTTTGCTTGCAGGCTTTCAGTGTATTCTGCAGCAAGGACACAATAGTCATGGGTCCCACACCCCCCGGCACAGGTGTTATATAAGAACATTTGGGTGCTACGTTGTCAAAATCGACATCTCCCTTCAGCTTCCATCCTGATTTTGTTTTATCCGACTTAACCCTGGTCGTTCCCACGTCGATAATAACGGCGCCTTCTGACACCATATCTGCTTTTACGAATTCAGGGATCCCTATGGCTGCAATAATGATCTCTGCCCTGCGAACAACTTCTTCCAGGTTTTTGGTGCGGCTGTGAACGAGAGTAACCGTTGCATCCACTCCCTTTTTTGACAGGAGAATGCTCACCGGTCTGCCAACAATATTACTTCTTCCTATCACCACACAGTTCTTACCCGATGTTTTTATATTATATCTTTGTATAAGCTCCATAATTCCTGCAGGTGTAGCAGGGACAAAGGAAGGTAAGCCTATTGTCATCTTACCCAGGTTCACCGGGTGAAAGCCATCTACATCCTTTGCTGGGTTAACTGCTTCGATAACCTTATCTTCAGAAATATGGTCAGGCAGGGGAAGCTGAACAATAAAGCCGTCTATACCTTTATCGTCATTCAGTTCACCAACTTTATCCAGCAATTCTTTTTCACTGACGCTTTCTTCCATCCGGATGAGGGTTGATTTAAATCCGACCTGTTCACAGGCTTTCACTTTATGGGACACATATGTCTCGCTGGCACCGTCATTGCCAACCAGAACGGCTGCAAGATGCGGCACTTTACCTGTTTCTTCCTTAAATTTTTTAACTTCCTCTGCAATTTCCAGTTTGATGTCAGAGGATACTTTTTTTCCGTCGATTATTGTATACATATCAAGTTTTATTTGGTTCTGAGCATATTTGACAGTTGTGCGGCCCCTCCCTTGCCTGACACGGCTTTCATCATTTTCCTTGTATCGTTAAACTGTTTGAGAAGCTGGTTTACCTCCTGCACCGTTGTCCCTGAACCAAGGGCTATTCTTTTTCTGCGGCTGCCATTTATAATCACCGGGTTTGACCGTTCATCGGGTGTCATGCTATGTATTATTGCCTCAATTCCTTTAAATGCGTCATCATCGATATCCATATTCTTAATTGCCTTACCAACACCCGGTATCATTGCCATTAAATCCTTTACGTTACCCATCTTTTTTATCTGCCGTATCTGGGATATAAAGTCATTGAAGTCGAACTGGTTCTTTGCTATTTTCTTCTTCATCAGGGCAGCCTCATGCTCATCATATTGCTCCTGGGCTTTTTCAACAAGTGAAACAATATCACCCATTCCCAGTATCCTGTCGGCCATCCTGTCGGGATGGAATAGTTCTATAGCATCAAGCTTCTCGCCTGAACCAATAAATTTAATAGGCTTATTTACCACACCCCTGATTGACAGGGCTGCCCCTCCCCTTGTATCGCCATCCAGTTTGGTAAGCACCACCCCGTCGAAATCCAGCCTGTCATTAAATTCTTTGGCGGTATTCACAGCATCCTGACCGGTCATAGCATCAACCACGAACAATATTTCGTGCGGGTCTACAGCCTCCTTTATGGATGCTATCTCGTCCATCATTTGCCGGTCAATAGCCAGGCGGCCGGCCGTATCAATAATAAGCAGGTCGCTACCCGAGTTTTTTGCTTCCTTTATTGCTCTTTTTACTATTTGCACCGGGTTTTTGTTATCTTCTTCCGTATAAACGGGCACTCCTATCTGTTCACCCAGCACTTTCAGCTGTTCTATGGCAGCAGGGCGGTACACGTCGCCTGCCACCAGCGTAGGATTTTTCCCATTTCTGCTTTTCAGCATACGAGCAAGTTTTCCGCAAAAAGTAGTTTTCCCGGAACCCTGTAAACCTGCAACAAGGACAATGCAGGGATTTCCTCTGAGGTTAATATCAACTTTTTCACCGCCCATCAGGCTTGCCAGCTCATCGTGGACGATTTTTACCATCATTTGTGAGGGTTTAACAGCATTCAGGACATTCTGGCCCAGGGCTTTTTCCTTTACCGTATCGGTGAAATTCTTGGCTATCTTATAGTTCACATCAGCATCCAGCAAGGCACGCCGTACATCTTTTAAGGTTTCAGCAATATTTATCTCTGTTATCCTGCCCTGCCCTTTCAGTATTTTAAAAGACCTCTCCAGCCTGTCAGTTAAATTCTCAAACATCACTCTTACCTTTTTTTACTTTTTTCAAATATATTAATAATATCACATTCTCTCAGACATCTCAATGCCCAGCAGGTACATGGCCTTATTTATTATGTTACCCGTGTATTCAGATAAGGCTATCCTGAAATTCCTTAAGCTGTGGTCATGCTCCCCCAGGATAGTATAGTCATGGTAGAACTGATTATATTCCCTGGCCAGCTCATAGGCATAATTTGCAATAAGCGAAGGATTAAGTGATTCTGCTGCTTCCTTCACCACATTTTGATATTTCCTCAGAAGCTTAACAAGATCTGCTTCCTTTTCATTCATCAGCAGATCAGTACTGATTTCCGCAACTGAATGTCCTTTCTCCTTTGCCAGTTTGAGCACTGATTTTATCCTGGCATAGGTATATTGAATGAAGGGGCCGGTATTGCCGTTAAAATCAATTGATTCGCGTGGATTGAACATCATGTTCTTACGGGGATCAACTTTTAAAATAAAGTATTTTAAAGCAGCCATTCCTATCTTACGGTATATTGCTTCTTTTTCCTCTTCGACGTAGTCATGTAGTTTACCCAGTTCCTCCGCCATCTCCCTCGCTGTATCTATCATGTTATCAATCAGATCATCAGCATCCACCACCTTCCCTTCCCGTGATTTCATTTTACCTTCAGGAAGGTTGACCATTCCGTAGGAGAAATGATGAATTCCCTCTGCCCATTCATAACCGAGACGTTTAAGGATTAGTTTCAGAACCTGGAAATGATAATTCTGTTCATTTCCAACCACATAGTATTGATGATCGAACTTATAATCATTATATCTTTCTACTGCAGTCCCCAGATCCTGTGTCATGTAAACTGCTGTTCCATCAGCTCTCAATAAGAGTTTCTCGTCCAGGCTGTCATCTGACAGGTTCACCCATACCGAGCCATCCTCCTTCCTGTAAAATATTCCTTTTTGCAGTCCTTCCTCTACTATGTCCCGCCCCAGTTTATATGTATCAGACTCATAGTAAATCTTATCAAAATCAACCCCCAGGGCTTTATATGTACTATCAAATCCCTCGTAAACCCAGCTGTTCATTTTCATCCAGAGGTCAACAGTCTCCCTGTCGCCTGCCTCCCATTTCCTGAGCAGATCCCTGGCACCTGCCATAAGCTCCGATTTTTCAGCTGCTTCCTCTGCCGTCATACCTTTCCGGATAAGCTCACTTAGCTCACTTTTATATGCAGTTTCAAACTCCACATAGTATTTCCCCACGAAATGATCACCTTTCATACCTGTATCAGCCGGACTTTTGCCCTTTCCGAACAGTTTCCATGCCAGCATTGATTTACAAATATGTATACCCCTGTCGTTAACAATGTTTGTTTTAAAAACACTGTTTCCGCTTTCAGTCAGTATTCTGGAGAGGGCAAAACCAAGGAGATTATTTCTTATATGCCCCAGGTGCAAAGGTTTATTAGTATTGGGTGATGAATATTCCACAAGTATGGTTTGTCCTTTTTTTGATAGATCATTAGCGCTTCCAGACTGCCACAGGCTTATAAATTCACTCAGCCATGCCGCATTACTGACCTGCAGGTTAAGAAATCCTTTCACAACGTTAAAGCTGCTTATCCCGGGGCTTGATTTCAGTAAATAGTTACCTAAATCGTAAGCTGTATCTTCTGGTGATTTCCCCGAATATTTAAGTAATGGAAAAACGACGAGAGTAATATCCCCTTCAAATTCCTTCCTGGTTGACTGGACCTGGATATTTGACATATCAGCATCAGATCCATAGAGGATTTTTAAAGCAGTGGCAACAATATTTCCAATAGTCTTTTCCATCTATATATAATAACTGTCAGCGAGCAAAGATAATACATTTTGTTATACCCGTTTTTAAAATTTATGAGCCGGAAATCCGGTCAATTTATATTAAAGACCGAATCTATTTGACAGACGGTTTATTTTTTTTGACGAACAAATAATAATGTCTTAAAAAAAAAGAATACTTTTGAAACAAACCGACATCTGTTTCGTTCAGACAAACAAAATGAAGATTACAAAACTACACATTCCGGAAACAAAAAGCGCACCTGAGATTGATTTTAATCCCGATGACGGTATGCTTATACTGAAGGGAAAATCAATACCGGAAAACGCAACAAAACTTTATGAACCTGTAATTGAATGGCTCAAGGAATACATACTTGATCCGCCCGAAAAAACTTTTCTTCATTTCAATTTGAGCTACTTCAATACGGCATCGTCAATCTGGATGGCACGCATGGTTAAAGTGCTATCAAGAATTGATGACAGGGATAAACTGCTCACAATAAATTTATACTTTCACGTTGAGGAGTATGATGAAATGGATGACGACGATCTCCAGGATTCCATCTCAATGGTTCTGAAAGTAATAAATGATGCCACTGTAAGCCTGGGAGTCAAAATTTTCGGAATAGATGATGATGACACCATTGTAAAGGAAAGACTCATTCTTCTCTGATAAATACTTCAAAGACTTTTCATTTTCTCCCTCTGTTTGCTTAATTTTATTCTCCGTTATTATTATTATAACTCATGAAAACCATTTATGGATTTCTGATAATGCTATTTATGACCATGAATATTTCAGGCCAACAGAGAGGATTTGACAGGGACCCTGTAGTGGCGGGATCATTTTATCCGGCCGGTGAGTCAGAATTAAAGAAACAGCTTGAGCAGCATTTCAGGGATGCTGCCGGTATGAGTTCCTTTACACTTAAACCGGGAGAGAAGGCAAGGGCTTTGATTTCTCCGCATGCAGGATACGTATTTTCGGGCACGGTGGCAGCTTCCGCCACAGGATGTATTCCACAAGACGCAGAATATGATAATATCTTCCTGATTGGCTCAAGTCACAGGCTTTCTTTTCCCGGAGCATCAGTCTATTCAACGGGCAATTACAAAACACCACTGGGGACGGTTACTGTTAATACTGCCATTGCTGAAAATCTGACAGAAAACTCAGATGTATTCACTTATCTGAAATCTGCCCACACAAATGAGCACAGTCTTGAAGTGCAGTTACCGTTTCTGCAGTATCACCTGGGAAAGGACATAAGAATTGTACCAATTATTATCGGGACACAAAACAGTAAAATTTGTGAGGATATAGCCGGGGTTCTCAAACCCTGGTTTAACGAAAATAATCTCTTTGTAATCAGCAGTGACTTCAGCCACTACCCTTCGTTTGAGGATGCAGAGAAAGTTGACATGCTGACTGTGGAAGCTTTAATTTCAGGAGATCCTGAAACCTTTCTCAGGACACTTAAAAAAAATTCAGGCATGAAAATCAATGGCCTGGCAACAAGCATGTGTGGCTGGACTTCAGGCCTGGTGCTCCTCCATCTTTCCAGGACAGAGCCGGGTCTGGAATTCAAGCATATACTGTACCGGAATTCGGGACACAGCAGGCTGGGTGACCGCTCAGGAGTAGTGGGCTATCATTCCCTTGCTTTAATTGAAAAAGAAGATGCTGCCGATAAGGGCAAGGATTTTAGCTTAAGTCGTGAAGAAGAGGTCAGCCTGCTTGAAATAGCCCGGCAATCAATAAGATCATTCCTGCTTAAAGAAAAACAGACTGAGATAGACAAATCTAAGCTATCTCCCTCACTGCTAAAGCCCCTGGGTGCCTTTGTCACGCTAAATATTAAGGGGCAACTGAGAGGTTGCATAGGCAGATTCATGCCATCGGAGCCTCTCTATGAGACCGTTCGTGCAATGGCTCTCGAGGCCGCTTTTGGTGATACACGGTTCGAACCACTCAACCTGGATGAACTTGAGAAAGTAACCATTGAAATATCGGTGCTGAGTCCACTCAGGCAAATTGATAACACTGAAGAAATTATACTTGGGAAGCATGGAGTTTATATAAAAAAAGGTAGCAGGTCCGGAACATTTCTCCCCCAGGTTGCAAATAACCGGGACTGGACAGTAAGCGATTTCCTCGGCCACATATCCCGTGATAAAGCCGGGCTGGGATGGACGGGCTGGAAAGATGCGGAAATTTATATATACGAAGCCTTTGTTTTCGGGGAGGAATAAATTTTATGTACCATGTAGTAATAATAGGCATTATTTTTCTCATCCTGTATTTCCTGACCCTTGGCGCCAGTAAATTCAGCATAATCACCAGAAGGGGGCACATGGCTTTCTGGAATACCATTCTTATCATCACCTTCCTCGTAGCCGCTTCAGCTGGAATTTTCCTGGCCCTTCAGTCAAACTATCAATGGGAAATAGAGTCAGTTGAAAAGATTCTTAACTGGCATGTGGATTTCGGCATAGCAATGTCCTTTACGGCAATTATACACCTGACATGGAACCTTCCTTACTACAAAAGAATCTTTGCTATAAGCGGTAAAAAAAATACTGGGCTCACAATAGATGAAGTAAGCGGGGAGCCCTTTTTCAATTACAGGATAATGCTTCTCATCCTGGGTTTTATATCCGGCGCAGTGCAGGTTATCTTTCTCCGTGAGATATTAAACCTGTCAGGAGGTTATGAAATAGCAGCAGGCGCTGTTTTTGCCTTCTGGATTTTCATATCAGCCCTGGGTGCCAAAATAGCCGGGAAAAACAAAAAGGCCAATCTTTCAGGCTTAACAGCCATTCTTCCCCTTGGAAGCATTATCAGCCTGCTTATATTTATTATTCTATCCAAAGTATTGATAGAAGAAGGGGTTACACCGGGAATTATTTATACCCTTGTCATAACAGGACTTTCTTTACTCCCCTTCTGCTTCCTGTCAGGCTTCCTCTTTGTGAAACTTTCCTTTTATGCCAGCAGGGAGACACATTTACTTCCGGGAAACTCATTTGCACTGGAAACCACGGGAAGTATGATTGCCGGGATAATTGTTACTCTTGTTACCGGGAATATTCTCGGTAATTTCCAGATACTGGTGCTTGCAATCATTTTGTATTATATCGTATATCTGATTGCAGGCAGATTCAGATATTTCAGATTGCTTACAGGAGTTGCGGTATTGTGTCTGTTTACCGTGATAATATTTAAACCTGATATATACCTGAGGAAGCTGCTGCTGGGAGGTGTAAAGGTAATACAGAGTATTGATTCCAAATACGGAAATGTTGCAATCACTGAATATAAGGGTTCACAGAGTATTTTTTACAATCACAGGCTTATTGATTTTGAACAGGATGAAAAGCAGACAGAAGAAAACATACATTATGCAATGGCACAATCTGAGGAGCCTGAAGATATACTTATCATTTCCGGAGGGGCCGATAAGCATATAAGGGAAGCACTTAAATACAGGTCGGTAAAATCCATAAGCTACCTTGAGCGCGATCCTGTTCTGATTGCCTGCACAAGAGACACCAGCATAAAATATAACGGTGCCGGGGTGGTTTTTATAAATGATGATGCATTCAGTTATATACGCAGGAGAAAGAAAAAATTTGACGTTATAATCTCCCTGCTGTCAGAGCCGGAAAATATTGTCACAAACCGTTTCTATACAAGGGAATATTTCGAGGATGTGAAAAGGATACTTAATGATGGGGGGATTTTCTTGCTTAAGACAGGCGGGTCAGGAAGTTATATCAGCGAAGAAGAAACAGGTTCTTTGTCAGCCATATATAATAGCCTGGACGAAGTATTTTCAAATATCCTTCCCATCAGGGGAGAATCGCTTTACCTGATTTCATCGGACAACATGCTAACGGCGAACATACCGGACCTCATAGAAGACCATGGCATAGAAACCACTTATGTAAACAGCTTTTATCTGAATAAACAGATTATAGAATTTAATTCCGACCAGGTAAAAGGCTTAATAGACAACCTTATGCCCGGAAACATACTGGATAAACCCAGGGCTGTTTTTTATAAACAGAAGCATCAATTAAAAAAAGCAGGCAGGCACAGGATGCCGTTTTTATTTCTTATCTGTTTCTTATTGCTGCTTCCCTTCCTGACAGGCAGCAACAGTTCCAGGACCATGTACAGTGCTTCTCTGAATCTTGCAGCTACGGAAATACTGGCACTTATTCTTATACAGTCAACAGCAGGTAATTTTTACCAGCTGTCAGGTTTATTAATAGCTGTTGTTATGGCAGGACTCGCCATTGGCAGTTCTTCAGCGCTAAAAACAAGTCCGTGGCTAACAGAAACAATTACCGTAATGCTTGGCATCCTGGCCTTGTTATTTGCCCTTATAACACCATTAATACTTGATATACAGATTGGAACACTACCAGCCATACTGTCATTGCTAATTGTAATTATTCCCGCCGTAATGGCCGGTTACTATTACCGGAGGAAGACCGGAGAAGAGGTAAGCTCAAAGCTTATCTCAGGCATTTACTTTGCTGATATGTGTGGAGCAGCCCTGGGCTTTATGATTATGGCAGGTATCCTGGTACCCCTGTGCGGTATAAGATCGACTTTCATTATTCTTGCTTTTTTTAATTTTGCCTCTTATATTACAAACCGGCTAGTGAGCGGAATAAAGAAACTGGGTCAACAATAAACACGAAAGAGGATATGAAGAAGCGCGCGTTTGTTAAGAAGTGTCTTATGGGTGCCGGAGCTATTACTGCCTGTCCGGCTCTTTTCCATGGGAAGCCGGCACCCCAGGTAAAAGAAAAGAATTACAGGCTTGCCATGTTCCAGGAAGAGTCGGCCAAAGGAGTTATGTGCAGGATATGTCCTAATGAATGTGTCTTAAAAGAGGGTGAATTAAGTGATTGCCGGAACCGGATTGTAAGAAACGGTAAATTATATACCATGGCCTACGGCAATCCATGTGCCGTCAACCTTGACCCGGTAGAGAAAAAGCCCTTGTATCATTTCATGCCTTCAACCATCACTTTTTCCATTGCCACGGCCGGATGCAACCTGGCATGCCTGAACTGCCAGAACTGGACCATCTCCCAGACAGGTCCCGACAAAACACGCAACACTGATCTGATGCCCGGCGAAGTTATCAGCAATGCTCATAATTACCGGTGTAAATCAATATCCTACACTTATTCTGAACCAATCACATTCTTTGAATACGTTTTTGATACAGCCACACTTGCCAGGCAATCGGGGCTGAGGAATATCCTGGTGTCAAACGGTTATATTAATAAGGAACCTCTCATTAAACTCAGCAGTGTGATAGATGCAGCCAATATCGATCTTAAATCATTCAGTGATAAAACCTACCTTAAACTTACAGGAGCAAAGCTTGAGCCCGTGCTTAATACTCTTAAGACATTAAAAGAAGAGCAGGTATGGCTGGAAATTACAAACCTGGTAATTCCCGAATGGACAGATAAGCTGGATGAAATAAGGGAAATGTGTAAGTGGCTGTATGCAAACGGTTTCAGTGACACACCCCTTCATTTCAGCAGGTTCACGCCAATGCACAAGCTCGAACAGCTCCCTCCCACACCTGTAAGCATACTTAACAGTGCGTGGGAAATTGCAAGGGATGAAGGCATTAATCATGTATATATAGGCAACGTTCCCGGCACTCATGCGTCCGACACATATTGTAATAAATGCGGAGAGAAGGTTATTGAACGGAGAGGATATACCATTACAGCCAATAATATGGAAAATGGCAGATGCAGATTCTGTAATACAGTAATTAACGGAGTATGGGAGTAATATATAATAAGACTATTAAAAGTAATGAACAAGAAGGAAGCACATGATCGCATTGAGCAGTTAAAGAAGGAAATCAACGATCATAATTACAATTACTATGTGCTTAATAAGCCGGAAATATCAGATTTTCAATATGATATTATCCTGAAAGAGCTAACAGACCTGGAAGAAAAATTTCCAGATCTCCGCACCGGTGATTCGCCCACTATTAGGGTTGGCAGCGACCTAACCCGTGAATTCAGGCAGATAAAACATAAATATCCTATGCTATCGCTGAGCAACACTTACAGTGAAGAAGAGATTTATGATTTCAACAAACGTGTTACCGGCACACTCGGCAGGGAGGTTGAATATGTATGCGAGCTCAAATATGACGGAGCATCCATAAGCCTGACTTACAGGGATGGTTTACTGGAGTCGGCTGTGACCCGTGGTGACGGCGAAACAGGCGATGACGTCACCAACAATATCAGAACCATTAAAAGCATACCCCTGCGACTGCGACATGATGACTATCCTCCCGAACTGACAGTGAGAGGCGAGATCTTTCTTCCCCTCGAAGGTTTCAGAAAACTCAATGAAGAACTGGTAAAAAACGGAGAGCCAGCCTTTTCCAATCCGAGGAATACAGCCGCGGGGACTATAAAATTGCAGGACCCTTCAATAGTATCCGGCAGGCCGCTGGATTGTTATATCTATTTTATTATGGGAGACTCCCTCCCATTTGACAAACATTATGACAACCTGGAGAAAGCAAAGGAATGGGGTTTCAGGGTGCCCGGGGAAATAAGTCTCTGTAAGGGATTAAAGGAAGTAATGGATTATATAAATCACTGGGATACCAGAAGAAAAAGTCTCCCCTTTGAAATAGACGGTGTTGTAATAAAAGTTAATTCTATTGACGATCAGGAAAAGCTTGGTTACACTGCGAAGTCACCCAGATGGGCTATAGCCTATAAATTCAAGGCTGAGCAGGCAAAAACAAAACTGCTTTCAGTGGATTTCCAGGTAGGAAGGACAGGTACTGTTACCCCGGTTGCCAACCTGGAACCGGTAAGCCTGGCAGGCACCGTAGTTAAGAGGGCCACCTTGCATAATGAAGCCCAGATAAAATTGCTCAATCTCCATATGAATGACACTGTTTACATTGAGAAAGGAGGTGAAATTATTCCCAAAATAGTCGGGGCTGACATAAATGCAAGGGATAGAAATGCTAAACCTGTTGATTTTATAACAAGGTGCCCCGAATGTGGAAGCCCTTTGCGTAAATTGCCCGGGGAGGCCAACCATTATTGCCCTAACAATTATGAATGCCCACCTCAGATAAAAGGAAGGATAGAGCACTTTATCAGCAGAAAAGCGATGGATATTGACGGGCTGGGAGAGGAAACAACTGACCTCCTGTACAGATCCGGGTTGGTTAATGACATTGCAGACCTGTACACACTTGAAAAGGAAGCACTGGTTGACCTGGAACGGATGGGAGAAAAGTCGGCATCCAATATCATAAACAGCATTGAAAAATCAAAATCAGCACCTTTAAACAGGGTAATATATGCCCTGGGAATCAGGTTTGTGGGTGAAACAGTTGCCAAATTATTAGCCGCTCATTTCAGCTCAATAGACGAATTAGCCGGGGCCGGTTATGATAAGCTGGTAAAACTTCCTGATATTGGAGAGAAAATAGCCGGTTCGATACTTAATTATTTCAGTTCGCCAAACAACAGGAAGGTAGTGGACCGGTTGAGGAAATATGGAGTAAATATGGAATCGGACAGGCCCAGAAAAAAAGAGTCAGCAATCCTTGAGGGTAAAAGTATTGTAATATCAGGTGAGTTTCTAAAACACAGCCGGGAAGAATACAGGCATATTATTGAAGAAAACGGAGGAAAGAATGTATCTTCGGTAAGCTCAAATACCAGTTTCATTCTAGCGGGTAATAATATGGGGCCGGCGAAGAAGGAAAAAGCTGAAAAGCTGGGCATTAAAATATTGGGAGAAGACGATTTTCTCAAAATATTAAATAAAGAATAGTATTCAGAATATATAATCTCCAAAAATCGATTAGGTTTGCAAAATGGAACTTTGTAAAGGGACAAGGCAATTAATTGGCAGGATCATACTAAAGCAGCGTCATAAAAGAATAAGACGTCACAAGAAATTCAATAATCTCCATAATGCACATAAGATAGGGATAGTGTGGGATGGGAGCAACACAGACGATTTTGAAGCTATTTCAGCCTTCTACCAGGATATGCTAAAAATAAATATACAGGTTGATATTGTTTGTTACTATCCAAAAACAGTCCTCCCTGACAAATATACGGCGATACGATACCTCACATGTATTAAAAAGACGGATCTTAATATCTTCTTCATTCCCGCGTCTGATGACGTTGATGAATTTATTAATACTCCCTATGAGATCCTGATTGACATAAATAACAATAATCATTTTCCCCTCAGGTTCATCTCTCTCTTGTCCAGGGCCGAATTCAAGGTAGGTCCGGAAAGCTCAGAATACAAGGATAAATTGGATATGACCATCAATATAGATAAAAAGAATGACCTTGTTTATTACCTGCAACAGGTTAAATATTACCTCGAGATGATCAATACCAGTAAATGAAAATAAAAAGGGATTTTCACTATGAAACAATTCGAAGGCCTTGGTGTAGCCATGATAACACCTTTCAAATCAGACAGGAGTGTTGATTTCAAAGCATTGGAAGTTATTACCAGTCACGTTATTGACAGTGGTTGTGATTACCTTGTTATTATGGGTACAACGAGTGAGGCGGTAACTCTAAACCAGGAGGAAAGGGATGCTGCCGCCTCATATATTAAAGAGATAAACAACGGGAGGTTACCTCTTGTCCTGGGTATAGGAGGCAATAATACCCAGCAGTTAACCGATACAATAAAGCGAACCGATTTTGAAGGGATAGACGGTATCCTCTCTGTGGCACCCTACTATAATAAACCCGGCCAGAAGGGACTTATGCTTCATTTTAAAGAGATTTCAATGGTAGCACCGGTACCAGTCATTCTCTATAATGTACCCGGGAGAACAAGCTGCAATATTGATGCTGAAACCTGTCTCGAGCTGGCATGGGGTTTTGATAATATTGTTGGCATAAAGGAAGCTTCGGGCAATCTTGCCCAGGTAATGAAAATAATAAATGGCAAGCCTGATAATTTTCTTGTCATCTCCGGCGATGATCTCTTAGCCCTGCCCATTATCACCCTGGGGGGATCGGGGGTAATATCAGTTCTTGGTAATGCTTTCCCGTCCGAATGGAAAGAGATGGTAAGCCTGGCCCTTAAATCGAAAATAAGCAATGCACGAGAGTTGCATTACAAGTATACTGAACTCATTGATCTTCTCTTTGTTGATGGCAATCCTGCAGGCATCAAGTCCCTGATGAACAGCCTGGGACTATGTCAGAATTACCTCCGTCTTCCCCTGACGGCAGTATCAAGGCAAACAGGGATCAGGATAAATACAGCTCTTGAGGACCTTAAGCTGAAAGCCACTGTTTAGACTCCTTTCTGAGGTTGTTGGGGAGGACCGGCGCTGACCCTTCCGTGACAGTGCTTATATTTTTTGCCACTGCCGCATGGGCACGGATCATTCCTTCCCACTTTCTTTTCCACCCTCACAGGTTCGGCTTTCTGTGGCCTTTCGGGCTGCCCTCCTCCTCCTGAAGTGTCGCTGTAGGATGAATAATCACTCTTTGAAGTCCTGTACCTGCTCATATCCGTTCTTCTTCTTCGTTCAGCCTCACGTACCTGGTCGGGGTCAGGGCTGGGTATATGCCCCTTCATCAGTGTAGATATGACACTCTTGTTTACCCGTTCAATCATGGATTTAAAGAGTTCAAATGACTCGAATTTATAAATTAGCAAGGGGTCTTTTTGTTCATATGTTGCATTCTGGACTGACTGCTTAAGCTCATCCATCTCCCTCAGATGTTCTTTCCATAGCTCATCTATGGTAGCCAGCACCACTGTTTTTTCATAAGACCTGGCAAGTTCCTTCCCATCTGATTCAACGGTTGCCTTAAGGTTTGTTATAACCTGGTATACCTTCGTTCCGTCTGATATGGGCACCACAACATTTTCATACACATGTGACTGGCGCTCATAAACATCCTTAATGACAGGATAGGCTTCAGATGATATTTTCTCGACCTTTCTTCTGTATGTCTCAATAACATTCCTGTTGAGCATCTCGATCAGTTCATCAGCATTTATTTTGAGGAATGCTTTTTCATCAACAGGTGATTCCATTGAGAATGATCTTAGTAAATCGATAGAGAAATTTTCATAATCTCCTTCGGGGAGGTAGGTACTGACAATACTTTCGGAAACATCATACATCATACTGGCAATATCAACACTGAGCCTGCTGCCCTGCAATGCATGCCTTCGCCTTTTATAGATCACCTCCCTCTGGCTGTTCATTACATCATCATACTCGAGCAGTCTTTTACGTATACCGAAATTGTTTTCTTCAACTTTCTTCTGTGCCCTTTCGATAGACTTGGAGATCATCTGGTGTTGAATCATTTCACCCTCTTTCAGTCCCAGGCGGTCCATGACGCCTGCTATCCGCTCCGATCCGAAGAGTCTCATCAGGTCGTCTTCCAGTGAGACATAGAACTGGGATGATCCGGGGTCACCCTGCCTGCCTGCCCTTCCCCTGAGCTGACGGTCAACACGCCGTGATTCATGTCTCTCGGTACCTATTATAGCCAGACCACCGGCCTCTTTCACGCCTGGGGTCAACTTTATATCAGTACCACGACCTGCCATGTTGGTAGCTATTGTAACGGCACCTTCCTTACCCGCTTCAGCCACTATTTCAGCTTCACGGGCGTGGAGTTTGGCATTCAGGACATTGTGCTTAATGCCCTTCATGTTAAGCATCCTGCTCAGCAGTTCTGATATTTCAACAGATGTTGTACCAACCAGTACCGGTCTTTTCTTGCTGTTCAGATCAAGTATTTCATCTATGGCGGCATTATATTTTTCCCTCTTGGTTTTATAAACCATATCATCCATATCATTCCTTATGACAGGCACGTTAGTAGGGATAACCATAACATCCAGCTTATAGATATTCCAGAATTCGCCTGCCTCGGTTTCGGCAGTCCCGGTCATACCGGCCAGTTTATGATACATCCTGAAATAGTTCTGGAGTGTTATAGTTGCGAAGGTCTGGGTGGCCGCTTCAACCTTAACCCTTTCTTTTGCTTCTATGGCCTGGTGGAGTCCGTCGGAATACCTTCGGCCTTCCATTATTCGACCGGTTTGTTCGTCAACAATTTTGACCTTATTGTCAATTACAACGTATTCAACGTCTATTTCAAAGAGTGTATAAGCCTTGAGCAACTGGTTCATGGTATGCACACGCTCTGACTTAACAGAAAAATCCTGCAGCAAATCATCCTTGGCCTTAAATTTTTCTTTTTCTGAAAGGCCGGATCTCTCAATCTCGGCTATTTCGGCTCCCACATCGGGAAGCACGAAGAAGCTGGCATCTTCCACCGATGTAGAGATAAGATCTATGCCTTTCTCGGTTAGTTCAATGGAATTGTTTTTTTCATCAATGACAAAATAAAGGGCATCAGTCACCTTAGGCATTTCTTTGCTGTTATTCTGCATATAGAAATTCTCTGTCTTCAGTAAGAGCGACTTTATGCCTTCCTCACTGAGATATTTTATCAGTGCACTGTTTTTTGGTAGGCCTTTATATGCCCGAAGCAGTAAAAGTCCGCCTTCGTCGGTATTGTCTTCCTTAATAAGTCTTTTGGCATCAGCAAGAACCTGTGTTACAAGTTTTTTCTGGGCACTGACAAGTTTTTCAACCCTGGGTTTCAGTTCATCAAACTGCTGGGTATCGCTTTTTGCTGTGGGGCCTGAAATTATCAGGGGGGTTCGGGCATCATCTATCAGGACGGAGTCGACCTCGTCAACAATTGCGTAATTATGTTTTCTCTGGACCAGGTCTTCGGGATTGATTGCCATGTTATCCCTCAGGTAATCAAAGCCGAATTCATTATTTGTACCAAAGGTAACGTCAGCCAGGTAAGCCTTGCGACGGGCGGGAGAGTTTGGTTCATGCTTATCGATGCAATCCACTGAAAGTCCGTGAAACTCATATATCGGGCCCATCCATTCAGCATCACGCCGTGCCAGGTAGTCATTCACGGTAACCAGATGCACTCCCCTGCCTGTGAGTGCATTTAAGAACACCGGCAGGGTGGCCACAAGGGTTTTACCCTCACCTGTGGCCATTTCGGCAATTTTGCCTTTGTGCAGGGCTACTCCCCCGATAAGCTGAACGTCGTAGTGGACCATGTCCCACTGTATCTCATTGCCCCCGGCTATCCACCTGTTTTTCCAGTAAGCCTTATCTTTTTTAATTTCAATGCTGTCTCTTCGTGCGGCAAGATCCCTGTCAAAATCACTTGCCGTTACTTCTATCACCTCATTTTCCTTAAAACGTTTAGCCGTTTCTTTTACCAGGGCAAAAGCCCCGGGCAACAACTCATCGAGGAAGCTTTCAAGTTTAACGTCAATCTTTTCCTCAATCTTATCGATCTCATCGAAGATGGCTTCTTTGGCAATAACATCATCTTCAGCAGCCGCCTTTTCTTTAAGCGCCCTTATCTCATCCTCTTCTTCCTTTATTGAATCTTTTACTCTTTGTCTGAGTTTCCCTGACATTGAACGCAGTTCGTCGTTACTCAGGGATCCAAGCTTTTCGTATTCATGCTTGACCCTGTCAACGAAAGGCGATACCTCCTTCAGATCACGCTCATATTTGTTACCGAGAAATACTCCCAGTACCTTATTTAATACGCTCATTTAATTTTACCTGTCATTAATTTCTATTCCTTACCCCTTAATAATAAAAATCAAAGAATAAAGAACAAAATTAAGGTCTTTTTCCCGATAATAAAAGGAAAGGATAAATGGAAACCCGGATTATTGGTGAGGCTCCCGGTGAAACCCGCGTCTATTCTCCGTCTTCTCCTGTTCTCATCGACATTATATCCCTGTCGAACATATACAGGTTATGGTCGCCCACGAGATTTAGTTTGTCGATGATGGCCTGTACCGAGTTTTCTTCCTCAACCTGCTCTGAAACAAACCATTGCAACCAGTTGTTGGTGGAATAATCCTTCTCTTTTTCTGTTTCAGCGACAATCTCGTTTATACTGCCGGTAATATACTGCTCATGCTCAAGGACCCGGTCAAACATTGTTTTCAGTCCTTCGAATTCTGCGGGAGGCCTGTCAAAAGATGGGATAAGGGCCTTGCCGCTTCTTTCATTAACAAACCTTATTATTTTGAGCATATGCATCTTTTCTTCTTCAGCCTGGGCATACAGCCACTCTGCAACCCCGGCATATCCCATGGTCTCAGCCCATGAAGCCATTGAAAGATAAAGTATGGAACTGTAGCCTTCTCTTTCTATCTGCCTGTTAAGCAGATCTTCAACAGATTTTTTAAGCATTTTGTATAGTATTTAAAAGGTGACTAATTCTATTTTAAGATAAACAATCATTCCTGTTGAAAGTTCACGAAGCCCCTATCCTTAAAGGCTTATTGTCCGGCAAGTTTTTCCACTTCTTCAATAAAACTATTCAGATTAAAAGGTTTGGGAAAAACTGCGTCGGCACCCAGGGTTTTTGCAACATTCAGATAATTAGAGGGACCTATCTTGCCTCCCCCGGAGATAGCAATTATTTTTATCCCCGGTTGCATCTTCCTGAGTTCCATAATAAGCCCGATGCCATCCTGCTCAGGCATCAGGAGATCGGTAATAACCAAATCGGTAACCGGAGACTTGAATTTGTTTAAAGCTTCCCGCCCGTTTGATGCTTCAGTTATAATATGTTTTCTTTTCTCCAGAGCATCTTTCAACATCATTCTGAGATCATTATCATCTTCGACCAGTAAAATTCCTGCCATTATGCAATGCTGTTAATATATATGACTTAATATATCCTTCAATGTTAAGGGTTCCTTTATCAATGCAAAATTTCTGTAATGAGCGTGCGGGCCTGTCGGATCAGGACCTGCATCTCTGTCTTTAATAAGGCAGAGCCTGAAACTCATCCCCTCATTTTGTTTTCTTTCGAGGAAATCCAGGATTGCCTGGTGAGCAAATTTATTTACAATAAAGAGTGTATCACGGTCAGATAGCCTGTGATTTATCAGATCTTCAATATCGTTTTGTGAATGCGATAAAATAACATTATATCCCATTTGCCCAAGTGCCATTGATACAGTCCGGGAAAGCTGGAGATTATCATGTGCAAACAGAATATTTCCTGTATGTTCATCATATTTCGTCAAAGGTTCAGAGTCCATTTCCCTGAGGGGTATTCTCAACGTAAAAACAGACCCCTCACCCGGTTTGCTTTCAACAGTTATCTCACCTCCTGTCCCACTTATTATACCGTGTGAAACAGCAAGACCCATTCCTGTACCCTTATTAGCTTCTTTGGTCGTAAAGAAAGGTTCAAAAATCCGGTCGATAATAGATGGATCAATTCCTGTTCCCGTATCTGCAATTGATATAACAGCAAAGCTTCTGGCATCTGCTTTTGATTCTGAAAGACTGACAGACATAATACCGCCTTCATCCTCCATTGCCTGCAAGGCATTAGTCATAATATTAAGAAAAACCCTGAATAGTTGAATAGGGTCGGCATGAATATGGCCTTCAATTTTCCTGTATTTTGTTTTCAGCTTAACATTGTGAGGCAAGGACAATCTTATAAATTCAACAGCTTCCCTTATTATTCTATCAATTTCGAGTGCCACCAAATGCTGGTCCATCTGTTTACTGAACACCATCATCTGGTTTATTATACCCACCGCTTTATTCAAAGCTGACCTGAGTCTTATCATATACTCGTATACCGCACTGGAGCGGTCCACTTCGTCCATTGTCATTTCAGCATAGCCTGAAATAGTATTCAGTATTGTATTAAAATCATGAGCCACTCCACCAGCGAGGGTACCAAGGGTTTCAAGTCGTTGCGACTGTTGGAGACGCCTTTCCAGTTGCACTTCCCTTGTTACGTCTTCAAGCATGCCATCTGCGACAATTCCATAGTTCTCATCCTCCCTTATATGACTGCTTATTCTCACAAAGATCTCCCTTCCCTGCGAGGTAAGCATTTGCATCTGGCTAAAAGAAGACGTTTCGCCGGCTATGCCTGAATTCAGGAAGTCTGAAAAGCGAGGATCGAACCTCAATAAATCATTGAAATTCAAACCCTCCATATCATAAGCACCGGCTTCAAGTATGGTATAAAAAGTCTCGTTCGCTTCCAGTATCATGCCACCCCTGCTACATGAGAAAATACCAAAAGGAAGGTATTTTTCCATGTATTCGTATTTCCTGTCCAGGTCGATATTTTTTCCACTTATTTCTTTTTCGAACTTAACGCCCTTAGTCTCAATTATGGCATAGCTAATATTAGTTCCGGGGCTTTTAAAAGGTCGGTAGGTAACGTCGTAATACCTGCCTGCAGAACCTGAAATATCAAAATAAGCCCTGTACCTGACTGTTTCTCCACCGAGGCTTTTTTCAATATTATTACGGATTTTTTCCCTGTAAATATCTTCTCCCCACAATTCTGCGGGGCATTTACCAACAAGCTCGTTTCTCTGCATGTTGAATGACCTGCAGAAAGGTTCATTAACAGTAACATACCTCATTTCATCATCGATTATGCTTATCATCGAATCAGAATTATCGAGGAGGTGATTCAGTATTTCTTTAGGCAGTTCAGGCATTTTTACTAATCATATTCCAGTCCGAATTCATTGCGAAGTTTATCAAGGGCAGGATTTTTCTCAGCGAGGTACCTGTATTTTTCCTCTTCAGTATAAGGTGTTTTAGCTTCGGTTTTCTCGCTTACCCTTGTTTGAAATTCAATTTTTGAATTAGAAAGTTCTTTTTTCAGATGTACCAATACATTATGCTTGTATTTCTGATCAAAGTAATCTTTCTGAGCCTTATTGCTTAATTCAAGTATGATATTAGTTTCATCCTCTATTACCGGTTTCATGGCCTTTACGATACTGGACATTCGCGGATTGCCCGATTTAAGGGTATCTCCAAAGCCAAGCCAGGCTTCAGCCAGGTCTGACTCATCGAATTCCCTGTCCACAGCTTCAGCATCATCAGGTTCATTATAACTATCAGCAGCATCAGCAACTCCTGATTCATTGTTTTCATGTTGATTTTTCAGTCTTTCCTTTATAGAAAACGACCTGGGCGGGGTATACTCTCCTTTTGATGTTGAGATTTTTTCATCTTTTTTAGCTGCCCCTGTTCTGATTTCAGCCCGGCTCTCTTTCCTTGCTCCGGGCACTATATCATTTTCCTTTTCCTCCTTTCCGCCTTCAACATTTTGCTGTTTTCCGCGGTCGGTATTGATGGTAGCCAGTCTGATCAATGCCAGTTCTACATGTAGCTTCTGGTTTCTACTGGACTTATAATGTACATCGGCATCACTCAATATTTCAAGACCCTTATACAAAAATCTTACGGGGCACCTGATTGTTTGGTCCCTGTATTTATCCCTGATTGCTGATCCGGCCTCGACCAGTTTGAGTGTAGCCTCGTCTTTGCATACCAGTAAATTACGCAGGTGGCTGTTCAGTCCGGCAATGAAATTATGACCGTCAAATCCCTTTTCGAGTATGTCGTTAAAAAGCAGGAGTGCACTGGGCACATTGCCGGAAAGGAAGGCATCGGTTGCTTTAAGGTAATATTCGTAATCCAGTATATTAAGATTCTCAATTACATCATCATATGTAATCTTTTTCCCTTTGTAGCTTACTATCTGGTCCAGGATTGACAGTGCATCGCGCATTGATCCATCAGATTTTTGAGCGATTATCTGCAAAGCTTCCTGTTCGGCTTCTATGTTTTCTTTTCCTGCAACAAAAATCAGCCTGTTTACAATATCATCAATGGTTATCCTGTGGAAATCGAAGATCTGGCACCGTGAAAGGATTGTAGGTATGATTTTTTGTTTTTCTGTGGTAGCCAGGATAAAGACAGCATGAGGTGGTGGTTCTTCAAGTGTTTTCAGGAAGGCATTGAAGGCCGATGTACTGAGCATATGAACCTCATCAATGATATATACTGAATAACGTCCCACCTGTGGCGGAATTTTTACCTGGTCAGTGAGGGTTCGTATGTCATCAACCTTATTGTTTGACGCTGCATCGAGTTCATGTATATTATACGACCTGGAGCTGTCAAAGGCCTGGCACGATTCGCACTTTCCGCAGGCTTCGGTTTTATCGGTAAGATTTTGACAGTTAATGGTTTTTGCAAGTATTCTGGCACATGTGGTTTTCCCCACCCCCCGCGGGCCGCAAAAAAGGTAGGCCTGGGCAAGATGGTTTGTCTTTATCGCATTCTTTAGCGTTGATGTGATTGATTCCTGCCCTACTACATTATCAAATATTACCGGTCTGTACTTCCTCGCAGATACTATAAAATTCTCCATGGTAACAACTTATCTTTTAGCCTTCGGTTATAATGAACAACAACTTATCTTTCATCCTTAATTTATAATGAGCAAATATAAGAAATAATGGTATCCTAAGGGAACTATTGAATCGTAAATATATCAACAACTTATTGGTTAATTTGAGAAAAAAGCATATTTTTGCAGCCCAATTTAAGTTAATAAAAAAAAGTTTAAAATTATGTTGAACCATTACGAAACCGTTTTCATTGCAACTCCCGTTTTGTCTGAGACCCAGATGAAGGAAGCGGTACAAAAATTCAAGAAGGTGATCACCGACAACGGAGGTGAAATCATTCATGAAGAGAACTGGGGACTCAAGAAGCTTACCTATCCCATTCAGAAAAAATCAACCGGCTTTTACTATCTTATTGAATTCAAAGGCCCGGGTGAATTGATAGAGCCACTTGAACTCCAGTACAGGCGTGACGAAAGGATAATAAGATTCCTGACCTTTAAAATGGACAAATACGCGGTACAGTACGCAGAGAAGAAAAGGAAGCAGAAAGAAACGGAAAAAATCCAGGAGGACTAAATTATGGCACAGAATGAATCAGAAATCAGATATCTGACACCACCGACAGTTGAGATTAAAAAGAAAAAATATTGCCGGTTCAAAAAGAACAGGATAAAATATGTTGATTACAAGGATCCTGAATTTCTCAAGAAGTTTTTGAATGAGCAGGGCAAAATTTTGCCGAGACGAATTACAGGTACTTCACTCAAGTATCAGAGAAAGGTGGCCAAGGCTATAAAGAGGGCCCGCCATCTTGCTTTGCTACCCTATGTTACTGACCTGCTAAAATAAAACGAGGAGGAAAAAAATGGATATAATACTTAAACAGGATATAAACGGATTAGGTGATAAGGGTGATATAGTGTCCGTTAAAGACGGATATGCAAGGAATTTCCTTATACCTCAGGGCTATGCCGTCCTGGCTACCTCATCAGCAAAAAAAGTACATGAGGAAAATACGCGTCAGAGGGCACATAAAGAAGAAAAGATAAAGCAGGAAGCTGAAGAGATTGCCGGCAAGCTTGCTGATGTTTCTCTTACCATTGGGGCCAAAACAAGCAGTTCGGGAAAAATATTTGGCTCAGTAAACACAATACAGATAGCCGAAGCCCTCAAGAACGAGGGATTTGAAATAGACAGGAAAAATATTACCATTGAGGGCGACCAGGTAAAAGAAGTAGGCAAATACAAGGCACAGATAAAACTTCATAAAGAAGTTAAAGCTGAGATCGAATTTGAAATAATTGCCGAGTAGAGAGTAGCTTTTCTGCTTCTACCTTGCAGCTACAGTAACTATTTCCAGGAGCACTCCAAGGGGCAGCTCCTTTACTGCGAACGCGGCTCTTGCCGGTTGATCGGCAGGGTAAGAACGTGCATACACTTCATTCATGGCCTTGAAATTGGACATGTCCGACAGGAGACATGTGGAGCTCACTACATTTCTGAAGGAATAACCTGCCTCTTCGAGTATTGCACCTATATTTTTCAGAACCTGCTCTGTCTGCTCCGCTATTCCACCTTCTACAACGGAGCCGTTTGCAGGATCAACAGGAACCTGGCCCGAAATATAAAGTGTATTGTTTATTTCCACAGCCTGGCTGTATGGTCCAAGGGCTTCAGGTGCTTTTGAGGTATGAATGATTTTTTTCATAGGACATGTTTTTAATAATTATCGTGATAATCTTTCCTTCGTTCATATTTAAGATCCTGCAGTACGCTTGCCTTGACGCGTATTGTAAAATCCCAGCTTTTGAGATAGCCGGTGGGAATCCAGTTAAAGCTCATCTCCCAGCAGTGCAGGTCCCTTCTGATGCCTATCCTGGTCATGGTTATTTCCTTACTCCTGAAGTCATATCCCGTAGAATAGGTTATGGCAAAGTTTTTTGTGAGGGTAACATTACCACTCATTGTTAGGTTCTGGTTGATTAAAGATTCTTCCCTGGTCTTGGTGTAATAGAAATTATATGCTATCCTCATCGTCCATGGCACATTGAAGTTAACATATCCATACTCATCATATATCATCCCCTGTCCGCCCTGCATATCTCCTGTCCGCTGCTGCCTGCCTGCTTCCTCCAGTGATCTTGGCATACCTGCCATCTGGGTGCCTGCCTCTGTTGCTTCGGAAGCGGCGGTTTCATCTTCAGATTTTTCCCCGATAAGGGATTTTAGAAGTTTATTTAATTCAAAGTTAAGGCTGATATTGAAATTTGTCATTCTGAATGGTCTCCTGTTAAGTGACCAGACACTGGCGTTTATCCTTCTGAAAAGTGAATCAGTTGCATAGAAATCAAAATTGCCCCTGGCAGAAATACTGAGCTCATTAAAGAGTGTTGTTCGCATAACCATGGACATGGGACTCCATTTCATCGAATCAGCGAAGAGGTTATATGATGTATTTAATGCGAGGTTATCAAGTATCTTTACTTTTCTTTCAGCATTCGCTGTATCGTTTCTTTCTCTTACCTTGGCTTCTATAATATTGGTAAGTGAAAAATTAAGGCTCCCGTTCCTGCGTGACAATGACGGGGTACCGTATATGCCGTTTTCATAGATTGAATATTCCGTTGTCCTCCCCGTGGTATCAATCTGCACTTCGCGGTACATGTCCGAAGAGAATCCTTCAAGGGCAGGGATATAAGAGAATGAGACTGATGGTTTCATAACATGCCGCACCGCAATTACACGGGAATCCGGGTTTGTAAACTGGTACGTGCCGAAGATCTGGGGACTGTAACTCGCGCTTATCGAAGGGTTAACGGCGTGGCCGTAAAAAAATCCTTCTTCCTGCTCACTTATGACCTTGCTAACCGTATCCATCGTTACCGGATCAACGTATTCAGGCTCCCATCTTTTCAGTGTTCTTTCCGTGAACAGGACACCGGAATATCTCAGGGAGGGAGAAATAGAAAAATTATTGAAAGGTCTTATGGGCAGGCTTACCGGTATTTCATGCTGGAAGCCGTTCTTCATATCTTCGAACATCTCACCTGTGAACATTTTTTCATCTGTTGTGGATATCCTGTTATCGAGGCTGGCGGTATACTGCAGCTGCAGCTCCTGCCACCATTTTGTGGCACCTCCGCTTCCCAGTGATTTCAGAGGATAAATCCTTGACATGCCAAAGTTTATTTTAGGCAGGTTAAGGCTGACTGTTTTTGCTGCCGAGTTCTGGCTGTGATTCACGCTGGCAGAGAGATTAAAGGGGGTCCCGGCCCACGTTTTAGAATAGCTTATACTCGATTGCTTGGTAGTATTGACATGCTCCTGTACATTGTAGCTGTTCTCCCTGTCAAATCCGGCAGAACTAAGGTTCACACTGGCCGAAAAACGCGTTCCCGGCCTGGCTTTTGTATCCTGTGAATGAGACCACCGTACTGAATAATTACTGCTCTGTGAATAGTTTTCAAGCCCCTTGTAACCATTTATATTATTTGCATAGTTAAAGCTGAAATTACCGTTGAATTTATACCTCTTACGATAATTTGTCGCAGCACTGAGCCTCCACGTACCATTTGTATATATATCGCCCATAAAACTGAGATCAAAATAATCGCTCACAGCAAAATAATATCCCATGCCCTTGAGAAAATAACCCCTGTTATTCTCTTCGCCATATTTTGGTATGAGTATACCCGAGGCATATTCTTTCTGCACCGGGAAATAACCAAAGGGCAGTACCAGAGGCAGGGGTATATCTTCCAGGACCAGATAGGCCGGGCCTGAGACTATTTTTTCATTTGGTATCACTTTAGCTTTGGGGAGGCTAACGTAAAAATGGGGATCCTCTGCCTCGCATGTGGTGTACTTGCTGCCCTGTACATGAAGAGATCCGTCATCCTGACGCTTTGTGATCTCGCTGTGCAGGAGGCCCCCCTCCTCTTCAGTCACTATATTACGTGCGATAGCCCTTTCCGTTTTAAAATTATAGGTAAGCTCCTCGGCCTCAAATTCCTCATCCCCGTCCCTGAACCTCGGGATATCAACCATCTTGCCTGTAGAATCACGCCTGCCCCAGGCATTTACCTCACTCGTGTTAAGATCCAGGGTAATATAAAACGCCTCCAGGCTGATATCGCCATATATTGCTGAAGCCTGGTTAACCAGGTACACTTTCTGATCATCCATGTTAATATACTGGCTGTCAAGGGCACTATACACAATAGGCATATCAACGGCATCGGGAGATATTTTTAATTTTCGCCATCCCTCCACGCCTGTCCCCATGGTATCAACACGGATGGTGTCCTGCATAAAAGCCATTGTATCCATTACAGCCACCAATGAATCCGGCACCCTCTTAATTTCCTGGCCAAACAGAAATGTTGAAAAAAAAGTGCTTATGAGGATAATATGTATCTTTGTCGCTGAAATAGTAAAAAAGTTTAGTACTATTTTTGTAATGTTTAATAGAACGGAGTAAAACTAATTAAAATCATCTTCATAGCATGAGGAGCATGATTAAAAATTACAAACATTGTACCATATCATTTCCGGCACTATTTCTGTTTATCACCGCCGTTTTAGGCTTTTTCACCTCCTTAAACTGTCACGCTGATGAACCCCCGGAGAATGAATGGGTGGTGGTAATTGATGCAGGGCACGGAGGCAAGGATCCGGGTGCAGAGGGAAGAACAAGCCAGGAAAAAGAAATAACCCTTGCCATAGCCCTTAAAACAGGCAAATACATTGAAGAATTGCTCGACGGAGTAAAGGTTATCTATACCAGGCAGAAAGACGAGTTTGTCGAACTTTACAAGAGAGCTGAAATAGCAAACAAGGCAAAAGCCGACCTGTTTATTTCGATTCACTGTAACGGTTTCAGGGATAGCAGGATTAAAGGCTCCGAAACCTTCGTGATGGGTATCCATAAAGACCAGGGGAACCTCGAAGTTGCAATGAAAGAAAACTCGGTTATCACCCTTGAAGAAGATTACACAACAAGGTACCAGGGTTATGACCCTAATTCTTCTGAATCTTTTATTATCTTCTCCCTCATGCAGAATATCTACCTGGAACAGAGTCTCAATTTTGCAAACTATATACAAGACCAGTTCAGAAGCCGTGTAGGTCTTGGCGACCGTGGTGTTAAACAGGCAGGTTTAATAGTCCTGTGGCAAACCACCATGCCCAGTGTACTGGTTGAATCAGGTTTCATAACAAATTCACAGGAAGAACGCTTTCTTACTTCAGGCCAGGGGCAGGACTATATAGCCTCGGCTATATTCAGAGCCTTCAGGGATTACAAAGCCTCAATCGACCAGAAGAGCGACTTCAGCACATCAGCCAGGGAAGCAAAGATCATGGATGATAAAATATGGTTCATGATTCAACTGGCAACATCCACAGAAAAGAAGGAAGAACTTCCTGAACAGTTCACCAGAACTGGTGAAATTACGGAACTGGTAGCAGGAAAATATTTTAAATACGCCACCGGCAGGTATGTGACATACAATGAAGCTGCCAGTAGGAGGAAGGAACTGCAGGCAGAATTTCCCGACGCATTCGTAATAGCCGTGAAAAATGAAAAAATAATACCACTGCAGGAAGCAATTGAATTAACAGGGAGTAAATAATATGAAAAACATTTCAAAAGAGATCATAGTAGGGCTGACAGCAATAATAACCGTGCTTGTTTTTATATGGCTTTTCAGCTTTTTGAAAGGAAATAATATCTTCAACAGGGATGACAGGTACCATGCAATTTTCGATGATATTGGCGGACTGGAAGAATCAGGCATTGTTGAAATTAACGGTTATAAAGCGGGTATTGTACGAAGCATGAAGTTCCTCAACGACGGAACAGGCAGGGTCCTTATCACACTGGGCATTAACCATGGATATAAACTGCCTGAAGGAACAATTGCTGAAATAAGACCTGAATCCATACTTGCAGGAATGAAGGTGAATCTTATACCCGGCAAAGGACACGACTTTCACAGTGACGGCGATACATTGGAATCCAGGCTCAATTTGGGAATCATGGCAAATACAAGTAATGACCTTGCTCCTGTTATTAATAAGGCAAACCAGGTAATATCTGACATCGATAGCCTGATGCTGGATCTGAAACTGATTATTACCGAAGACATGAGGGAGAATCTGCATAAAAGCTCTGACAATATTGAGAATTTAACATACAGGATGGATAAGATCCTTGAGAGCTCCGGTGAAAACATTAACAATCTTATTCTTAATCTCGACAGTTTCGCCGGCATGATTGGCAGGAATACCGAGGTAATGGATACTACCATAAATAAGATCTCTTTTATAGCAGGTAAACTGTCAGACTCAGATATTGAAGCTTCAATTTCTAATTTTAATTCGACGGTAAAAGAAACAAGTATCCTCCTGGAAAATCTTAACCGGGGCGAAGGTTCAGCCGGCATGTTTCTGAAAGATGACTCATTATATACAGAATTAACAAAGAGTCTCGTCCAATTAAACCTTTTACTTGAAGATCTGAAATCAAATCCCGGACGATATATTAATTTTTCCGTTTTCGGGAAAAATAAATAAAGCCCATAGACTGGGCATATAAGACAAAAATTTTCCTGGTTATACTTCTATACTATTGATTATCTGTCTTTTAACATTAATATTTTTTTTTGAAATTTTAATTGGTTGAAAGCTAATACCATAGAATTTTTTTGTAAAAGTCAAGTGAAAAAAATTTTTTTTTTAAGTTTTTTTTTTGCAAATATTGCTCCTGATTTTAACCTATGCTAGACCTTACAAATTGTTAACCGCTAATCTACATGAATAAATCACATCATGAGGTATGGGAAGGATGTCTCGGGATTATTAAGGATATAATCCCATCGATAAGTTACAAGACATGGTTTGAACCCATCATACCTCTGAGGCTTAAGAATAATGTATTGACCATCCAGGTTCCGAGTCCCTTTTTTTATGAATACCTGGAAGAGCAATACATTGATGTTCTTCGCAAAACACTGAGGAGAATATTAGGCAATGATGCGAAACTTGAATATAATGTAGTGATGGAGAATACCCAGTTCTCCAACGGGAAGCCCTATACTGTCAAATATCCTTCCAGCAATAAGACAGAACTCAAGAACAAGCCAGTATCAGTACCCTATGAGGTAGCTCAGACCTCAATAAAGAATCCTTTCATTATTCCGGGTATTAAGAAAGTCCATTTTGATCCAAGGCTCAACCCCGATTATTCGTTTCATAATTTTATTGAAGGCGACTGTAACAGGCTGGCAAGGTCAGCCGGGATAGCCGTGGGTAACAATCCCGGGGGTACGGCTTTCAATCCTCTTATGATATATGGCGATTCAGGGCTTGGAAAAACACACCTGGCTCAGGCCATCGGCATCCAGGTTAAGGAGCAGTTCCCGGAAAAAGTGGTGCTGTATGTAAACGCCAATAAATTCCAGACTCAGTTCGTCGAATCAATAAGAAATAATAACAGGAATGATTTCCTGCACTTCTACCAGATGATTGACGTACTGATTCTTGATGATGTTCATGAATTTGCCGGAAAGGAAAAAACACAGGACACTTTTTTCCATATTTTCAATCACCTTCACCAGAGCGGGAAACAGCTCATCATGACCTGTGACCGTCCGCCTGTTGAACTGCAGGGTATGGAACAAAGGTTATTGTCAAGGTTTAAATGGGGCCTGCTGGCCGATCTTCAGAAGCCTGATTATGAGACAAGACTTGCCATTATGAAGAAGAAAGCATATAACGATGGCATTGAGCTTGATGATGAAATATTCGAATACCTGGCTGCAAATATTACAAACAATATAAGAGAGCTGGAAGCTGTTCTCATATCCCTCTATGCCCAGTCAACTCTTAACAGGAAAGAAATAACCCTTGAGCTGGCCAGGCAGATGATAGACAAACTGGTCAAGCATACCTCAAGAGAAATCACAATTGAGTTTATCCAGAAAATTGTCTGTGATTATTACAGGATACCCATAGAGCTTATGCAGAGCAAGACCCGCAAAAGGGAGATTGTGCAGGCCAGGCAGGTATCGATGTATTTCAGTAAAAACCTTACCAAGGCTTCTCTGGCAAGCATAGGGTCCCAGATAGGCGGCAAAGATCATGCAACTGTTCTGCATGCCTGTAAAACAGTTAATAACCTTATTGATACCGACAAACACTTCAGAAATCAGATAACTGAAATTGAAAAGAAAATAAAGGTCTAGTATGGAACTGTCAAAACTCCGGGAAGAGTTCTATAAAAATTATGATAACAGGACAGATGCTCCTGTTATTTTTTTCTGCCCCGGCAGGCTTAACCTCATAGGCGAGCATACCGATTACAATAATGGCTTTGTTCTGCCCTGTGCACTTAATTACGGCACCTATCTTCTTGTCAGAAAGAGAAATGATGATATGCTCTTGCTGAACACTTTAAACTTTGATTTTTCAGATATACAGAAGACAGGCGATATAAAAAAAAATAAAGACGGACAATGGGTTAACTACCCTCTCGGTGTAATCTCAGAGTTTCCTGGCAGGGGTATAAAACCCGGAGGCATGGAAATGCTTTTTTACGGTGACATTCCCAATGGAGCAGGCCTCTCTTCCTCAGCATCCATAGAAATGGTCACGGCCTATGCGGTGAATGAACTTTTTGAGGCAGGCCTTTCAATACTTGATATGGTCAAACTAAGCCAGCATGCTGAAAATTCTTTTGTGGGAATGAATTGTGGCATAATGGATCAGTTTGCTGTTGGAATGGGTGAGAAGGGAAAGGCCATCTTCCTGAACTGCGGTACTCTCAAGTATGATGTCATTCCTGTTAAGCTTGGTGAATACCAGTTGGTTATTAGCAACACCAATAAGCGGAGAGGACTCACTGATTCAAAATACAATGAGCGGCGTGCCGAATGCGAAAAGGCTGTGGACTACCTTAACAGCAAATTCCGGATAGGTTACCTCAGCGAGTTAAGCATCAATGACCTCCACCTGATCGGTGAACTTATTCCTGATGAAACAGTACGAAAGAGGGCAAGGCACGTTATAACAGAAAATCACAGGGTCCTGCAGGCAGTGAATGTCCTTCACAATGGCGACTTAATCAAGTTTGGCAAATTAATGAATGAGTCGCACGACTCTCTCAGGAACGATTATGAAGTAACAGGTAAAGAGCTGGATACAATTGTGTATGAGGCACGTGAAATCGACGGCACTCTTGGCAGCAGGATGACCGGTGCCGGTTTTGGCGGCTGCAGCGTCAGTATTGTGGCAAAAAACATGGTTGACAGCTTTATCGAAAAACTTGACAGGTCCTATACCTCTGCAACAGGGCTGAAAGCCGATTTCTACCTTCCCACCATTGAGGATGGGGTAAGGCACATATAATCCATTAAATATCTCTTACGCACCGGAATCCTACGGTGGCATTCCTGTCGAAACCCGGGGATACCAGAAGGAGCATCTGCCGCTTATCCAGTGACTGTGGTCCTCCCTGGACGTACCACCAGCTTGAGGTGGGCTTGTAATAACTCCCTCCCCTAATTATTACGAAATAATATATCCCGTTATCATAAACATCATTTGTGAGCTGCCATACATTGCCTACCATGTCCATTACTCCATAGGGGCTCTGACCCTTACTGAAAGCGTCAACGGGCGTGGGTCGTCCAAAAGCATTATTACACTTTGTCCCATGAAATTCATCCCCCCAGGGCCATAAACGATTATCTGTACCCCTGGCTGCAAGTTGCCATTCCGCTTCAGTGGGCAGCCTCTTCCCTGCCCACCGGGCGTATGCTTTTGCATCTTCGAGGCTGACATAGACAAGCGGGTATTTTTCCTTTCCCTGCTCATATATCCCGTTAATCCAGTGTTTAAGGTAATTTACGGTATCGGAGGGCAGGTAGCCTGTTTCACTTATAAACATGTAGTACTGCTCATTGGTTACAGGGAATTTATCAATAAGGAAAGAATCTATATGATGCACAATTTCTTTACTGCTCCCGGGGTATGGTATAAAATCATCATTTGATTTCAGTTCATAACTTAACTGCGCAGACGGTATCAGTAGCATATCCCTGGGATATTTACCCCTGTGGGCTTCTGTCCTTTCCACCTTGCTTATCAGCCAGGGCATGCCTCCCCTGAATTCCGTAACAACCTCATCTGCAAGTAATCCGACATTAAAGAGTTGAATTATTATCTTCCCCTCATAAGACGGGAAGAGGGTATTAACATCAAGTTTTACTGAATCGTTCAAGTCTAACTCAACTGCTTCAGACCGGTATGAAGGCTTTTGATTCCAAATCTTAAGGAGACCCTTTAGCCGGCTGCTGATAAACAGGCTATCCCGTGCCATTTTAACACTCAGTAATTCAGGGAAACGGGCTATACAGTCAAGACTGCCTTCCATCCTTGTTCCTGAGTAAGAAGGATGAAAAGGGTCTGTTGATACAGTAACAAGAGCCCTGGTGCCTGACTTTACAGGTTCCAGTTCCCTGTGATGCCAGAGGCTTACATAGTGATAGCCCTCCTCATTTTCAATTTCTAATAAGGGTTCTTCGCAACCGGCAGGGTCCATGTTTAACACTGAATATATTGTTTTATCACCACTCTTCCACATGTTTATATGTAGCCGGTCCTTACCCTGTCCGATCAGTGGTTGCCAGTCATTATCCAGAAAGGCGTCACTGTTTTCCCTGAGTATCATCGTTGTTCTGGCAAGATATTCATAATCCCGGTCGACCTGATGATATCTTCCGGGCCTGTAAAGATTCAGCTCTGAACCATAACCGTTAAAGAATGCAACGGCTATTTCACGGTGCAGTATTGCTTCTCCCACATCAAGCACTCTGAAAATGGCAAATTCAGGTTTTATCACCTTGTTAAGGTTCAGTTCAGGGGCAAGAAAAATAGCATTATGGACCCTTCCTGACACTATTCCCGGCATATCCTTTGTTATTGCCATCCCTTCGGAATACATTACCACTCCGTCCCTGACACTGTCAGCAGCAGCCTGTAGCTCATAGCTTGAGCTCCCGCGAGTATCCAGCACCACGCCGTCGGCTTCAATCTCTTTTATCAGGCGCGCCATTCCCGCATAAGGATTTTCCTGTCTCGTACTCTTATCCCATGGGTTATAGGCAATAAAAAACCTGGTATTATTCTGTCTTGACATTCGTGCAAAATTTCTCAGTTGCCCGGTGCCTCCCGGCAGGTCGTCATAAAGATCCCACTGGTTCCTCTGGTCAACTCCAAGGCGTGGCCATGTTGGCCATATCCCGTAAACATCCGGATATCCAAAGAGCATATTATATTCCTTCAATTGTTCCCCGTAGTGATATTTCCCTTCAAACCTGTCATAAAAGGATTTATCCCATGCCTGCTGCAATATGGCCAGGTATGATTTCCGGATCCACTTCAGGTCGTCCCTCTCAAACAGGCTGTTATCAAATTCCGTCAGGTCGTAAAGGTATCTGTCCCTGAAGATAAGCTTCAAACCATCCTGCCACAGACCGGTAAAAACTTCCCCGTAAAGATTGAAGGATGCCATTGTTCCCGGCGGAAGCAGGGTACTGTACCTGCGCTCAATGGCTCCGTTGGTTCTACCTCTCCTGGCCAGCATTGCAAGGGATGTATCGACGGTAATTTGTTTTATTGAAAAACCAAGTTCCCATGCATTGTCAGGAAGAACAAGCCTTAGCGGCTCATAGCCGGGGCGGTGCAAATATGCCCTCGCCAGGTTCCATGGCCCCTTGCCTGTAATATATACATTAAGGGAGTCTTCTCCCAGTGGTAAAACATTGCTTATCTCTATGGTATCAAATCCTTTGTTTTGAAAATTTATCTCTCCCCTCCAACCTGGGTAACCTCCTCCATATGAGGTATATGAGACACGCAGTGAATTCTCAAAACTCATTAGAAAGCGTGTACCTGCAAGGCTTGCATTGACGTCGCTTGAAAGATGGTATCCACCGTTAAGCTCGAAACTGAAAACAGGGCATGACAGGTTCTCTCCTGCTTCGGTGCTATCACTCAAGATAAGTTTTTCAATCCTTAAGCCTTCACCGGTGGAGACACCAAAATTTTCCAGTTCCTGCGATTTCAAAGGCTGCAGGGAAATAAATAAGATGGCCAGCAAGGGGATAAGATATTTCTTCATTTCAGAATTTTAATTTTTGAACAGGGTTATTCCGGCCATGGTTTAAAAAAAACTCAAACCGGTATATAACTTTTTGCTTCCGCATCCGTAAATATATGTGATGTTCTTTATATTTACCCAAAATAATTGTACTTTTAGTTGATATAATGCACAAAATAAATACCCGGAATATAAATATGAAGTACCTCAAGTACTTAATTTTAATGATTGTCGTAATATTTATAACTTCTTGTTTTGCATCAAGGCAGAATCCATATGCCAGAAAGAAAAGGAATTCATATATCAACGCCACCCAGCTGGGCAGAAACAAGTATTTCTTTTCTAATGAGTACCAGAAGAAGCTTAAAAGGAGTTACAGGAAACACCGGTATTGATTAGATCCTGTTCATATTTCAACATTCATTCCATCATAAGCCAATTCCACGCTGGCCGGTAATTCCTTCGACACATCATCATGCAAACCCATCTGGTGACTTATATGAGTAATAAATGCTTTTCTGGGGGAAATTTCGTCAATTAACTCAAGCGCTTCCCTAAGGTTAAAATGAGAAAGGTGTTTTTCTTTTCTAAGTGCATTAATTACCATGTATTTAACTCCCAGAAGTTTTTTCTTGTTATCCTCTGATATATAATTGGCATCTGTGATATATGCAAAATCACCGATCCTGAAACCATAAACCGGCAATCTGTAGTGATGCACTCTAACAGGCAGCACCTTTAAATCACCCAGTTCAAAGGGATCATCATTCATTCTGATCAGGTTCATCTGTGGAACCCCGGGATATTTATGTTCCGAGAAGACATAGGGATATTCCCTTTTTACTGCTTTTTGAACTCTTTCGTCACAGTATATGTCTATTGGTTTTTTGCTTATGTAATTATATGCTCTTACGTCATCCATTCCGCCTATATGGTCTTTATGCTCATGAGTCAGCAGTATACTGTCAAGTTTCTCTACCCCTGCCCTTAGCATCTGCTGCCTGAAGTCGGGTCCTGCATCAATGACTATATTCTGTTTCTCCGTTTCTATCAGCAAAGACGTTCTGAGTCGTTTATCCCTGCTGTCTGTCGATTTACAGGTTCTGCAGTTGCAGGCAATAACCGGAACGCCCTGGGAGGTGCCGGTACCAAGAAAAGTTATTTTCACCATGTGTATTTTAAGTACTCAAAATAAAGCAAAATAATTGACTTCCTGAACCCGGCTTCTTCATGGTAAGGCTATTTTTTATTAATTTCGGACAAAATCCAAAATCGTGAATGGCAAATTATATCTGTTACCTGTTACACTCGGATCTGATGATTACACCTATGTAATTCCGGCCAGGGTACTGGAGCTAAGCGTCTCTCTGAGAAAATTCATTGTTGAAGATGTCCGCAGTGCCCGCAGGTATCTCAGGATGATAGACCCTGAATTTCCCATTGACGATTGTGAGTTCATTCTGCTGAACAAGCATACCCGGACTGATGAACTTGAAAGCATGATTAGCTTTTTGAGGCAGGGAATTGATACAGGTCTGATGAGTGAAGCCGGTATACCATCGGTTGCTGACCCGGGCTCAAAACTCGTAATGTTGGCTCATTCAAATGGCATCAGGGTTATTCCTTTAACCGGTCCTTCTTCCATATTCCTCGCCCTTATGGCCTCAGGACTTAATGGCCAGAATTTTGCCTTTAACGGTTATCTTCCCATTGAAAGGTCGGAACGTATAAAGGAAATTAAGAAGCTGGAAGCAAAGATTAGTGGAGGACAAAGCCAGATATTCATGGAAACCCCCTACCGTAATATGAAGCTTTTACATGATATTGCTGCGGCACTGAACGGTAAGACTTATCTCTGTATTGCATCCAATATAAGTCTGCCCGGGGAATTCATTATGACCAGGTCTGTTTCTGAATGGCAGAAATCTGGTTTTCCTGACCTTGATAAGAAACCTGCTATATTTATTATCGGGGAAAAACATTAATAAAAAATTATGTATTCTTAAACATCAATCCAGAAAGGGTCTTAATTGATTCTTTTTAATAAATTGCCGCATATAATAACCAAAGCCTATTTAAATGTTACCTAAAAAAGCACTTATTACTGCCTTATTCCTGGGATTATTGATTAACCTTAATGCCCAGGAAGTTGACATGGATCTTTTTCACGGGCTTAAGCCCAGAAATATTGGTCCGTCCGGCATGAGCGGCCGGGTGACAGCCATTGCTGCTGACCCCATTGACACCGAGATATTTTATGTTGGAACCGCCTCAGGCGGATTATGGAAGACGACGGGGGGAGGAACAAAATTCGAACCCGTTTTTGATGACCAAGAGGTAGCCTCTATAGGTGCCCTGGCTATTGACCCACAACGTCCTGATATCATCTGGGCGGGAACAGGAGAAGGTAATCCAAGAAACAGTATTACAGGGGGATACGGTCTTTACAAGAGCCTTGATGCAGGAAAAACATGGGAACTTGTCGGGCTTGAAAACACCAGGCATATTCACAGGATTCTCATTAATCCGAATAACAGTGATATTGTTTACGTTGGCGCCATAGGCAGTCCCTGGGGACCAAACGAGGAAAGAGGTTTATATAAGACTACTAACGGAGGCAAAACATGGAAGAAGGTATTGTATACCAATGAGTCATCAGGTGTTGCCGAGATGGTGATGGATCCTCACAACCCGGATAAAATAATAGTGGCAATGTGGGACCACCAGAGATGGCCATGGTTTTTTAATTCAGGCGGTGAAGGATCAGGCTTATACATAACACTGGATGGAGGAGAAAGCTTTAAAAAGATTACTGAAGGCCTGCCTGAGAAACTTGGAAGGATAGGCCTGGCCATTGCACATAGCAGGCCTGATTACGTATATGCTTATGTTGAATCTGAAACCAATGCAATATACCGCTCCACCGATGGCGGCTTTAGCTGGGAAAAGAGAGGAACGGAAAACATAGGTTCCAGGCCTTTCTACTATGCAGAAATTTATGTGGACCCCTCAAATGAAAACAGGATATATACTCTTTTTTCAGGGGTCAATGTGAGTGAAGACGGTGGTCTGACTTTCCCTATTTCAATAGGCGAGACGGTTCACCTCGACCGCCATGCCTGGTGGATAAACCCGGAGAATCCGAAGCATATGATGGAAGGAAATGACGGCGGGCTTGCAATAACATATGATATGGGCAAATCATGGAGGCATATCACCAACCTGCCCGTAGGTCAGTTCTACCATATTGCCGTGGATATGGAGAAGCCCTATAATGTTTACGGCGGATTACAGGATAATGGCTCCTGGAGAGGTCCTGCCTATACCTGGACCAATGGCGGTATAATAAATGAATTCTGGGATTTTCTGATTGGAGGCGATGGTTTTGACGCCCTACCCGTACCGGGCGATCCAAGATATTGTTATGCCCAATCACAGGGTGGCGCCCTCAGGCGCGTTGATTTACAGACCGGAAACGGTGCAAGTATCAGGCCCGCAGCTGAGGGAGACGAGAGATTGCGCTTTAACTGGAATGCAGCCCTTGCACAGGATCCCTTTGATAATAATACTATTTATTTTGGCAGCCAGTTTGTCCATAAGAGCACCAACCGGGGCGACAAATGGGAAAAAATATCACCCGATCTTACAAGCAACGATCCGGAAAAGCAAAAGCAAAGACAAAGCGGAGGTCTCACTATTGATGCAACAGGTGCCGAAAATCACTGTACATTGATCACTATTGAGCCAAGCCCTCTGAAAGAAGGGCTTATATGGACCGGTTCTGATGACGGCAAGCTGCATATCACAAGGGACGGCGGAGAAAACTGGTCTGAAGTGGGGCAGAATATAAAAGGCATGCCTCCGGGAGCATGGATACCACAGATCACAGCTTCCGAACATAATGAAGGCGAGGCCTTTGTAGTTGTAAATAATTACAGGACGGGAGACTACAGTGCTTACATGTACAGAACTGAAGACTACGGTAAATCATGGGAACGGATAGTTGATGACAATGATGTATGGGGCTATGTACTTTGCTTTGTGCAGGATCCCGTTGAAGCCAATCTCATGTTTGCCGGTACAGAGTATGGACTCTATGTAAGTTTTGACGGATCTGAGTCCTGGAACAGGTGGACAGTGGACTATCCTACGGTATCAACCTATGACATGGCCATACAAAGCCGGGAAAACGACCTCGTCATAGGTACTTTCGGACGTTCGGTCTGGATAATAGATGATATAGTGCCTCTCAGGAAAATGGCAGGTGGCGCTGATGATTTGCTGAAACAGGATATCGTACTTTTCGAACCACCCGAAGCCACCATGGCTGAGACTAAAAACCTGCCGGGATATTATTTCAGGGGAGATGCATTATACGAAGGGGATAATAAGCCAAATGCAGCCCTGATTTCATTCTATTCGGGCAAGGACGCTAATGATGATAAATTGAATTTATTCGTTCTGAATGAAGACGGTGACACCCTCAGAAAAATTACCGCCGATTATAAGAAAGGGGTCAACAGGATACTGTGGGATTATACCATGGATGCACCTGAAATGCCCGGAGTAATAATGGATGAAGAAAGCGAAGGGGGTCGTAATTATTTCCGTTTCCGCAGGGGCGCACGGGTACTGCCCGGTACATATAAACTCTTTTTGAATAAGGATAAGGCAAATTCCACAGCTGATATCACGATCAATAATGATCCCAGGATGCCAATGCCTGACGTGGATGCCATTAAGGCGAACCGGTCACGTGCTCTTGCCCTGCAGTCAAGAATCAGGGATTACAATGCGAAGTATAAAAGCTTCACGGAAATGAGGCAGAATCTTACGAAGATGAATGACTTGATTAAAGATGATATGCCCTTCGCAGATAAGCATAAAGAGGTATATGATTCTGTCAATAAAGAATATAACAATATTCTCAGATCGCTTACCAACCGAAGGGAAGGCCTTTCGAGAGATATGTTTGGCATTAACGTACTATATACTGCCACGGGAGCTCTCACCCAGTCCGATGAGGAATCGGTAAACAAAGCTGTTGATGCAATGGATAAGGCTGAAGAAATGATTGACTCATTTATAGACGAGCACTGGTCAAGGTATGTTGAATTCTTTAAGGAGAATAATATAACCCTTGATAAGATATTGCAATAATACCGGGGCAAGCCGGTAAATGATTGAAGCCCCTGCCCTGATTAACCGGGGCAGGGGCTTTATCATAAGTAAACTACCTCTCCCTGTTTTGGTGCGGATCTGGATATCCACACCGTCTTGTGGGATTATCTTTTTTTTGTACTACAATCCCGGTATTACCTTATCGAGAATTACTTCAAAGGCAAGAGGGGTATATCCTGAGATGCCCAGTTGATAATTACCCTCGGCACCATAGGCAAGTGAACTGGGAACAACAAGCAAGGCCTCCCCTCCTTCCCTCATATATGAAACACCTTCATCAAGGCCAGGTATAACAGCTCCTGAACCAATGGCAAATCGATAGGGATCGGTGTTCATATTGTAGGCAAAGATTTGTCCGCTTAAATAATAGCCTATGTAGAATATCTCCACGGTATCACCCTGAAAAGCCTGTATACCTGTTCCCTTTATTAATTCAACATAGTAAAGCCCGCTCTCCGTAGGTTCAGTATCTATACCCTTCTCCTTAAGGTAATTATTTATTATTTCCCTCTCATTCTCTTCGTTTAGGTTTTCCTTAAAGCAGGAAGTAAGCCCTGAAATAAGAATAAGTATCAAAGATACTTTCAGTATTGTTCCAATTCTTACTCTCATATTTTACATGCTAAATACTGGCAATCTCATTACAAATATCATGCTAAAATTATTTACTCCACATCCAGCACTTTTATATTGTAGACAAGTACTGAACGAGCTGGTATTTTCCTTTCATCTCCCAGAAGTCCGTAAGCAAGATAAGCGGGTATAATAAGCACAGCCTCGGAACCTTTACCCAGTAACTTTACTGCCTGGTTCAGTCCCGCGGGGATGTCAGACCTGCCTACCACAAAATGCATCAATCCGTCTTTGGCGGAGTCATATACCACGCTGCCATCCAACAGGCTGCAAACATATTCAAGGGTAAGACTATCTCCATCTTTGATACGGCCTTCACCACCCTTGTCCCTGCTTATCCAGAGGCCTGTATCTGTTTCTTTCATATCAAGGCCCTTTCTCTCGATGTAGCTTATTATACGTTCACGGTCCTTTATGAGCAACTGCCTGTTTATCTCTGCAAGTTGCTCAGCATTAATTTTTACAGGCACATCCTTACTCCCGCCTCTCTCACGACACGAAACAGCAGTTAAGATACTTATCAGAAACAGTAAATACGCAAATCTCCACATAATTGTCAGATAATATTATTTTCTGAGCTGCTTGCTGCTGCTTATCAGTTCTTCGAAGTATTGAAGGCATTCCTGCATTGTCCCTTTATATTTTCCTCCTGCGGCATTTTTGTGCCCGCCTCCGTTAAAGTATTTTGCAGCAAAGGTATTTACATTGAATTCCCCTTTTGACCTGAAAGAAATTTTAATATGCTTTTCTTTTTCTATAAAAAGTGCCGATACAATGATACCTTTTACTGACAGGGGTATATTGACAAAACCTTCGGTGTCGCCAGTCTTATGCTTAAACCTGTCCAGGTCGGACCTGGTCAGGTAGATATATGCAGTCCCGGCTTCCTCCAGGTAAACCAGTCGTTCACAGCATGCAAATCCCTGTAAACGAAGCCTGTCAATTGAAAAATTATCATATACTTTATTTACGATGGATGCTTTATCGAGTCCATTATCCATCATAATTGCCACCCCCCTGAGGGTATCTCCGTTAAATGTTCCGTAACTGAAATTACCGGTGTCTGTCATCATGCCCACATAAACAGCTTCTAAGAATTCAGGGTCAAGGAAATGATCTCCTTCCATATCTATGACCAGGGAAAAAACAAGTTCTGCCGTTGAACTATATTCCGGCTCGGAGACGAGCAGGTCAACATGAAAGTCCGGATCGGGATGGTGGTCTATCACTATTTTTTTTGCTGCCGATGAGAGTATAGGGTCTGCCAGCTTTCCGGACCGGTCAACATTGTTAAAATCGAGCATTACAATAAGATCTGCCTCCTTTAGACTTTTCACTGCCCTCCCCGGCTCGTCCTGATTAATAATTATTGAGTCTGAATTTTGCATCCACCCGAGAAATTCCGGTATCTGGTCAGGGCTGATCATGGCGGGAGATTTACCCCGCTTCACCAGGTAGCGGGCAAATCCCAGCATTGAACCTATTGCATCCCCATCGGGGTTCTGGTGACAAACCAGTACTATATTGTCTGATCTTTTAAGTAAATCAGATAATAGTTTACTATATTTAAGCGTCTTTTTTCTCATTGTTTTCTAACAGGTTTCAAATATAGAAATTATTAGCTTAGACTTAAATATTTGATTATGAATAATGATTTGACCTTTGCCATTATAAAGCCAAATGCAGTTAAGAACAAAAAGACCGGACCCATTCTGGCAATGATTAATGACGCGGGCTTCCGAATCTGCGCAATGAAAATGACTCATCTTACTAAACAACAGGCACAGGCATTCTACAAGGTACACAGCGGGAGGCCATTTTTTGATGGCCTTGTTGAATTTATGACATCGGGTCCCGTTATGGCTATGATACTGAGCAGGGAAAATGCTGTGGAAGAGTTCAGAAAACTGATTGGCGAAACTGATCCTTCAAAGGCTGAAAATGGAACAATAAGGAAAATTTTTGCAGCATCTGTGCAGATGAATGCCATACACGGGTCTGACAGCCAGGAAAATGCAATTAAGGAAGCTGCCTTCTTTTTCTCTGAATTTGAAAGGTTCTATCCGGCTGAAGAATAGATATTTATTCTAATAGAGCTTATCTCAGGATAATTTCTTTTACGAGTTCCTCCCCGGCCTCTTCGTTTAGTCTTTCACGCAGTGAATCACGCGCCAGCGACAGCTCACTTCTGACAACGGATGAAGTAAGGTAAATAAACAGTTTGCCTTCTTTCAGGCAGACCCTGGATGTACGTTTTGCTATTGCCCTGCCTGCAATATCTTCCCATGAATTCATCAGGCTCACCTCTTTAAGCCTGGTATCAATGTTCATCTCGGCCCGGTACTCTTTTAAAGCCTCACTCAGTGACACTGTCTTTCTACGCCTCATTATTAATTTTCTTTTCCGTTAACTACCAGCTCTTCTATTCCATCATCAATAAGAAAGACTTTGTATTCAATATTAATTTCCGAAAGTACTGACTGCATCCTGTCCCTGTGCGTATCGGTAATAAATATCTGTCCAAACCTGTTTTCCGAAACCAGTTTTATTATCTGGGCAACCCTTTTCTCATCAAATTTATCAAAAACATCATCCATCAGGAGTATGGGTTTCAGTCCTCCCTTATTCCTTATATATTCAAATTTAGCCAGCTTCAGTGCCACCAGGTATGATTTCTGCTGGCCCTGCGAACCTATATCCTTAATTGAAAAACCATCCATTTCAAGATTGAGGTCATCACGGTGTATCCCTGAAGTGGTGTAAGCCAGTATCCTGTCTTTATCAATATTACGTTCAAAGAGTTCTTTCATAGAGTATTTTGCGAGAGGTGATTTATATATTAATCGTACATTTTCCCTCTTTTCAGAAATATGATCATAATATTGCTGGAACAGGGGTATTATCTCTTTCACAAAGCCTTCCCTGCTTTCATATATTGATCTTCCGGGTTTTAGCATCTGTTCTTCCCATAGTTCCAGCATTTGCCTTTCAAACTTTCCTCCTGAAGAATAATCTTTCAGCAGGCGGTTTCGTTGTTTCAGGGCCTTATTGTAAGCAATTATATCATTGAGATAATTACGGTTAAACTGGCTTATTACATTATTCATAAATTTGCGGCGCTCCTCGCTCCCGTCGCTGATTATACTGCTGTCGGCAGGCGATATCATCACCACCGGATACCTGCCAATATGGTCGGAGATGCGGGAATATTCCTTGCCGTTACGTCTGAATGTCTTGCGTTTACCCCTTTGTAATCCGCACATTACTTCTTCGCTTCCATCATCATTCTGAAAAATGCCCTTTATTATAAAAAAGTTTTCTCCGTGTCTGACGTTAACACTATCAATATTAACAAAATAGCTCTTTGTCAGGGAAAGGTAATGTATGGCATCAAGAATGTTGGTCTTACCCACTCCGTTATCACCGACAAAGCAATTTATCCTGGGTGAAAATGAAATATCTATCTCACTGTAATTTTTAAAGTTGGATAGATTCAGCCTGTTCAGGTACATATCATTATGCATTATTTATGAACAAATTTACTAAATCTATCCGGCACTCTGACAATTCTTTTTCAATATAGTGCTAAAGTGATGTGTCAATTAGCCTGATGACCATTTTTTTATTTAATTATTTTATATACGGACTAAAAAAACTACTTTTGCGGAACTTAATTAAAATGATCTTTTAAGGCTTAAATAAAACAGAAATGGCAAAAGGCAAGAAGAAGGAATCACCAGCTGCAATAGAAGGTGTTGAACAAACCCTGACCAGGACGGAACAGTTCCTTGAGAATAACTGGAAACCCATAACTTATGGTCTGGCGGTGATTGCCGTGGTAGTAGGTATTTTTTGGTTGGTCAACAGGAGGATGGACAAAAAGTCTGAAGAAGCTCTTTCACAGATGTATGTGGCTGAGGATTACTTTCAGATTGACTCCCTCAATCTTGCACTTTACGGCGACGGCAACTACCTTGGCTTCATTGATATAGCTGATGAATACAAGTTAACCAGGCCGGGAAACCTTGCCAACTACTATGCAGGGTTATGTTTCCTGTGGACCGGGCAGTATGAGGATGCAATAGATTACCTGGAAAAGTTTAAAAAAAGAGACCAGACCATCAGTATTGAAGCCATTGGCTGTATTGGAGATGCCTATGTTGAATTGGGAGATCTGGATAAAGGTATAGATTATTATCTCAGGGCTGCCGATTATTCAGAAAGCTCTTTTTACACACCCTTATACCTGCTGAAAGCCGGGCAGCTTTATGAGCTTGAAGGAAGGTATGACAAAGCACTGGCTCTGTACGAAAGGATAAAGGAAGAGTATCCTGAAAGTTCCGAAGGAGGTAATATAGACAAATACATTGCAAGGGTAAAGGTAGTGCAAGAATAATGGCAACATCAAACCTTTCAGAATACGATCCCGATATAATACCGGCGGCCGGTGACATGAGTTTTGGAATAGTTGTATCAGACTGGAACAGGGATATCACCTGGAAATTGCTTGAAGGTGCTGTCAGGACACTCAAAAAGCATGGGGCAAGGGATGAGAATATAATGATAGAGCATGTTCCCGGAAGTTTCGAGTTACCTCTCGCCGCACAGCTCCTGGCTGAAAATAAAAATACAGACGCACTCATATGCCTTGGATGTGTAATCCAGGGTGAAACACCTCATTTTACATATGTATGTCAGGGTGTGACCCAGGGTATCACACAGCTCAACCTGAAATATAATAAACCTTTTATATTCGGACTGTTAACTACCGATACCCTTCAGCAGGCCATCGACCGTTCCGGAGGAAAGCACGGAAACAAGGGTGATGAAGCTGCACTTACAGCCATCAGGATGGTTGGTATCGGGAGGAAGCTCAGTAGTTAAACCTTCCTGTTGCACAATATATTATAAGGACAATACCGGCATTTCTGACTGTCAGAAGTCATTTCAATGTTAACTGCGGGATCAAAAATATCAGACAGGGTCCTGGTAAGACCTTCCAGAAAGATATTCCGTACGGCGGCATAGGATTCAAGGCTAGCCCTGCCCTCCCCGTTCTTCAGTATAAAGATATCGGAAAAGTTATCATCGAAAATTTTCCTCACGGGGTAAAGTGAAGGCCTAAGGCTTCTCACTTCAGCATTCTGCATATATAGCTCGCAGTAAAGCAAAGTCTGGAAGGCCGCGCTGTTCCTGTTTTTCTCACCGTAATCAAATAAACTCCGGATATCTTTTATTTCCACACTGTCGGCCCCCGATTTGTAGTCGAGTATCCTGAATACCTCACCTGACTGGTCAACCCTGTCAATAGTCCCTCCCAGGGGTATTTCCCGGTTTTTTCCATTTACCATGGCTGACACTGATCCCTTATATTTTTCTTCAAGAGTAACAATTTTAAAGGGGGCATGCTTCTTATCAGCCTTAAGGATCTGTCGTATCATTTTTTCTATAATGCTTATAATAACAAGGTTTTTGCCTCTTATCTCACCCGGGCTGTTCTTCATAAACACCTTTCTGAAGGCTTTCTCAGCCATTTTCCTCAGATGGGACTCCCCGGAAAGAAGCTTATCAATATCCCCGGGCATAAGAACTTTACCGGCCTGGGGAAAATAAATTTCCTTCATTACAAGATGAAGTATATTTCCGAAAGCAAGTGCATCAACTTCCTCCATTATCTCTTGCGTTTCTTCAATTCCTGCAATGTACCTGTAATAGAATTTCATTTTACAGCTTATCCATGTATTGATACCACTGGGCGAGAGGTATTTTGATGAACCATCGTCAAGATACAGGGATGTGATGGCCTTAATCACCGGGGGTGTTTTTTCGATGACTTCCTTCGCTCTTGCAGCAGGCAGTATATTAAACCTGGTATCCACGAAAGCAGCAGTATATTTCTCATCATATTTAATCTGGAGCAGGTACCTGCTCATCTCACCGCTGCGAAGCCCGTCGCTACTGCTGTTATAGATAAAGCTAACATTCCGGGTCCGGTGCAGAAGCCTGTAAAAATAATAGGCAAATATAGAATCAGAATGTTTTATCGTGGGCAATCCAAAGGCCTCTCTCAGATTATAGGGAATGTATGAATTACCTGCAGGTGATTTGGGTATTCTTCCCTCATTGGCTGAAAGGAATATGATATTTTTAAAATCCAGCGATCTTGTTTCTAGGATGCCCATTACCTGTAAGCCCTCCAGGGGTTCACCGCTGAAAGGTATTAGCACCTGACGCATTATCCTGTCTATAAGCCTGGAATAAAGATCAATACCCGGATCCATCCCCGTATCTTCCATTATGAGGCTAAGCTGGTTCAGTGGCAAAATAAGGTTGTAGATGTATTCCTGCTGGAGCTTGAGTCTTGGATTATTACCATCCTCCTCCGCCTGGTTACTTTCGAAGAGGTCTGCCACACAGGCCAGCACCTCCTGAAGGAAGGTCCTGTTATTAAAGGCATCAGTAAAAATAAGTCTGAATAATTCATTCAGCAGGAGGGAGTCCCTGTTAACCCTGAGCAGGTTCTTTTCCTTTATTTCGTTTATTACGGGGCCGGCATCAGCGGGAAAATTAAAAGCTACATACTGGTGTTGCAGTATGTTTATTACATCGTTATAATAGAATGTAATACCGACGGTTCCTGCTGACCTGTTTTTATGTAATCGCAGCAACTGGCTAACGAGGCTGTATACCGGGGTATGAAACAAGGGGTAGCCCATTGTAACGTTTATGTTTTTAACAGTTTCGGGCAAACTGTTAAGAACGGGCACCAGTAAATTCTCATCGGCCAGTATAATGGCTGTCTCGTTTGGATTATCACTTATTGCGGTATCGCTTATTAAGACAGGTATAAGCTTGGTCTGTGCAACTTCGGAAGGAGCTGAGTATACACTAATCCGGCATTGCTTTTCCCCGTTTACGGGATATTCTCTCTCAGGGGGAAATTCCCCAATATTCTGCCTTATAAAGTGCCCGGCTTCATGATTCGTATTATCCACGTAATAAGGATCATAATCCCAGTAAAATTTTGCCCTCTTTGATTTTTTCAATTCCCTCAGAATTGTTTTCTCGCATTTATTAAGCGCATTGAATCCCACAAAGTGAAACACAGCTATTTCCCCCATCCATTCGGCCGGTGATGCTTCCACTATCTTAACCTGCTCCCGGGATATCATCCCCTCATAAGCCAGTCCCTTCGATTTAAGGACCTTATTGAAATTCCTGTAAACGGCGGGCAGGGTCTCCCAGACATTAAGAAAATCCTTTTTCTCCCCCGTCATATTCGAAACCTCAAAATTAGTCCAGAACTGTTTAATAATGGCTATAATATTTTCGTCGAGCCCCCCGAATTTCTGATCAATCTCCTTGAGATCTGCCAGGTTGGTGAAGATTAAGTCAGGATCAACAAGGTATTTATCTATATCGTTAAAATCGCCGAGGAGCATTTCTCCCCAGTGGTAAAACTCATCAAACGACTCCTTCCTGTTACCGGCCCCGATATATACTTTGTACAACTCATAAATCAGTTGAACCGGCTCTCCTTCGTCCAGGCTGCTCTGTCCTCTTAAAAGGCTTGTGATTGTATGGAGTGAGGGCATAAACAGGGGTTTATCTATCAATTCTGACAAATACTTCCTGAAAAACAGTATGGAGCGGTTATTAGGGAATACCACACAATGATCGGCAAGCTGGCCGCCGTATTCATTGAGCAGATCTGATGCTATGTCTTTTAAGAATATCCTCATAATGATGTATCCCTTATATTTTTCTCCGGGGCCCTGTAGAGCCGTCCCTGCCAGGTATCCAGTTCTTCGAGCCTGTATTCAAATAATCTGGTCATCTCTTCTGATCTCATTCTGCCCCATCCCCTGTTTCTTATCAGGTGGGGACTTGATTCGCCAGTGAACCGTTCAACAATAATTTCGGGATTCAGTCTTTCCAGGAATCCTATAAGAAAATCCCTGTATTCTTCCCATGTGAAAAGATTAAAATCTTCAGGATTTGACCTGTATTCTTCTTCCATCTCTGTTCCTGCAATAATCTGTAACTGGTGAAATTTCACTGTCTTCAGGGGCAGTTCCGAGATGATACCAGCTTCATTCATCATATCTTCACGTGATTCCCCCGGCAGTCCGAAAATGAAATGAGCGCCTGTGTTAATACCTCTTGCTGCAGTCATTTTAAGAGCTGCTACCGAGGTGGCAAAATTGTGTCCCCTGTTTACCCTCTCAAGGGTGCGGTCGTAGCACGATTCCAGGCCATACTCAACAGCAAGGTAATGATCTGATGCAAGGTAAGCCAGGTAATCAAGGAGTTCACCGGAAATGCAGTCGGGTCTTGTGCCTATGATGAGCCCGGCAACTCCCGGATACCTCAAGGCCTCCTCATACTTTCTTTTCAGCTCATCAAGCGGTGCATATGTATTGGTATATGACTGGAAGTAGGCCAGGTAAGCCACTGATTTCCTGTATCTCCTTGAATGAAAAAGGATGCCTTTTTCTATCTGTTCCGTAATGCTTATTTCAGGTATGCAATATGAAGGACTGAAAGCGTCGTTATTACAGAAGGTACATCCACCGCTTCCAAGAGTTCCGTCCCTGTTGGGGCAGGTAAATCCTGCATCAATGCTTAGTTTCTGCACCCTGCCTCCAAAAAGCTTTTTGAAGTAATTGGAATATGCATTAAACCTGCGTTCATGACCCCAGGGAAAGCTATGTGCATTAGTGTTTTTCATCATACAGCAAGCACTCTTGACTGATCAACATACCATAAAAAAGCTTCAACTCTCTCATAAGCCATTTCATTAAGCAAATTCTTATACTCGCTAACCTGCTTCCTGTGGACCGTGAGTTCATTTCCGAATTTGAAATCAACAATAATAATCCTGTCTTCTTTGAAGATTATCCTGTCCGGTCTCCTCACAGAGCCACCCGGCACAAGTATATCCTTTTCCCTTCTTACACTGACATCATCCGAGAACCATTCTTTTACATCCTCATGCTCGAGGGCTTTCGAGATTTTATCACTTACATCCAGGTATTCCTGGTACCTGATAACGCCTTTCTTAAGATAAAGTCTTACAGCTTCATCAACATCCCCTGCCGTATTAACCGATGCCAGTATTTCATGCATCAGCAAACCATAATATCTTTTACCGCCCTCCCCTTCCCTTCTTTCTGAAAAAAATGATTTGCTGTGCAATTTAAGTCTGAGCCTGTCATCATTTATTATAAGGGGATAATCAATTACAGGATCATTCTGCCTTTTTTCTTCCCCGGAAGTGTTTACCGGTACTTTTCCAAAGGTAAAGAGGCCCCTTTCCCTGTCAAGGTATTTATTGTATTCAAACCTCTTGCCTGGCTCAGGATCCGAAAAGATATCGAAAAGGTAGGACCCGGCAGTTTTTCCTCTTTTTGTGCTCAGCAGATTACCGTAAAGGCATTCCCTTGCCCTGGTAAAGGCAACGTAAAGGATATTAAGTTTATCTATTGCAGCCCTGCCCACTTCATCCTGGTAAAAAGCTCTGAAATAAGTATCCCTGAAATCTTTTTTCATTTTTACGGGTACGGCACCCAGCTTATATAGCATGCTTTGATCAGAATAAATCCATAAAAAGGGATTTACTTCATGCCTGAAGGGCCAAGATATAAAAGGCAATATTACCACTTTGAACTGCAGACCTTTTGATTTATGAATTGTCATAAGCTGCATGGCATCAGTCTGGTCTGTTGATGACACCGAGCGTTTATGCCCTTCATTTTCCCACCATTCAAGAAAGGCAGGCAGGTCATTGGTTTCGGTGCCTGCAAATTCAAGAACACAATTTTGCAGGGTATTCAGGTATGGTTTGGCATGATCAATCTTATTCAGACCGGTAAAATCTATAAGCCTGTCAAGTATTTCATAAACTGACAGGTAGCGTATACTGTCAAGGAAACTGTCAAAGTCTCCAGTGCTTTTTTCAACAGTGAAAGGTATACTGTTATCGTAGAGGAAGAGGGGTCTGTCAATCGTGGTATTTGCAAGAGAAAGGAGGTAATGCTGGTGCATGACTGCATAATTCACTTCATCCTCTTTATTTACCAGGTATTTAAGCACCGAAATCAGGAAAATTATCACCGGTGAGCTTTCGAGAAGCAGGGAATCCTGTGATATTACCTGGTAAGAGTATTTTGGATTATGACCTTCCGATGAAGCATGCCGGCTTATCCTTTCAATAACTTCCTGTCCCTCGTTTCGCGTTCGCACAAGTATACCAATATCGCATGCCCGGTAGCCCCTGTCCTGTATTTCTTCTATTAGACCCGGCAGATCATCAATTGCCTTTTGTTTCGCATCATCTTCATTGTCATACAATTTCATCCGCACATAACCATCTTTATATTTCTCCGGATCGTCCTGTACCACATCGGAATACACTTTTGTAATAATATCTGCGTCCAGGTCCATGTCTTTTTCCACCCTCGCCGGCAGTTCCGAGAAGATAGCATTATTGAACCGGATTATATTGGCAGCACTTCTCCAGTTTTTCTCAAGACTTTCAGTTTTAAACGATTCAGGATGAAACGATTCACCAATACGATCGAATATTTCCCAGTCACTGTTCCTCCACCTGTAGATTGACTGTTTTATGTCGCCCACCACCAGGCTGTCTTCACCTTCCGCTATACTGTTATTTATCAGGGGGAGAAAGTTATCCCATTGCACCCTTGATGTGTCCTGGAATTCATCAATCATAAAATTTTTATACCTGGTGCCCATTTTTTCATAGATAAAAGGAGCCTGGTCAGATGCAATAATTCGACGCAGAATATCTCCTGCATCAGAAAGCAGGAACTTATTCTGTTCCGTGAGCAATTTCCTTGTTCTGAGTGCAATGTCATTCAATATTCCGAGGGTGTACAGGTTTTCAAGAACCAGCTTTACCGAGTTATAAAGAATAATATTGTCACGGTATTCTTTAGCCACAGATTTAATACAATTGTCAAGTCCATCTGCCAGTGCGGCTTCGAGCTCTCCTGGTGCGACCGTCCCTGGAAAGTACTTATTTTCATCAGCAGCAGCCTCGATTGCCCTGAAGCCTGTTCCCGGTATATCATTTACGGCTCCTGCAAGGAACTTCATTATCGATCTGCTTTTCAGGTACAGCATATTTGCTTCCACGCCATTTCTGCCCAGGATATCAAGAGCCTCTTCTGCCAGGCTGCTCAAACGTTTCCTGAAAGCATTCAGGAATACGTACATATCTGATATTGCTGATTTCAGCTTCTCTTTATCCTCGGTTATATAGCCTTTCTCGTGAAGTATCCTGTATTTCTCCCTGAAGATTTCCTGGCCGAGCGACAGTATTTTATTCTTAAGATTCCAGCTCTTGCCTTCGAGTATTTCCCTGTTGCTGAATTCAATAAGCCAGTCGAGCAGCTGTTTGTCGTCCTCTGCATCCCTGAGCAATTCATCAACAGCCTCCATCAGGATCATTTCAGAGTCAAGGATAACATTGAAGCCTGCCTGCAATCCTGATTCACGTGCAAATGATCTCAGCACTTTCTGAAAGAAACTGTCAATGGTGCCGACGGAAAAACGTGAATAATCGTGCAGCAGCCGGTTTAAGATTGAGGAGGCGTCTTCCCTGACCCGGTCTTCATTCTTGCCTGTTGATTCTGTTATTAATTCCAGATATTCCGATTTCTTCCCGCATGCAAGGAGGTAAAGGTTATGCAGGATCCTTTCCTTCATTTCTGTCGTGGCCTTGTTGGTAAATGTTACTGCAAGAATATGCCTGTAGCTTTGCGGATCCCTGAACAGGGCCCGGAGGTAGATACCTGCCAGTTTAAAGGTCTTACCCGAACCGGCGGATGCATTATAACGTATGATTATTCCTGGTCGCATGAGAAAGATAAATATACCTATTTTTTAACTGGAAAGCCGGGAATTGTACACTATATTTACTAACATATTAACTCATTTTTCTTATTTTTATTAGAAATAAACCCCCTGAATATGAAGATATCTTACAGGAAAGCAAATGAAAAGGACGTACCTGTTATTCACAGGTTTATCAAGGAACTGGCGAAGTATGAAAAACTGGAGCATGAGCTTGTTGCCAGCAGGGAATCGTTGAGGGAATCACTCTTTGGGGACCGACCCTATGCTGAGGTGATGCTGGCAGAAGCCGATGGCAAAGAAGCAGGCTTTGTTTTATTTTTCCATAACTACTCAACCTTCCTGGCCAAACCCGGGATTTATATCGAGGACTTATATGTAAAGCCTGAATACAGGGGTAAGGGACTGGGCAAGGGATTACTCCGCCATATTGCGTCTCTTGCACTTGAAAGAGGTTGTGGCCGGGTTGAATGGTGGGTGCTTAACTGGAATCCTGCATGCAAATTTTATGACAGCCTGGGAGCTACGGCCATGAATGAGTGGCTTGTTTACAGGCTCACGGGTGACAGGCTGGCAGAACTGGCCTCAGGTGAGCTACAGCCATGAATGAGTGGCTTGTTTACAGGCTCACGGGTGACAGGCTGGCTGAACTGGCCTCAGGTAAATAGCCTAGGAAGAAATAACACCTGAACCCAAAAGTTCATCACCTGAATACCATGCGGCAAACTGTCCGGGAGCAATGCCACGTTGCAGCTTGTCAAATATTATGTACATCCCTCCTTCCCTCCGGTATAATTTTGCTTTTTCCAGGGCCTGCCTGTAGCGGATCCTGACCTCATACTCCCTGGTTTCGCCTTTTTGCATAAGCATGTCGGGCCGTATCCAGTGTATGTCTTCATCTTTTACCATCAGGCCCTTACGGTGCAGGCCGGGATGATTCTGTCCTTCGCCAACATAGATTATATTACTGGTGCTGTTCACCGACAAAACAAAAAGTGCTTCCTTATAACCGCCTATATTAAGGCCCTTTCTCTGCCCAACCGTGAAATAATGAGCTCCCTTATGTTTACCAATCGTAAGCCCGCTGCCTGGATTATAGGGATAAGGAGCAGTCATTTCAAGCAGTTTTTCATCGCTGATCCCATCTTCGGGGAGTCCTTTTTCGTAAACAGGAAAATCCCAGTCAGCAGGTATAATGACCGTCCTTCCCTTTCTGGGTTTGAGTTGCTGCTGGAGGAAGGTTGGAAGATCAACCTTACCGATAAAGCATATACCCTGTGAGTCTTTACGTGTGGCTGTTGACAACTTGAGTCGGGCTGCCATTCCGCGCACTTCTGCCTTGGTCATATTCCCTATTGGGAAAACAGCGTCTGCCAGCTGGTCCTGGCTTAGCTGGCAGAGGAAATAACTCTGGTCTTTCTTAGGGTCTGCTCCTGCAAGCAGGCGGTGTATCTTCTTCCTGTTTACAAAAACAGTTTCCCTGCGACAGTAATGACCTGTGGCAACCAGCTTTATACCCATGTTGTGTGCTTCTTTCACAAAAGAGTCAAACTTGATTTCACGGTTACACAGGATATCCGGATTGGGTGTCCTCCCGGCCTCATATTCAGAAAACATATAATCCACCACTCTCCTTTTGTATGGCCTGCTGAGATCAACGCTGTGAAAAGGTATCCCAATTTTTTCTGCCACCATTTCAGCAAACATAAGGTCATCCTCATAGGTACAGTCACCTTCAAGCACACCAGTAGTATCATGCCAGTTCTTCATGAAAAGGCCTGTAACATCGTATCCCTGTTCCTTTAATAACCAGGCTGCTACGCTTGAATCAACGCCTCCGGATAAACCTATGACAACTTTCTTTTTCATCAGATGCAAATATACCAACATTTAAAGGCCCTTACAAACAAAGTATTGATATGTAGAATTATGCTGATCCCTTAGGTTGAAAATAAGGATGATTTATTATATAATTGTAATATAACGCTTATAATATCTTTAAATAGATAAATATATGGAAGACATCTTCACCACCAAAAAACAGAGCAGAAGGCACTTCCTTTCGCGCATAACATATGATGCAGGGGGCTTAATACTTCTGGGAAGTTATGGTTTCTCCATCAAAAGAGACAGCCTTACAGGTGCAATCAGAGCAATAGCGGTTGATTTCGATAAGTGTACCGGTTGCCGTACCTGTGAATCGGTATGTGCAGCCTACAATAACAAGGTAATGGTTAATGGTGAACTGATAAACGGCTTGGGCAATCCTGCCCTGTCAAATATAAGGGTATACCATTTCAATCCCGATGTTGACATCCCTTCGACCTGTGCTCTATGTGACGATGCACCATGTGTTGAGGCATGTCCGGTGGAACCCCACCCGGAAACAGGCCGCAAGGCACTCTACAGGGATGAAAAGCTTCATAACATAGTTAATGATCCTGAGAGATGTATTGGCTGTCAGAGCTGTGCCTTTGCCTGTGCACAGAAACGGGCAGGTGTAATCCATCCCGATCCTGAAACGGGGAACCCGAGGTTTATGTGCACGCTCTGCGGTGGTGATCCCCAGTGCGTCAAATATTGCCCGTATGATGCGCTGAAGTATATTGAAATGCCGGCAGACAGGGATCTTGATAAGCTGGCACCTGAAAAGCTGGCTGAGATTATGATAGACAAATTTTACAATGTTTAAAAGGGGGAACAGCAGATATGAGTACCAAAGGATATTTCGGAAGATTGCTCGAGGTAAACCTCAGCACCGGTAAAATAGAAAAAACGCAGATACCCGAAAGTGATATACAAAACTTCCTCGGAGGCCGGGGACTGGGTGCAAAAATATTGTATGACAGGCTTAAACCGGGCACCGACCCGATGTCACCCGAGAACATTTTGATGTTCATGACCGGGCCTTTCGTGGCTTATCCCATACCCTCCTCTTCCAGGACCTGTGTTGTGACCAAATCACCGCGAACAAGTCCCGTTGAGAAGAAATACGAACACTCCTCAACACTCAGCTATGCCAATATGGGCGGCTTTTTCGGGCCGGAACTGAGATATGCGGGCTATGATGGCTTACTGGTAACAGGAAAATCTGATAAACCTGTATATATACGTATTGAAGATGACGATGTAAGAATAGAAGATGCAGGGAAATTCTGGGGGATGAAAACCGATGAATTTGATAAGATGTTCCATTCAAGCCTGGGTGAAGGAAGGTATGAATCGTGTTACATAGGACCGGCAGGTGAAAACCTGGTGCCTATGGCCTGCATCATAAATACTGCTGCGAGAGCCGCAGGACGGGGAGGAACAGGATGCGTAATGGGCTCCAAAAACCTGAAAGCCATAGCAGTGAAAGGATCCGCTATACCGGAGGTGGCTGATCTAAAAAAATATAATGAACTACTGGAAAAAATTAGGGGTTCATTTATGAAAAAAGACGAAAGAGTTATGGACTGGCGTTACGGTGGAACAGCCAATGCTCTCACGTCTTCATCGCGTAACGGCACCCAGGCGGTAAAGAATTACAGCGAGGGGACCTACAGCGAAATTAAGAAAATAGGGACCGAAGCAAACAGGGAAAAAATCTGGAAAAGGGATTTCGCCTGCTATTCATGCCAGCTGGCATGCAAGAAAAGCGGTTTTGCCAAGGGAGCTTACGGTGTGCAGGTGCACGATGGACCTGAATATGAAACCGGCACCATGCTGGGAGCGAACCTGTTGACATCCGACCTGAACGGCCTTCATAAACTTATATATGATGGTGATGACTACGGAATTGACATTATTTCAACAGGTAACACAATAGGTTTCCTTATGGAAGCTATGGAGAGAGGTCACATAGATGCAAGTTTCCTGGATGGCATAGAACTTAGCTGGGGTAATGTTGAAGCATCACTTGAGCTGATGAGAAAGATAGCCTACCGTGAAGGTGTGGGTGAACTGGCCTGCCGTGGCGTAAAAGAACTATCGAAAATTATTGGAAAAGGCTCTGAAGAATATGCCATCCATGTAAAAGGTCATGAGCTGGCAGCATGGAATGTTCCCGTTAATTCATCATCATGGTCAATAACATATGCCACCTCGAACAGGGGTGCCTGCCATATGAACGGAGGTAACAGCAACAGGCAGGATGGAGCATGCCTTCGTGACTCACTGGGTGCATGCAGCTTCGCTTCATCATGGTACAGGGATGAAGTCCATTACAGGCATATTTTGTCAGCGATAACAGGACTCGAATGGACAGAGGAAGAATTCAATAAGGCCGGCACACGGATATTCACCATGGAAAAAATGTTTAATTACCGTGAAGGATTCAGGAGGGCCGACGATACCATACCTGAAAAATTCTTCAACAATGAATTTTCTTACGGTGACCACAAAGGAGCGATAGTC
>JAVVEL010000005.1:0-132184 GCA_032260385.1 Bacteroidales bacterium | reverse complement strand
AGGTGACCACCATTAAAATTACGTTTTTCTCATGATGTCAAGCCCAGGGAAAAGATTTCTGCTTGCATCTCTGGCGAAAAATTCGTTTTGGAAAAAAAGAGAGTTGCAACCGGCTTTATGATTAATTCTTGCACCAGATACTAAGTCCCCGAACTTTACACTCCATTACACAAGCCATATAGATCCTGACATCATATTTACAGAGTACTTCGATGCTTAGTTTTATTTGATTATTATAAGCAATTGATTTATATTTATGTACCTAAACCTGGTCATGATGCCTGAAAAACCTCAAAACTTCTGGCAGGAGCTAAAACGCAGGAAAGTTATCCGTGTCGTTATCGGATATGGGGCGGCTTCCTATGTGATCCTGGAACTTATTTCAATAATTGCCGAACCCCTGGGATTACCTCAATGGACCATAAATTTTGTCCTGGTCATTTTATGCATTGGTTTCATAATTTCTGCTGTTGTATCCTGGTTATATGATTTTACCCCCGGTGGAATACAAAAGACGAAACCAGCTAAAGTTGAAAAGGAGAAAGAGCTAGTTTCAAAGTCAGCGAAAAGGAAACTAAAGGTAAGTGATATGGTTATTGCGGTATTGCTGATAGCAGTTATAGTTCTGGTTTACCCAAAAATATTCAAGCCCGATAAGCTGCAAGAGCTCAGTTCAAAAGATGAGGTTACAATAGCCGTAATGCCCTTTCAGAATATGACAGGAGATACAATCTGGAACATCTGGCAGGAGGGTATTCAGAATGAATTAATATCATCTTTGACAAACACTGAAGAACTGAAAGTCAGGCAGACAGAAACAATAAACAATTTTTTACGAGGCAAAGATCCTGTTAATTATGCTTCACTTACACCTTCCATGGCCAGAGATATATCACAAAAACTTGATGCAAATATTTTTATTTACGGCACTATTAAACAGGCAGGTGAAAACATACGTTTAAATGCCCGTCTGGTTGACTCAAAGACAGATGAAATTTTCCGGTCCTTTGAAATAGACGGAGAGGCCAGGGAGGATATGATCTTTCCGATAATAGACTCGCTCAAAAGAAAAGTCAGGGATTTCCTTATTATAAATAAATTGGTAAGCGGTTTGTCTGCTGGATCACCTCAATTTTATTATGGAATATCAAATTCTCCTGAAGCATGCAGGTATAATCTATTTGGTGGAAGAGCTTTTATAGAATTAGATTTTCCGGCAGCGAGGAACTGGTACCTGCAGGCATTGGAAGCAGATTCTAATTTTATCCCTCCAGCAATATTTATTGCTGTCTCTTATTTAAACCAGGAATTGTATGAAGAAGCGAAAAAATGGTGTCTGCAGATTTACAGCAAGAGAGATTTAATGCCGGTGCGCTTGAAAATCATTACAGACTGGTTGTATGCCGCATGTTTTGAAACACCTGAGGAAGAGAACAAATACCTTAAACAGATACTTGCAATTGATGACCAATCACCGGTTGAAAGATATCTCCTGGGTCAAAACTATCTCATTCTGGAACAATATGATAAAGCAATTAGGGAGTATGAAAGAATATTTGAACTATATGATAAAAGAGGGTCAAAACCTCCCTGGTTCTTTCATTACGCCAACCTGGGAGAAGCATATCACAAAAGAGAAAAGTACAGAAAAGAAAAGAAACTGTACAGGAAAGCACAAAAGGATTTCCCCGGTAATTATTTTCTACTTTACAGGCAGGCAATTCTTGCATTAAGTACGGGAAAAACAAAGGCAGCAAATGAATATATTGACGGGTATATTTCTGCCCTTGAAGAAAGATCATATTCCGAGGCAGCCATAACATCTGACCTGGGAGACATTTATCTGGAAGCAGGGATGCTTCAAAAGGCAGAAGAAAAGTATCGCAAAGCACTTTCACTGCATCCTGAGAGTGCCACCAGGATGAATAATCTGGCATATATGCTTATTGACAACGATATCAACATTGAGGAAGGACTCGAACTTGTTGAGAGGGCGCTTTCTGTGGATCCTGACAATTTCCATTACCTGGATTGTAAAGGCTGGGGTTTGTACAAACAGGGTAAGTTCACGGAAGCTCAGGATATTCTACAAAGCAGCTGGGACTTAAGAATGCAAAACGTTGGTTATAACCATGAAGCATTTCTTCATCTTGAGGCAGCAAAAAAGGCTGTGAAAAATAATCAATCCGGTTCAACTAATTAATGACCCACCCACCACCTGTTACTGTAATCCTCTGATTTTCTGTTTTCTCTGATCCAATATATGTAAATTGGACTGGCTAAACAGGGTCTGAAAGGAACCCGGTCATATTGAGCACTGCATCCCTGGTTGCATCTTTGCTGAAAAACTCGTTCTGAAAAAGGGAGAGTTGCAACCCTGAACCGGTGAAAATCGGTTATCTTTATTCCCTAAACTGGTGGGGATTTCAGAAGGTTGTAAAAAGAAACAAGAGGTAGAAAATGATCTCTTGTACCTCCGGGTAGCCCCGGAATGATTCTATAGCTAAAAAATCTTGTGGAAGTAGCCCAGGAAAATTGTTTTAAAGCGGTTCAGGCGGTAGCGCCGTTCCGATATGGGGTGTTTCATTGCAGGGGCTACAAGGCGGTGACCCTTGTATATGGCTTCCACGCGGCCCGCAATCATGTCATGGGTCACAGGGCTGTCAGAGGAGCGACAGCTGTCGCCCCGCGTGATATAATATTTTTTATTATCCGATTCGTAGGCCAGCACCAGTCGGTGCACCACAAGATCCTTCTCCCTCTTCCATGCAATGATGGATCCGCATTTAAGATCTTCTTCGACTACAGGCTTGATAATGATGATATTACCGGGTCTGATGGCAGGATACATGCTGTATCCCGAGGCATTGATGCGTATGGATGTTCCCTTGTCCAGCAACTCATCTGCCAGGTCTCTTAATACTTTCCGTTGATCGTCTTCAGCATTCATCTTTTTCAATAAATGACACAACTGAGCGGTCAGGTACAAATTTAAGTGTTTTTATTTTGATCGTCTTCAGCATTCATCTTTTTCAATAAACGACACTAGCGAGCGGTCAGGTACAAATTTAAGTGTTTTTACATTAAGCTGCTTAATCAATTTCAGTATTGCTTCGGTCAGCTTTCCTATCAGGCCGCTATCCCAGTGATGCTGTATGCAGTTGGCCATAATTGATGTTACTGCATCTGAATGGGAGCGGGGACTGCTTTCATTTCTGCTGCCATGGTCAATGACGTAAATGCCTGTCAGCTCAGCCTTCCTGTATTTTTCGTTGTCATACACCGGGGTGTTATACATAAACACCCCCTTATCGTTTTGTCTTAATATAAGCCTGTCGTCATGCACCACCTCTGATCCCTCCCTGTTAAAAATGCCGGCGATTGTCGTTTTTCCCTTACCCGACCGGCCCGTGAAGAGGTAGCCCTTACCCTTATGGCTCACCCCGGATCCGTGGATGAAGATATCTCCGTTCAGGGCTGTGAGGTAATAAAGGATAAGCCCGTCTATGGGATAGGTCATGGGATCGACATTAGCCGTTGATGAATCCATTATTATATCCCAGCTCTTTTCCCCCGGGCGTATCACCAGCAGGGCTTCCCTGCAACTAAGCGAGAGGGGACAGCTTGTTCGCAACAGTATGTAATCGCCCAGGCGGTATACTGTCCAGAACTCATTACTCTTCTTGACCATGATGCCGTTTATCTCCTCAACGTAGGGAGCCCGGAAGACAGCCGTAGCATCTTCCCTGACCACCACTGGTCCTGTAAAAACATTCACCGCCAGGTCAAAGTCAGTGCCGGTGCAGATGAATGCTTCCTGTGATGGCGAGGGGTGCAGGCTGATGCCACTGGTCATGCCGGTAAAAAGGATGGTATAATCTGCTATTTTAAGCGAATAACTGGTCATCAAACAACAATAAGGTACTTACATGTAACCTGTGCATCTTTCATTAAGCCAACAAATGCTTATCAAACAATGATAAGGTACTCTTTCATGTCGTGAAAAAACGACATCACATCATCAAGTGCCTGTTTCCCGTCTACGTCAAATTCATTTTCCACCCCGGTGATTATTTCTTCCACCGTCCTCTTGCCGTCGAGCAGGTTCCATATAAAGGCACCGGTGCTGTTCAGTGTATAAACGGATTTCATGTCTGCAATATTGTCGGTAACGGGTACCAGTACTATTTCATCGCCTGTATCGCGGGCAACGATCTTCGGCGAACGGGAAAATATTGTTTCGTTATTGATCATCTCAGTAAGTTGAATAAAGTTTAAAAAGTTTTTGTGAGCTTACCGTGATCTGGTCTTGCCTGGTTTTTTCCTTGTTTTTGCAGGGGTGCCGCTGTCTTCCGGGTTGTTTTCTGCAAGGGCGTAGTCGAGCTGCTTTTTCTGGAGGTCAGCTTTTACCACTTTTACCTTTACGGCATTGCCGAGGGTGTATTCAGTGCCCTTGTAGCGACCGCGTATGCAATAGTTTTTTTCATCATACTCGTAAAAATCATCCTCAAGGTCGCGGATGGATATCATCCCCTCACACTGGTTCTCAATAATTTCCACGTAAATGCCCCATTCGGTGACACCTGATATCACGCCCTCAAAAACCTGCCCGAGCTTATCCTGCATAAACTCTACCTGCTTATACTTGATGGATGCCCTTTCGGCCTCGACGGCCAGGCGTTCCATGGCTGAAGCATGTTCACAGAGCTGTTCATATTTCTTTTTGTCCTTTGATGATTCACCATTGAGGTAAGCCGTCAGCAGCCGGTGCACCATCATGTCGGGGTACCTCCTGATGGGTGATGTGAAGTGGGTATAATGTTTAAAGGACAGGCCGTAGTGCCCTATGTTATCGGTTGAGTACACCGCCTTGGCCATTGACCTGAGGGCCAGGGTCTCTATAATGTTCTGTTCTTTCCTGCCGTTTACCTGCTTAATGAGCTTATTTATGGAGTGGGCCAGGGAACCCTGGCTTTTATTATCGAGCTTATAGCCAAAGCGCTTGATGAAGGAGCTGAAATTTTCAATCTTTTCAGGATCGGGCTTGTCGTGCACCCTGTATACGAAGGTTCTGGCCCTGCCTGCTTTACCGCCGCCAATAAATTCGGCCACCTTCCTGTTGGCGAGCAGCATGAATTCTTCGATGAGCTGGTTTGCAGTGCCGCTTTCCCTGAAGTGGATCCCCAGGGGATAGCCTTTCTCATCCAGGTTAAACAGCACCTCGGTGCGTTCAAAGGAGAAGGCTCCCGCGTCTAAGCGTCGTGACCTCAGCTTCTGTGCCATATCATGCAGCTTGAGAAGGATGTCCTTCAGGGGTCCTTCACCGCCGTCGATTATTTCCTGGGCTTCCCCGTAGGAAAAACGCTCGTCTGAATTGATAATGGTATGGCCGAACCACTGTTCCAGTACATTGGCGTCATCATCCATGATAAAGACAGCAGAATAGGTAAGCTTATCCTTACCGGGATTCAGGGAACAGATCTCATTTGACAGCTTTTCCGGCAGCATGGGCACAACGCGGTCGACCAGGTAGACCGATGTACCACGTCTTTCAGCCTCATCCTCCAGGATGTTACCCGGCTGAACATAATGTGTTACATCGGCAATATGGATGCCCACCTCCCATTTCCCGTCGTTCAGTTTACGCAGGGAAAGGGCGTCATCAAAGTCTTTGGCATCGGCAGGGTCGATGGTGAAAGTTGTTGTCTTCCTGAAGTCGCGGCGCCTGCTTATTTCTTCCCCTGTTATTTTATCGGCTATCTTTTCGGCTGCCTGTTCAACCTTTTCCGTGAATTTGTGGGGCAGTTCAAATTCAGCCAGTATGGCATGCATTTCTGTTTCGTGCTCTCCGGGCATTCCCAGCACCGCGACAATTTCAGCCACTGGATTTTTCTGCCTTCTGTCCCAGTTGGTTATACGTGCCACTGCTTTAACACCCTGGGTGGCACCGTGGAGGTTCTCATTGGGTATGAAAAGGTCAAAGGGCATACCTTTGGTGTCGGGTATGAGAAAGGCGAACTGGGGCATCACTTCCACCGTTCCCACGAATGTTTCCCTTGCTCTCTTGATAATTTCCGTTACTTCCCCTTCGGGACGGTTACCTTTTTTGCGCACCAGGAGGCGTACCTTCACCTGGTCGCCGTGGAGGGCCGTGTTAAGGTTACGGTTTGATACAAACACATCTTCTTCCATATCGGCACCGGTTATAAAGCCATAGCCCATGCGTGTCATGTCTACCGTACCTGTAATATAGGCGCCTGCCTGCCTTGCACGGTAGCGTCCCTTGTTTACTTCTTCAATATAGCCCTTGCTTTTTAGGTCGTGGATGACGTTTGACACCATCCTGCGTTGGTCGGGATCGGTGATGTTTAGTAGGGCCGCAACCTGTTTGTAGTTGAATATTTTCCGGGGTTCACCCTGGAACACCTGTTTTACCTGCCCGGCAAGCTGCTTCATAATTTTTGCCGGCTTTTTCTTTTTTGACATATAATAAATTTTGCACAAAGATACTACTTATTTGATGATTGACAGGACAGTGTCTCCAGGCGGCCGGAATCACCGGCCGCTCGCGGGTTAAGCCCCGCGGCGCTGTTCTCCGGAAGCGTGCCGCGGGCGCTCATCAGGCTCGTCATCCTCACTTGCTTTCAGCAAACTCAGGTTCCTCTGCTCAGGCATTCAATTTGGTAAGGAATATTTTGTATATTCAGCATATGAAATCCAGGCTTGAGCTTTTCGGGAAATCTTTGCAGCTTGTCAGGCGTTCAGCCCCGGGCTGGGCGACTGCGAATATTATTATCTCACTGGTAAGCAGCTTCCTGCCCCTTGCCCTTTTATGGTATATCAAAAAGCTTATTGATGCCGTTACGGTGGCTGCAGGTGATGTGAATGCCACCAATACCAGGATGGTGCTGCTGATGATACTGGCCATAGCCATAATTTATTTCCTTGATGAGGCTGCACAGTCAATTGGAAACCTGGTGCGCAAAAAACAGGCTTACTTCCTTGAGTCGTATATGTACGGTCTGATTCATGACAAGTCGGTTTCGCTTGACCTGCAGCACTTTGAGGACCCTGATTATTATGACCACCTCTCCCGGGCCTCGCGTGAAGCTCCATACCGGCCGGGGTCAATAGTAAACAATATAGTATCCATACTGAGGTCGGGCATCTCTGTAGTACTGATGGCGGGCTTGCTGGCGACGCTGAACTGGTGGCTGGTGGTGATACTGGTGGTTGCAAACCTGCCGGGCATATGGCTGAGGATTTATTATGCCGATGTGCTGTACAATTTTCGCAGGGAGCTCACACCGGTGGGCCGCAAGGCTGCCTATTTCAACTGGCTGCTCACTGGTGACAGGCCTTCGCGGGAGCTGAGGCTCTTTGGCCTGGGGACTTATTTCTCCGGCCTCTTCCGTAAGAATTTTGAACTGCAAAAAAAAGAGGAGATAAGCATCATAAGAAAACGATCGCTTATCGAGCTGGTTTCAGGGATCTTCAAGGCAGCAGCCGTACTGATTACACTGTATTACATTGTAATGGAGACCCTAAGCTCGGATATCGGGCTGGGCGACCTTGCAATGTTCCTTCTGGCCTTCAGGATGGGCATGACTTACATAAAACAAATACTGGGTGCCACGGCAGGCCTATACGAGGACAGCCTCTTTATAAGCGATGTGTTCGAATTTCTTAACCTCAGGGAAAAGATAGTAGTTATGCCACCGGTGGTTGATGTAAGCAGTCTCCGAAGCAATATAAGGATTGAAAACCTTTATTTCAGATACCCTTCGTCAGGCAGTGACGTGCTGAAAGGCATTGACTTTAAGATTGAAAAGGGGGAGACAGTGGCCCTGGTGGGCGCCAACGGTGCCGGGAAAACAACACTGGTGAGGCTGCTGTGCAGGCTTTATGATCCCCAGGCGGGGAAAATATTAATTGACGGCAAGGATATAAGAAATATTGATCCGCTGAAATACCGCAGGCTCTTCTCCGTGGTCTTCCAGGATTTTATGCTTTATAATCTCAGTGCTGCCGATAATATAAGGGCGGGTGACATAAGCGGGGCGACGGATACGGCACGGATGACTGATTCGGCCAAAAAAGCAGGTATACATGACCTGCTGAAAGACCTGCCCGGGGGCTACGATACGGTAATAGGCAGAATGTTTGACGACAGCAGGGAACTGAGCTGGGGTGAATGGCAGAAGATGGCCCTGGCAAGGGCACTCTACAGGGATTCCGGGATACTCATACTGGATGAGCCGTCAAGTGCCCTGGATGCCGCTTCTGAATACGAGATATTTACCCGCTTCAACGAGCTGGCCGCCGGCCGCACATGCCTGCTTATCAGTCACAGGCTGGCCAACGTGAGCATAGCAGACAGGATCATTGTGATTGATAAGGGCAGGATGATTGAAGCAGGATCGCACAGTGAGCTGATTAAGGCAGGGGGTACCTACAGTATCTTGTATAAACAGCAGAAGGGGATGTACCACTGAATTTCATTCAACTTTTTTAAAATTCATCTGATCTGTTTAAATTAGTGGATCAAAATAAAGTGCTGCCATTATGGAACACCGGCTACAGATCTTAATAGTGATGGTTGTTTACATGGGATTATTGATCCTGTGGGGTTTATACCAGGGCAGAAAGGTTAAGACGAGTAAGGATTATGCCATTGCGGGGCGGGGCCTGCCCGGGTGGGTGGCTGCTCTGTCGGAGCGGGCAACAGGCGAATCATCCTGGGCACTGCTGGGCCTGCCGGGTGCTGCCTATGCCATGGGTCTAACCGAGGTATGGACGGCCCTGGGCTGTGTGCTCGGAATAATAACGGCGTGGGTGGTGCTTGCCTGGCGGCTGCGGGATGAGGCCGAGAAATACAATGTCTCCACTTTTTCAGAATATATATCCAAAAAACACGGGGAGAACGGCAGGCAGATAAGGATGGTGGGAAGCCTTACCATAGTCTTCTTCTTCTTTTTCTATGTCGGTGCCCAGTTCCTTGGCGGGGGTAAGACCCTGCATACGATGTTCGACATTGATGCCCGGCTGGGGATGTTTATTACTGCAGCCATTATTGTGCCCTATACCATTTACGGAGGTTTCAGGTCGGTGGTCTACACCGATATTATCCAGGCCATTGTGATGATCATAACACTTGTGGTTGGTCCCATTACAGGTATTATCTACCTTGCCAGCCATCCCGAACTCTTTGCCCAGAGCATACCGGCTGCCCTGGAATCGGCCGGTGCATCATACACCTCCCTGACGGGTGCCGCCGGGGGCTTTGGCGCCGGACTTATAATTGCCGGGGGGTTTTCATGGTTCTTTGGTTACCTGGGAGGACAGCCGCAGCTGAGCATGCGGTTTATGGCCATAAGGGATAAAGGGCAGGCAAAGAAGGCGCGCAATATAGGTATTGCATGGACCATAGTGGCATACATAGGGGCACTCAGCATCGGATGGATAGGTATAGCCCTCTTTGGTCCTGCAGGACTCGAGGATCCCGAATATGTCATGCCCCGGGTTATTCTTACCTTATTCCCTCCGGCTTTTGCCGCGCTGCTGATAACGGGAGCCATAGCCGCCATGATATCAACGGCTGATTCATTGCTTATACTGTCGGCCACCGAGCTGTCTGAAAACCTGCTCAGGAGGGAAGGGCCCGAGGCAGCAAGGCAGAAAAAAGACAGGTCGCTGCGCCGCTCCAGGATGGTAACCGCATTACTGGCAGTGATAGCCCTGGCCATAGCCTACGTGTCACCCTCAAACCTGATATTTACCCTGGTGAGTTATGTATGGGCGGGGATAGGATGCACCTTCTCCGTTGTCATTTTACTGTCGCTCTTCTGGAAGCGTTTCCATGGCAGGGCAGCGCTGGCTACCATAATTGTTGGCCTTCTCTTTACCGTTTTCTGGATTAGCGGGGGCTTTGAGCAGCATTACAGGGTGACCAGAGAAAAGACAGTTTTCCTGGTGGAGCAAAACATTATAACAGAAGAGGAGAAAGACCTGCTGGAGGAGATTAGGGGTGAAAAGTATACGGGCTCAGGGCGTTTTGAAACGGATCTCAGGGCAAGAGTGTCGGAGAAATGGAGTGACCGGGAGGTAGAGGAAAAGATACCGGTAATGGTAACTTCATATACTGAGAAAGGTATCCCGGCGAGGCTGCTGACCTTCATCGTGGCATTTATTGTGGCAGTAAGCACCACCTTCCTGGTGCCGCGGAAAGAATCGGGGCAAGACGAAGCCGTATAATGTCACCAGCCGTGGAAATGGTTTGATTATTAATGAAAAGATTTTAACTTTACCTAAGAACAATATTTATAAATCATGGAAAAAGAAAAGCAACTTGTTGTTGTACCCTGGGATTTCACCCCAAAAGCTGAAGATGCCCTGGCGCATGCAGCCAAGATATCCAGGATGATAAATGCCGAAGTCTCCCTGCTTCATATAGTGGAGAGAAGGGTAAAGACCGGTGAATACAAGAAGAAAGAAGCCAGGCTTAACAAGATGGCTGAGGACGCAAAGGAACTTTATAATGTTGATGTTAGAACAGCTATTGTCCCGGGATCTATCTTTACATCCATTGCCGAGTATGTGAACGAGGAAGGAGCCAGTGTGGTTGTGATGGGAACACACGGGATGAAAGGAATGCAGAAACTGACCGGAAGCTGGGCTCTTAAAGTGCTTGTAAAATCAAAGGTGCCCTTTATTGTAGTCCAGGATAAACCAAAGGGCATGGAGAAATACCAGAATATTGTTTTTCCCGTTGACTTCAGGACTGAAAACAAGGAGAAGCTCAAAATGGCTATTTTCATGGGTAAATATTTTGATTCCAAAGTACACATCCTTAAAACGGTTACAACGGATAAAAGCCTGCTGAAGAAAACCAATATCAATCTTAATTTTGCAATTAAATATCTCATCCAGAATAATATAGAATATGAGATACATGATATGAAAAAGGGTAATCTTGCCCAGCAGACCATTGCTTTTGCAGAAAGTGTCGATGCTGACCTTATCCTTATAATGACCACAAAGAATATTACCCTTGCCGATTATATGCTGGGAGCCCAGGAGCAGCAGATCATTGCCAACAGCTCCAAAATACCCGTATGCTGCATTAACCCCATGTCAAGCTTTGCATCGAAGGCACAATTCATGTATGGCTGATAAGGTTGATAAAGTTGATAAAGTTGATAAGGTTGATAGAATAAAGTTTATAAAGTTACGGTGGCTGATAGACGCGGATAGCTACACCAGAATCCGTGACAGGGGCAATTTCCTACAAAAATCATGCTAAATTGAATATTAGTTTTTATTTTTGTCATTACTAAAATTGACAAAAGCAGGATTTTATGGTAAGGGAAAAAATTAAGCATTTACTGGAATCTGAGCCCGGACGGGATGTGCTGGTCAAGGGATGGGTGCGCACAAGAAGGGGCAGCAGGCAGGTTTCATTTATTGCGATAAACGACGGCTCCACGATAAACAATATACAGGTGGTGGTTGACATGGAGGCCTTTGACGAGGACCAGCTTAAGCTGATAAGCACGGGGGCTTCCCTGGCTGTTGAAGGCAGACTGGTGAGGTCAGAAGGCAAGGGGCAGACCCTTGAGATACAGGCAAGGAAGATTGAGGTTTACGGCGGGGCCGACCCTGAGACCTATCCCCTGCAAAAGAAAGGTCATTCCATGGAATTCCTCCGCGAGATAGCCCACCTGCGGTTCAGGACCAATACCTTCGGGGCAGTGTTCAGAATAAGGCACGCAATGGCCTATGCCGTCCATAAATATTTCAATGATAAGGGCTTCTATTACCTCCATACACCAATAATAACGGGTTCCGATGCCGAGGGTGCCGGTGAGATGTTCAGGGTAACCACCTTTGACCTGGATGATCCGCCAAGGGATAAGGAGGGCAAGGTTGACTTTTCAAAGGACTTTTTCGGCAAGGAAACAAACCTTACAGTATCAGGCCAGCTTGAGGGAGAGCTGGGAGCCCTGTCGCTGGGTGAGATATATACTTTCGGCCCTACTTTCAGGGCAGAAAATTCGAACACGCCAAGGCACCTCGCCGAATTCTGGATGATAGAGCCGGAAATGGCCTTTTATGATATCAATGATAATATGGACCTGGCGGAGGAATTCACAAAGTACCTTATCAGATATGCACTTGAAAATTGCCGTGACGACCTTGAATTCCTGAACAGCATGATTGACAGGGGCCTGGTAGAGAGACTGCAGTTTGTGCTCGACAATGATTATGTCCGGATAACATACACAGAGGCCATTGATGTTCTGTCGAAAGCCGGCAGGGACTGGGAGTTTCCTGTGGGATGGGGCAGGGACCTTCAGGCAGAGCATGAGAGGTACCTGGTGGAGCAGCATTACAGAAGGCCCGTTATGGTGACTGACTATCCTAAGGATATCAAGGCTTTCTATATGAAGCAGAATGATGATGGCAAGACTGTCAGGGCCCTGGATGTACTCTTCCCCCTCATAGGTGAAATTATAGGAGGATCACAGAGAGAAGAAGAATATGATAAGCTTGAAGGAAGAATAAAGGAACTGGATATTCCGGAGGATCAGCTCTGGTGGTACATGGAAACACGTAAGTTTGGCACAGCCCCGCACAGCGGCTTCGGACTGGGCTTTGAAAGGCTGATGCTCTTTGTTACCGGCATGAAGAATATAAGGGATGTCATCCCCTTCCCTCGGACACCGAAGAATGCAGAATTTTAGCACTTATATGAGTTTAAGATGTTAAAACAAAAATTATCACAGAAGCTCCTGCAGAAACTGTCTCCCCAGCAGATACAGATGATTAAGCTGCTCGAAATACCGACCATGCAGCTGGAGCAGAGGATAAAGAAGGAGATTGAGGAAAATCCTGCACTGGAGGAAGGGGCCGATGCTGAGGATGAGAACATGAACTCTGTTGATGAGGATGACAATCAGAATGATAATGACCAGGATGAATTCTCCCTGGATGATTACCTGGATGATGAAGACATACCCGATTACAGGCTTGAATCAAGAAATTACAGCAAGGGTGAGGACACAAAACAGGAGATTCCCTTTTCCGCAGGGACATCCTTTCGTGAACAGCTGGCCACACAGGCAGGACTGAGATCACTCAATGAGAAACAGGAAATGCTTATGGATTATATCCTTGGCAACCTGGATGAAGACGGTTACCTGCGCAGGGACATTGAGAATATTGTTGATGATCTGGCCTTTTCACAGAATATCATGACAACAGAGGAGGAACTCCTGGAGGTACTGGAAATAGTGCAGGATCTTGAGCCCGCGGGTGTTGGAGCCAGGAACCTCCGTGAATGCCTTATCCTGCAGCTGGAAAGGAAGGACGAGGAGCATCCTGAAGTAAAGAATGCCATGCATATTCTTGATAAGTATTTTGATGAGTTCACGAGAAAGCATTATGACAAGATCAAGGCGAGGCTGGGCTTAAGTGATGAGGAACTGAAAGATGCGCTGGATGAAATACTTAAACTGAACCCCAGACCGGGAAGCTCTTTCAGCGACCCCATGAGCAAGAACAACCAGCATATAGTGCCTGATTTTATCCTTGAGTATACTGAGGAAGGCCTGGAGATAAGCCTGAACAGCCGTAACCTGCCTGAACTGAGGATTAACAGGACCTATGCAGAGATGCTGGAAGCCTATTCGGCCAGCAAGGAAAAAAACAAAAAACAGAAGGAAGCGGTATCCTTCGTTAAACAAAAACTTGATTCGGCAAGGTGGTTTATTGATGCGATGAGGCAGAGGCATAATACCTTGCTTCTGACGATGAATGCAATCCTTGATTTCCAGACTGAATATTTTATAGAGGGGGATGAGACCAGTCTCAGGCCAATGATACTCAAAGATATAGCTGACGCCACGGGGCTTGATATATCAACAATATCCAGGGTGGCCAACAGCAAGTATATACAGACACATTTCGGTATACTCCCCCTCAAGTATTTCTTTTCGGAAGGCATGCAGACTGATTCCGGTGAAGAAGTGTCGACACGTGAGATAAAAAGCATCCTGCAGGAATGTATCAGTAATGAGAGCAAGAAAAAACCCCTGACGGATGAGAGTTTAACAGAAATATTACAATCGAAGGGCTACCAGATTGCCAGGCGCACGGTGGCCAAGTACCGTGAGCAACTGAACATACCCGTTGCGAGGTTAAGGAAGGAGGCATAATGATAAATTTATCAGATAACAAATCTCTTAAGCTGGCGTCACAGGTACTGTCAGTAATATTTTTCCCGGGTTTCCTTCCCATTTACGGGCTGCTGTTAATATTTAACGCCCCCACACTCTTCTCCTATGAGCTGGCAGCGCGTTACGGGAGCTTAAAAGGTATTATTTTATTGCTTGCTTTTGTTAATATGACGGTTGTTCCCGTCGCTTTCATGCCACTTTTAAAATACAGGAATATCATATCATCTTACAGCATGAATACCAGGACGGACAGGGTCATCCCCATGGCTATAGGCGCTTTGATGTATATTGTTACGGCTGTAATATTTTATTCATTCCGGATACCCGATCTGATCAAGTCATTTATACTTGCATCCACAGTACTGGCCATACTGATACTGCTTATAACCCTTAAGTGGAAGATATCGATACATTCTGCCGGCCTGGGGAGCCTCCTGGCAGCCATTATGGCCCTGTCGGTCAGGATGTATACCAGCCTGACGGGCTTATGGCTGGTAATCATACTGTGTTCGGGTCTTGTAATGGCCGCAAGGCTTTACCTTAATTCCCATAAGCCTTCCCAGGTTTATGCAGGTTTTGCCCTGGGCTTTATTGTTATGTGGCTCATTATGGTAGTGTTCTGAGCAGGTCATCAATGGCCTCATCAAGCAAGCCCTCATTATCTCCCTTCCAGGTAAAATCCCTGCTCCTGACGGGTACAGACACGGCCCCTGCCAGCTGTTTCTGTGTCAGGAAGGCAAAACCATATTTTTCTGAAAGATAGCCGGCAAGAGCTTCCTGTTCCGGCTGCCCGGGAGTTGGTACCAGGAGGGCGGTTTTGCCGATGCTGAAAAGATCCATGATGGTGCTGTAGCCCGAGCGGCAGATGATGAGTTGCGCTTCGGCCATCAGATTGAAAAGGAGGGCTCCGTCGAGCCACGGATACCTCAGTATATCATTATCTGCAGGCTCTTTTTCGTCGCCGGGCCTTCCGGCAACAATTATAAGCCTCCCCGGGAGAAGGTCTTTACGGGAGCTTATTATGTCTTCAAGTATTGTACGCCGGGGCTCGGGCCCCGACAGCAGGGCAAGGGTGAAGGGGGGACGGCCTTCAGGGGTGGAGGGAGCCTCTATGACGTGGCGGCTCAGTATACCAATATAGCGTGTTTTTTTGGGAAGCTTACAGTTGTGCGACAGCATACCGCTCAGATTATCTTCACCCGGCAGGTCGGGTATCCAGCATTCGTCATACCTGCCGGCAACAGACCTGTGCAGAGATGACACAAAGGGTGTAGCAAAGCCAAAGGGCCGTGGAAGGGCAACCCTGACCTGGTGTGTTATAAATACACTGTATGCCCGGCGGCTCCACAGGCCAAAACGGTTATCACTGATCACAAGACTGATGTTGTACCTGCGGATTATCCCGGGTAGTCTGAACCTGTCGTAAATAAAGCCTGCAAACAATAGTGGCATCTGGAGAAGAACACCCAGATAAAGGGGGAGATAAGGAGGGTAGGCTACCGGTGGCGACCATAGGGTTACAAGTTCATCAGCTACCTGCCTGTCAAATGTAAAATGAAGGGCAGAAGGTGCTGCAATGATAATTCTGTGCCCTCTTTTTTTCAGATTATATGCCACAGCCTGAACCCTTGTTGCGTGGCCCGCACCCCAGTAAAGAGGGCAGACAAGAATATTCCTGGTAGTATAGTTTTTCATTGGGAAGGCTTTCCGGGCATACAAAAATAGTATATTTTAAAAGATATTAATTATTGTTTTCTGTCAATGACTAATATCATTTTATTAGCAATATTGTGACGTATATTTACAAACTGAATTGCCAGGCAATAAAAACTAAATTTTATCTTATGAAAAGATCAATTAGCCCTGATCCTTATACCTGGAAAAAAGAGTATGAGCTTCACCATGACCTGTATGATGAGCAGGCTAAAAAATTCCTTGAGATCATAAACCAGATGAAAAGGATAATTACCGGTGGTGTAAAAGAAGGCGACATATCTGATATTTTTTTCCAGCTCACTTATTATTATGAGCAGTTTATGATAAGGGAAGAAATCAATATGAAGAAGACAGGATATAAGGCAATGGATAGTCACAGGTCGTCACATAAGGATTTTATTGACCGGATCCTGAGATTCAGGGAGGATTACGAGAAAGGTGACCCGGAGGTATGCAATGACATGTATTTCTTCCTTGAAAAATGGTTTGATGATCATATGATGAAAGACGACAGGGATGCGGTAGATTTTATTTCCGGGATGCAGAACTAGGTTTACACCAGCCTTCTTGCCCTGCTTTTTTCTGTAAGTCTGAGCTTGGAGAGGTCTGCATTTTCAATAAGGACCAGCCCCGGTTTTTTCCCTTTTTCAATGCTTCCGTAATCACTGTCAATTTTAAGGGCCCGTGCCCCGTTGATGGTAGCCCATCCTACCATTTCTTCAAGGCTCAGGTCAGGGAAATTACTGTTGATAATTTTCATTTCCCCGAGTATATCAAGGCTTTTATTTGATGCCAGGCTATCGGTGCCAATCACTATGTCGGCCTTCATTTTCATTAGGGCAGTCACCGGGGGAAGTGCATTTTCAATATAGAGGTTTGATCCCGGGCAGAGGCAGAAAAAGCAGTTGCCCCGTTGCACTGCTGCCCTTATCTCTTTCTCTCCTGCGAAGGTATTGTGTACGAGGATAAGATTACCTGCCGGGCTGATATAGTCCATTATTCCCGTGATATGATCCGGCACGCGGTCGTAAAGCATGCCGGGGCTTATGCCCATTGCGCCGTATGATTCCATCAGTCCGCCACCGGCATCTTTCAAAAGGCTTGTTTCCTGTTCCGACTCCATGAAATGCACTGTATTCAGCTCGTTGTCCGATGACACTTCTTTGACCATAGCCAGCAATGTGGCCGACATTGAATAGAAAGAGTGGGGTACTATCCAGGAATCCGCAGAAAACCTGCCGGCCTCCTTTTTGAGTGCCTTTACCTCGCTTATCCTTTTACCGGCTTTACGGGGATCGATGCCAAAGACTTCCAGGAAGTTTATATATTTTACAGGGCTGCCCTCCTTTATTTCAAAGCTTATACCGGTGTTGCACACATCGCCACAGGCTGAGATCCCACTTTTAAACATCATTTTATCGGCTTCGGCAATACTCTTCAGCTCATCCTTCCTTTCCCGGGTCCTTGTCTCCCTGACTTTCCTGATAAATTCGCCCAGACCCATATGTTCGCCAGCCTTTTTGTGCAGGCCCGACAGTTCAATATGGCAATGACAGTTTACAAAGCCGGGTACTAGGATGCCATTATAGAATTCAGTTTTTGATAATTCAACCGGCCTGCCACCCGTATCCGTAATTTCTGTTATACGGCCTTCCGTGTCAGTAGCAATAATGCCTCTCTTAAGTATGTCGCCTGTGCCTGTAATTATATATTGTGCAGAAAGTCTTCTCATCCCGGTCCCTGAATATCGATTGTTTCAACATTCCTGTTTATTGTAATGTTTGACACCATGACATGTTTTTCCCAGTGCCCCGGCTGTTCGGTATGGTTAAGGAGTCTGCCCTTAATATGAGTAACCTTCGGATCGGTAAGTGCTTTTTGCAGGGTCACCGTTACAGGCCGGCCGGTTTTGGCAAGTTCATACTTATCCCAGGGTATTTTCATTCCTTCTTCCGTCCCGTCATCGTACCAGAACCAGACATCTATGCGGGGATCAATGCTCTGGTCATCTTCGTAGAGGGTTATCCTGGCTTTGAGTTCATATTCACCCATGCCAACAGTTTCGACGCTGAATTCAATGGGGTTACTCACACCCACATCAGGCAGGCTGTAGGTCCTTTCCCCGTTCCACAGGTTTCGGTTAAGGTTGGCTTCCTGTGAAAGCTGCTGTATCACATCGGCTTCCATGCCTGAAAGTTTTTCTATTACCCTGTCGTAAATGGAAGCGTATTTTTTGGGTTTGTCAATGAAGTAGTATTTAATGCTTTTATCCACTTTTTCCTTGGTATAGCCGTGCTTACGGATAACGTCAACATAGTTCTCTATTGAATCTTTTTTGGAAAAATCAGTCCTTATGGGCGGATAATTAAGGAGGCCGTCGGCAAGATAGAGGTCGCTCAGTATTTCAACCATTTCACCTTCCGGTATTACTTCTGATTTTGGGATCCCTGATTTAGTGGTCTTATTGCATGAGGGCACCGCAATCAGGAGGAGGATCAGGATGAGTACAATATGGTTATTTATTTTTTTCATTCCTGAGGAATTTTTTTGACATATACCGGGCGGGATACCAGGCTGCAAGATATCCTATCAGGAGGACTGTTCCAAGCACAACGATAAAATCCACCGGGTTCATTGCCACCGGGTAAGCATCTATTATCAATGTATCGCCCTGGAGTTTCACAAAACCGAATTCCTGCTGCAGCCAGCATACCAGGAAGCCCAGCCCAAGACCTGTGACGGTACCAATGGCGGATATAAGCCATCCTTCGAAGATGAATATTTTTTTGATAAGTTTATTGTCAGCCCCCAGGTTGCGCAGTACGACAATATCTCTTTCCTTTTCAATGATAAGCATGGTTAGTGAGCCGATGATATTGAAGGAGGCTATTATCAGTATGAAAGTAAGGATAAAGAATATAGCCAGCTTTTCAGATTTCATCACTTTGTAAAAAATCTCCTGTTGCTGGTATTTATTTTTCACAGTAAAACCGGGGCCGAAGAGGTCTTCAACATCGGCCTGCACATCTTCCGACTTTGTTCCTTCGGTAAATTTTATTTCAAGGGATGACACTTCATCTTTGTACATCAGCAATTCCCTCATTACTTCGATAGGGACATAGATATACTGCGAATCGTATTCCTGCTCAACGGAGAAAATGCCGGAGGGGAATATTACATACCTCACAAAGGCATTGGCAGGATTGGATACCCTGCCCAGTCTTTCGGGCACATAGATGATCAGCGGGGTGATAAAATTAAGTCCTATCCCCAGGTTATTGGCCACTCCCAGCCCTACCACAACAAAGGGTCTCCCGTTTTTTTCCCTGAGGAGAAACTGCCCGTCCCACATCACACTGTCGAGTCCGGTTATACCGGGATAATTTTCAGGGACGCCTTTTACGGTGGCAATATACTGCCTCTCATCATAGCGGAGCAAGGCATTTTCTTCGAGTACGGGTGCATAATCGGCGATACCCTCCATTTCTTCGAGTGCTTTCATCTGAGCAGCCCCGGGAGTGAATACCTTGCCTTCATTTATCCTTACTTCGAGGTCGGGGTCGAAGGTTGAAAAAAGGGTATTAACCATATCTTCAAGGCCATTAAAGACCGACAGCACGATAATGAGGACCATGGTGCCCACGGTCACTCCCGCTGCCGAGATACCTGATATAACATTTATGGCATTACGCGATTTTTTCGCGAACAAATATCTTTTTGCTATGTAAAGCGACAGTCTCAATTGTTCTGTTTTTTTGCAATAAGGAGCAGGCCCGTTCCTTCCCTGTGTTTTAAACGAAGGTCAGAATAATTAAGTATAAGGGCAAGGGGCATTACCAGGATATAATAAAATGGAAGTATAAGGGCGAGGATCAATGAGAAGTTAAGCATGATAACCGGGTATTTCATTGACAGGGTCCATGATAATTTACCCGGTGTGCCGTAGGTATATCGACTCATTATGCTGTTGAAGCCGGCCGACTGCAATTTTTCCCTTATTTCTTCCATGCCATAGCCGTCCCTGACATGTTCCTCTATAAATGAATGGTCATCTTCATTGTGAACATCAGATCCTCCCTTATCGGAGGGTGTTGATATTATCAGCCAGCCATTATTTTGCAGGGCACTGAAAAAATTACCGAAGACGGTATTGTCGTCATCAATATGTTCCATCACGTCAACAGTGAGGATGAGGTCATATTTTTCATTTTCAGCAAAGGAGGTAAGGTCAGCAAGACGGAATGACACCCTGCCAGCAGCCCGGGTCTTGCTTATAAACCAGTTGCAGTCATTTATTTGTTCCTCCTTGATATCAAGGCCCACTATGTTCCAGTTTTTATTTAATCCGGCCATCCACCAGGAATACTGTCCGAATCCGGAGCCGGCATCAAGTATATTTTCAGCATCCGGCTTTTCTGCCGCGAATTGCCTTACAGCTTTTTTAACATGCCATGTGCGGAGAAGGAGGCTGTCGAGCAGGGCATAAAACATTTTTCTCAGCCACACTGATCTGCTGACCATTTTCCCAATACGGCTTTTTACCGGGTCATATCTCATTACACTGATCTTAGTCTTTGTCCAGGAGCTTGTCAATATTATCGATATAATCGAGGCTGTCGTCGAGATAGAAGGCTATTTCGGGGATGATCCTAAGCTGCTTGCGCACCTTTGATCCCAGTTCGTTACGTATCCGGGGCGTATTATCGGTAATGTTTTCGAGTATCTCCTCACTTTTGTCTGATGGAAAGATGCTGAGGTAGATTTTGGCCAGGCCAAGGTCGGGGCTTACCCTCACAGTTGTTACGGTTATCATTTTTCCCCTTGCCAGCTCCGTTGTTTTTTGCCTCAGTATCTCAGCCAGTTCTTTCTGCAGTAGCCTGGATACTTTCTTCTGTCGTGTCGATTCCATAAGCATGCTGATTTTTGCAAAGATAGTAAAAGCTAAAAGGGCGGGGAATCTTATATTGGTAATTTATTAAAAATAAAGTAGGTTTGCGATGGAATTTAAATTAAAACAGATGGATACGGTAGTAAGCGGAATCAGGTCAACGGGTAACCTGCACCTGGGTAATTATTTCGGCATGGTGCGCAATGCTGTTAAGATGCAGTATGAGAACCGGTGTTTTTTCTTTATTGCCGACTACCATTCCCTTACCACTCACCCCCACCCGGAAAACCTGCATCTGAACATCATGCAGGTTATGGCAGAATACCTTGCCTGCGGTATTGATCCGGAGGTGGCCACACTGTATATCCAGAGTGACCTTCCCGAGGTATGTGAACTATACCTCTTGCTTAATATGAATGCCTATGTCGGTGAGCTTGAGCGTACGGCTTCATTCAAGGAGAAGGTAAGGAAGCAGCCTGACAATGTGAATGCCGGATTGCTCACCTATCCTGTACTTATGGCAGCCGATATTATTATACACAGGGCCAACAAGGTACCCGTAGGCAAGGACCAGGAGCAGCACCTTGAAATGACACGCAAATTTGCCCGCCGTTTTAATACTATGTATAATGTTGATTATTTTCCCGAACCCGATGCCTATAATTTCGGTGAGAAACTGATAAAAATTCCCGGACTGGATGGCAGCGGGAAGATGGGTAAGAGCGAAGGCAACGGCATTTTTCTCGTTGATGACGAAAAGACAATACGCAGGAAGGTTATGAAGGCGGTTACCGATACCGGTCCCGAGAAACCAAACCAGCAGCCATCGGAGCCGGTACAAAACCTGTTCACCCTGATGGAGGTGATGTCGGATCCTTCAAGCGTGGAAGCTTTCAGGGAGAAGCATGCCAGGTGTGAGATACGCTACGGTGACATGAAAAAACAGCTGGCAGAGGATATAAATAATTTCACCGCTCCCATACGCGAAAGGATAAAGGAGGTTATGGCAGACAGGGAGTACCTGGCAAGGGTTGTCAGGGAAGGAGCGGAGAAAGCCAGGGAGAGCGCAGCGAAGACTATCAGGGATGTCAGGGAAATCATTGGTTACAGGCCATTTTAAAAAATTATTGCTTTAAGTAATATCTCTGACTTTGAAATTTCCTGTTCCAATAGTTTTCAAAAACTTCATAATTCATAATTCATAATTCATCATTCGAAATTCTGTATTTTAAAGTTTATGGATTATAAGGATCATGATATTCAGAGAAAGCCCAAAAAGTAAAAGCCAGGTAAGATCCTGTTTACCTGGCTGCCCTTTCTTTTCGAGGTATATATTGGAGATTGCCTGTGTATAAAATAAAAGACAAATAGCGTGCCAAAATGCTATTTGCCGTATTTTAAAAAGAAAGGCGGTCGCAAACCCTAACAACCAGACTGTCGAATGGAATTGCAAATGGAAATGAAAATGAATCCATGTAGAAATAAACCTAACTCTTTGTAAAGAACCATTGACCGCCTTTCATCATTTTACCTGCAAAAAAAGCAGGCGGTTTTCCTTTTATAAATGTACCAGTATAAAAGTTAAGAGCCAAGGATAAACAGTGATCTTGCTCATAGCAAAGGTTAATTTGCGTCATAGTATCCGGGTGACGGCTGTCATTCAGGCTTAAGATTCCATTATTTCACTGACACAAGGGCCGAGTCGGGTACTGCAAATATGTCACGGTTGCTGCCACCTGACCATTGTGTTACCCTTCGCTCGTGTACATTATACCTGTCGCCTTCCCTGAGAAGGAAAAATTTACCTCCGTTGGCAAGGGCCGGTTCACCAGCATCATCTTTTGCCCAGAGAAAATGGTCGTAAACAGCCACGAAACTTTCGCCCATTACTTCAAATTCATCACCCCGGACTATAATTGCTGTATTTTCATCAAGGCCAATGCCCAGCAGGTGGGGGTGAGCTTCTATCACTTCCACGAGATCATGCTGACGGTTGCGCACCAGCAGGTGCTGATCGATAGCCGAGGCACTGAGGTAGCTGAAGCCTCTTTCATGGTCGCCCATCATAATTGTATTTGTCTTTGTATCTCCCCTCGCAAGATAGCTTCCCTGTATTGTTGCACCGGCTGATGATCCTCCGATAACCCCTCCCCGCTCAAGTATCTTTCTTATCTCTTCCTCTGTGGCCGTGCCCCCGTAGGCATCCACAATACGCCATTGCCTGCCACCGGTAAACCAGAGTCCCATGGCCCTTTTTATGGGCTCCGTGAATCCCGGGGTGTCTGCCTCCAGGGAGTCGTAGGTATGTAACACCGTAACATCGCTTGCCCCGCGTTCAGTAAGAAAACGTATTGTTCTTTCATTATTGATCCCGGATGCTCCCGATGCGGTGGGGATAACAACTATGGGAGCATCCGGCCCTCCCGCAAGTTCAATAAAGCGATCAATAATAGCTGTATCCCGCATTGCGCCACCCACTATTACCAGTGAGCCTTTTTCAGGACCACGGGTGAGAGATGTGTCTGCGGAAAGAGGCTTAGCCTCCCTGTCGCCGGAGCATGAATGCAGTATCATAAAGGCCAGGGTAAGGGATGCAGGGATGGAAAAAGCTTGTTTCATGATTTAAGTTTTTAAGCAAAGATAAAAGACAAACGACAAACGACAAACCGGGCCGAGCGTAAATGATTTGCCCGGTGGGCAAATCTAGCGAGGAGCCAGACAGAGAAGAGAGGCAAAAGATAAGCGGGCCCCGGAGTGTCTTTGTGGTGAGAGTGTATATTCCTTAATAATTTATTACTTTTGAAAACGTTAATATCTATGAAAAAAGATACAGGAGTGTCAAGAACCTGGACAATAATAATAATAGCAGTACTTTTTGCCGGCATGGGGGCCCTGGCATATTTCCTGCAGGAGAAGAAGAGGGCATATATTGCCAGTCCCTACGGGAGCATTCCCCTTGATGCAGGAATAATTATTGAAGCCGTTGATATGCCCGGCCTTTTTGAGTCGCTCGCTGCCGACAATGAGATGATAGACGGTATGTCTGAAATACCGGAGTTACAGGGTTTCACCGGTGCCATCGATCTTGTTGATTCACTGACACACAAGAGAGAGTACGGCCAGCTTGCGGGGAATAATCCTGTACTTATATCGATTCATCTGCTGGGCAAGAACAGGCTGACTCCCTTATTTTCATTTGCAGCAAGCCCGGAGATACGTGATAAACACCTCAGGGCAATACTGGACGAAATACCGGGCTTTGGCTATACACAGAAGGAGTACCAGGGAAGCAATGTTTACGAGGTGCTGAGGGAAGTAACAGGTGAAGCATCATTATATCTGACCATGGTTAAGGGCGTAATAATAATCAGTCCTTCGGGCCTTCTTGTTGAAGCCGGCATAAGACAGGTTGAACAGGAAAGGGATATCAGGGACCTGCCTGGATTCATGCCTGTAGCAGAAGCAGCCGGCAAGAACGAAAACAAGGTCTACATCCTGTTTGACAATGTGGCTAAATTTATTTCACTTCTCACCGGGAGTATGAATGAAGGGCCGGCGTCCAGGCTGCCTGACCTGGCTTCATGCCTTGAAACTGATCTTTACCTGAACAATACCGGCTTCGTAATGAGCGGGTATATAGAAACACGCGATACCAGCCATATACTTTATAACTACAGGTTTCAGGAACCCGGATCATACGATATCTACAGGTATATACCGGCCAGCGCGGCCATGTTTGAGATAATAACAAAGCCTGTCGGGAAGCAATCGGTCAGTACGCCCGGGGAAACCAGGTACATTTCTGATATTCTGAAAGCCCAGTTTACAGGTGAAATGGCAAGGGTTTACCTTGGCATTAAGGGCCAGGATAAGGAAATGAATAAGCTGATGCTTTTTGATCTCAGGGGCAGCAATGCCACCGAAGAGGCCTTTGCAGCTGAACTGGAACAGTATTACCGGAGAGAGGGTCTTTCATCAGACAGGTTTATTATTGCTTATAAGCCTGATGCGGAAACGGAATACAGGATATACAGGCTGCCCGGCGAGAACCTGGCCTTTGAGCTGGCAGGGGATTTCGGTAAATACCTGAAGCCGGTTTATGCAAGTTTTTATGATGACGTCCTGGTACTGGGCAGTGCCCGTGAAACACTTTCCAAATTTATTTATGATAATCTTCTTAGCAGGACCCTTGCAAATGATCTTTCATACAGGGAATTTGAAAGTACACTGCCCAGTAAGGCAGGCTATTACTTTTACTGTGCGCCCTCGGGGATTATACCTTTGCTGGAAGGGGTCGTTAAAGAAGGGATAGTGGACGGACTGATGAGAAATTCAGAATCATTACGCAAGCTACAGGCTATAGGCTACCAGTTTGTATCAAGCAATGACATGCTTTATAATACCCTTTCTGTAATGTATAAACCCGAGGTGAGAGAAGAAGCCAAGGCAGTCTGGGAAAGCCTGCTGGATACCATTGCCGGTTCCAAGCCACTCTTTTTTACCAATCATTACACCGGGGGAAGCGAGATCTTCATACAGGATCTAAAGAATAACCTCTATCTTATCAATTCAGCCGGGAGAATATTATGGAAGAGGCCTGTAAGTGAAGCTATTATGGGGAATGCCTATATGGTAGATTACTACAGGAACGGTAAGTTCCAGATACTTTTTGCATCAAAAAATTACCTTCACCTGATCGATCGTAACGGCAATAATGTGGAAAGGTACCCTGTACAGTTACGATCGCCTGCCACAAACGGGCTGGCACTGTTTGATTACGAAAGCAATATGGATTATCGCCTGTTTATCTGCGGGGCCGACAGGAAGATCTATGCCTATGATAAATCAGGCAACACGGTGAGGGGCTGGAACCAGTTCAGGACTGCCACAAGTGTGAGCAACGAAGTTGAATTCTTCAGGGTTTCAGGCAAGGATTACCTTGTGGTGAATGATGAGGACAATATGTATATACTTGACAGGAGGGGTAATGTGAGGGTTGAAATGAAAGAACAGGTGTCGAGGTCAGACCGTTCCATGCTCAGGCTGACTGCGGGCACCAGCCCCAGGATGATTCTCGCGTCAGTTGATGGCTCAATCAAAATGGTGAACTTTAACGGTGAGGTACAGACCTATAAGGTGAGTGATTTCTCTGAAGATCCTGTTTTTGAATATTTTGATCTTGATGCAGACGGGATGGGTGAATATATATTTATTGACGGCAATACCCTGTCAGCCTTTGACGACGACAGGTCCAGGATGTTTAAAATAACTCTCAGTTCGGATAATATTATTGGTCCTTACGGGCTGGAATTTTCTTCAAATGACAGGAAGATCGGATTTACTGATGCGGGGGCTGACAATATTTACCTGATCGATGACAGGGGAAAGAACCTGAAAGGCTTTCCTCTCAAAGGAACAAGTCCTTTCTCCATTGGTAAACTTAACAGGGGAAGCACCTTTAACCTCATAAGCGGAGGAAGCGACAGCTTTTTATATAATTATGAAATAACACGGTAAAAATAAGGGCACATGAAAAACAAAACAGTACTTATTATCCTGCTGCTTTTCCTCATTATGCCATCCTGTATCAAGGAGACCTATGATATGGATAAGCTATCGGGAGAGGTGGCACTGAACCCCACATGGGTTTTGAGAGCCGTAAAAGGTGAGCTCAGCCTGGCCGATCTTGTTGAGCCAAATGACACGGTGGTCTTCGATGAGAATAAGCTGGTTAAGCTGGTTTTCCGGGAAGATTCAATATTCGAATACAGGCTGGACGATTTCTACACACCCTTCACGGTAACAAGTTTTGAGAATACAATGCTTGTTACCGCCAACCTGGAACCTGACGGAAGTGATACCCTTGTATTTGAACCGGAAGATGATATTAAAATCAAGAAGATGATGATTTCATCGGGGCTGATTAATTACAGCCTCAGATCCTGGTGTTCCTTCGACGTAATAGTTGACCTGGAGGTGCCAGCCGTTGTAAACGGAACGGTCCCCTTCACCCTGTCAGAGACCGTAGCTGCCGGGTCAACGGTTAACGGCTCTGCCGACCTGTCGGGTTCACTGGCCAGTTTTGACATTGACCCGGAATTTCCCTATAACCGGGTACCCGTTGAATGGACAATCACCGTATTATCACCTCCCGGCAGCTATGCACCGTCGGACAGTGTAAGGCTCTTCCTTGAAGTGGAAGAACCGGACTTCGATTATGCCACAGGCTATTTTGGTTACCTTGCCGAAGAATCAGGAAAGGATACCCTTGACCTTGGAATGGAAGAGTTATTTTCAAAGCTCAGCGGGTCAATATTCCTTGCCAGTCCCTCCATAACAATGAATTACGATAATTCATTTGGCCTGCCAATGAGGATAGATGCCGAAGTGAAAGGTATGGATGATGAGGGGGAGATCTCTCTTGACAGGGATCCCGTCGACCTGGACTTTCCCACCTCCATAGATGACAGGGATGTGAACTCATCTTTCACAATAGACAAAAGCAATTCCAACCTGCCTGAACTGATATCGATGTTACCCTACAAGATTGAATTTCTGGCTTCGGCGTCAATAAACCCGGAGGGTGAAACAGGGACGGATAATATTATTTTTGGCGACAGCAGGTTCATTGCAAGTATGGAGGCGGTTATACCGATGGACCTGAGAATAAATAACCTCCAGCTTTCGGATACCACTGAAAACTTCCTGAGGAGTGATGATCCGGAAGAAGAGAATCCTCTTGAAATGCTGGAAGAAATGAAATTTGACCTTTATGTTGAGAATGGCTTCCCCCTGGATGCATCGGTTACAATAGAATTATATGACTCAAACACAATGACAGTGCTTGAAACAATAAACACCGGCGAATTGATACAGGCAGCACCCGTTGATGCCAGCGGGAAAGTCACGGGTCCCAGCATAACAACGGTGGAAGTGGAGGTGACATCAGATTTTATTGGTGAAACAGAGGATGCTGACCGGATAATACTCACCTTCACTCTCAATACCACCGATGATGGAAGCAGGGATGTGAAAATATATTCCGATTATAATCTGGTGTTTGCCGCTGTCATAAAATTAAAGGCAGGTATTAACCTTAATTTTAACTCTGAAGAAGAATAGTTATGAAGAAGAGAATAAAAGCGAAGGGTTTGACGATTATGATCCTTCTTGTGGGATCGGGTGCCTTTGCCCAGCATATACAGACACAATATTTTCTTAATATACCCCAATCGGCACAGATGAATCCTGCCTACAGGCCTGATGCCAATTTATACATTGGCCTGCCCTTACTTTCGGGGGCTTATTTCGGAATGAGTAATAACCTGTTCGACCTTAGCAGGTTTTTACAGCCCATGCCCGGGACCGATTCGGTAATGACCATTCTGCACCCCGATTATGACAGGGATAGTTTTTTCAGGAGTATTGGCCGGAAGGGTTTTGTGTCGACCGGGCTAGATGTACCAATTTTAAACCTTGGCCTCACTGTGGCTGATGTATGGTGGCTTGAGGTGGGGCTGGCACTCAAAAGTTCGGCGAGCGCAAGGCTGCCTGCAGACCTGTTCACCCTGGCCCTTGAGGGCAACGAGGATTTTGTCGGCTCTACTGCCAGTCTTTCAGGGACAGGCTTTCAGGCCCAGGCCTACCTTGAAACCTACATCGGGCTGTCAAGGAATATCACTGATCGTTTACGTGTTGGCGGCCGGCTGAAAATAATGCAGGGAGCCCTGGGTGCTTCGCTGGTGGCAAATGATCTGGAAATACAGGTTAATGAAGACTATTCCCATGTGGTTGATGCTGATTTGGCTCTGAAGCTGAACGGTCCATTTGATGACTCACTTAATGCAGAGGGTTTTATTGCTGATATCGACTTCAGGGAAGACTTTGCCTTCGGTGATGTGGTGCCAAGTTTCAGAAATACCGGCCTGGGCCTGGACCTGGGAGCTGAATACAGCCTTATGGAAAACCTTAAACTATCGGCAAGTATTATCGACCTGGGCTTTATCAGGTGGGGGAAGGAAACCTATAATTACACGGCATCCAATGAGTTTACCTTTGAAGGTATTGACATAACGGAAGGAATAATTGGCGACAAAGATATTGGTGAGATAATAGAGGAATTTGGTGATTCCCTGCTGCAGACCTTCGATTTTGTTGCCGGTGACCAGGCCCATACAACGTGGCTGCCCACAAAGGTCTACCTTGCAGCCTCATACAAGCCTGTCGATTTCCTGTCGCTCGGACTCCTTTCGCGCACAACGATAGGAATGGGAGTGAGAGAATCGCTTACCCTCTCGGCAAGCCTTTTTGCCGGGGATGTGTTGTCGACCAGCATCAGTTATACCATGACCAACAGGACTTACAATAATTTCGGCTTTGGTTTTGGGGTGAGGGGCGGCCCGGTTCAGTTCTATGCAGTCATTGACCAGATCCCGGTAGCATGGCTTGAGTTTACCGGTGATGGTGGAAATGATCGTTTCGTTTTGCCGCAGAGGCTTGATTATATAAATATGCGTTTCGGATTTAACCTGATGTTTGGCAGGGCAGTCTTAAACAGGATTGATAAACCAATGTTAGCAGAATAGGAGGAAAGGTGTGGCTTAGAATAATTTTAATAGGGATATTGATATATCTCATAGTTAATATGATAGGGCGTTTTCTCTCCGGTGGCAAAAAGAAGGGGAGGGATGATGACAGCAATATAAAAAATGCAGGCGGAAAGAAGGGATTTCCCGATGATATGGGCGAGTATATTGATTATGAGGAGGTTGACGATGAAGATTAGTGTTTTAACTGTTTTGTCAGTTCACTCGCAAAGATAAAATCGTTCAGGGGCTTACAGCCGGATTTAAGTATTTCCATGTTAGTCCCTTCCCATTGTTTGCGTCCCCCGGAAATAAAAATCACTTTTTCACCTATCTCCATCACGGAATTCATATCGTGGGTATTCACTATTGTGGTCATTTTAAACTCATCGGTGATATCTTTTATAAGCTTATCTATCAGGATTGCGGTTTCAGGATCCAGGCCTGAATTTGGTTCATCGCAAAACAGATAGCCGGGGTTGAGGACTATGGCCCTGGCTATGGCAACTCGTTTACGCATGCCCCCCGACAGTTCAGAAGGGAGTAAACTATTGGCTTCCATAATATTTACCCGGTCAAGGCAGTAATCGACACGCTTCTTCTTTTCGGCCCGGCTCATATTTGTGAACATATCAAGCTTGAACATTACATTTTCTTCCACCGTCATTGAATCGAAGAGGGCACTGCCCTGGAAGAGCATACCTATTTCACGGCGAATGGTTTTCCTGCTTTTAAAATCGAGGTTATCGAAACGAGTCTTATCATACCATATTTCACCCTTGTCGAGTTCCAGGAGGCCGACAATTGTTTTCAGCAGCACTGTTTTTCCTGATCCGCTGCGGCCGATAACGAGGTTGGTCTTGCCTGCATCGAAATTAATCGAAACATTGTCAAGCACTATATTGTCATTGAAGGCCTTCGTGGCATTTATTATCCTTATCATGACAGCAACATTTGGGTTAGGACAAGGTTAAACAATAGTATTAGTATGCAGCTGTAAACCACTGAGCGGGTGCTTGCCTTACCCACGTCGAGGGAGCCTCCCGAGACATAGAACCCCTGGAAGCCCGAGACGGAGCTTATAATAAAGGCGAAAACCACGGTTTTTATAAGTGAATAGGTAATATAATAAGGTACAAAGGCATATTGTAAACCATATATAAAATCACTGGAAGATACCACACCCGTGGTGACGGCTGAAAGATATCCGCCAAAAATGCCGAAAGTTATGCTGATAAGGGTAAGGAAGGGGAAGAAGATAAGGGTTGCAACGATTTTTGGGAGTATAAGGTAGGAAATTGTATTGACTCCCATTATATCGAGTGCGTCAATCTGTTCGGTAATCCTCATGGTGCCTATCTCAGAGGCTATATGCGAGCCCACCTTTCCTGCAAGTATGAGTGCTACCATGGTTGATGCGAATTCAAGAATTATTGAATCGCGGCATCCCAGGCCGATAAGATAGCGCGGATAGATGGGATTATCTGTATTATATGCTGTCTGAAGTGTTATTGCGGCACCCATAAAGACAGATATCACTATCACTATGCCTATTGAGTTTACACCCAGGTTAATAAGTTCTTTCATTGTCTGGCGGTAATAAACACCGTGTTTCTCGGGCTTTTTGAAGGATTTGCCAAGAAAAATGAAATAGAGCCCTATGGATTCTATAATGTGAGTCACCATATATTGCATTTGACAGTAAATGTACAAAAAAGAGAGGATAATGGAATGCTGTAATAATGCCCTGCTGCAATATTGGAATAGTGGCATGCCGGATTATTCCGGGATTCTATAATAAATAGGCATTTGATCTTGTTATAAGTACCTTATTTAGTATCTTTGTTTCAGACAGAACAAACCTACATAATAATATGAAAAACAGGTATATAGTTATTATGGCCGGGGGTGCGGGTACCCGTTTCTGGCCCCTGAGCCGTGATGTTAAACCCAAGCAATTTCTCGACATACTGGGCACCGGCACAACTTTATTACAGGATACGGTTAACCGTTTTGAGGGCTTATGTCCCAGGGAGAATATCATAATAGTAACGAATGAAAGCTACCGCGACCTTGTTAAGGAGCAGGTTGACATACCCGTGGAAAATATTCTCACCGAGCCGATGCGGAGGAACACCGCTCCATGTGTGGCCTATGCCGCATTCAGGATATTGAAGAGGGATCCTGATGCCCTTATGCTTGTGAGTCCTGCCGACCATCTTATCAAGCAAAGGAAAGAATTTCAAAAGGTTATCAATGAATGTTTTGAATTTATAAGTGGTGATGATGTCCTTCTTACACTGGGCATGAAACCCGACAGGCCGGAAACAGGTTACGGGTATATACAGGCCAACATAAAGAAGCCTGTTGAAGCATATAAAAACCTCATGAAGGTTAAAACCTTCACGGAAAAGCCCAAGCGTGAGCTGGCCGAGATCTTCCTCAGGAGTGGCGATTTTTACTGGAACTCCGGCATATTTTTGTGGAGGGCCAGTACTATTATTTCAGCCTTTGAAGTGCACCTGCATGACATGTATTCAACATTTGATCTGTATAAGGATCAGCTGGGCACTGAAGAGGAGGAGGATGCAGTGACAAGAATATATTCAGAATGTCTGAGCATATCCATAGATTACGGCATAATGGAAAAGGCTGATAATGTATATGTAAGATGTTCAAATTTCGGATGGTCTGACCTTGGTACCTGGAGTTCACTGGGTGAGCATAACCACCGGGATCGCGACGGTAATTCGGGTACCCTGGAATCGGTTTTCAGTTACGGTGTCAAAGACAGCATTATCAAGCTCCCTGAAGGTAAGATTGCGGTAGTCCAGGGGCTGAAGGATTATATCATTGTGGATTCCGGAGATGTCTTGCTTATCGTGGAGCGCAAGGAGGAGCAGGATATTAAGAAGTATATAGAAGACATAAGCGACAGGATGGGGGATGATTTATTATAAAAAAAAGCTGACGTAAACCGCCAGCCTTTTGTTGTATGTCGTATGTGTGGTACTAGTATTCCCAGAGATCGTGTTCGAACACACGCAATTCTTCCTCTATTCTCTCTGCTTCATAGAGTGCTGACTTACCCACCTTATACTGGTTTATGAGCCTGTCGTCGTACACATTTGATTGGGCATACACAGTGCCTGAGAATCGCCGTTGCAGGAAGAGGTCGTCGAAGGATATTCTCTGTGCGTCATTAAACCTGTTGAAGGCTTCATGTTTTGCGAAGGTATCCCGGAAGTCTTCATATTTGATCCAGAAGAGCTGTACGCGTGAAATCCTGTCGAGCTGCGGGTCAAAGAAGACCCTTATGGGGCTCATGCCGATGATTCTTACCTCCATGGTTGAATGTTTCTTGTCGAAATACCATTCTTCGAGTATCATGAGTTGTTTTACATCAGCGGGGTCGGGTTCATAATAGATCACGGTATCCCTCATCACACCCTGCATGTCGGGTATCTGGACTGTATCGATCCCTCCTCCCATAATTGATTCAATATCGGAATAAGTAACGCTTACATTCATTGCTTCGGGGTCGTAGGCATTAAGGTTTCCTGCCTTTACTTCACCGAGAATTATACTGATAAGGTTTTTTCTTCCATCAGGTCTTTCTGTCAGAGGGTAATAGAGTGTATGGTTCATTTTTTCCCTCATGTCAATCAGTCTCCATATACGTTTTGACCATGGTACATCGGCCTCTCTGAGGAAGGGATAAGGTATTGCCTCGCTGTTATCGATTGCTTTATCGTAGATATCACCAAATGACTGGCTGAATCCGGCTGATGAGAAGAGCAAAACGATTAATCCGAGAAGAAGTATTCTTTTCATGATCCTATGCTGTTTTTAATTTATCGTTAATATAATTGGCGGCAGTCTTCTTGTCGACTCATCGGGTGCAACAGCCCTGATATTAATAATCGAAAGTTTCTGTCCCCTGTTAAGAGATTCAATAAGTGCTCTTTGTTCCTGTGTCAGTCGTGCGCTGTTGGATGTTTCGCTCCTGTCGAAGCCTCTCTGCTGTACTGAGACGGTGAACTGTGTTACCCTGTATTCAAGGTCGAAGAGGAAGTTTTCGAGCACGGCAAATACGCCCGGTTGTGCAAGGGCAACGTTTTTATCTACTGTTCCTTCTGACATACCTGCAAATCTGGCTACGGGGTCGGGTATTCTCTGCACCCTGAACTCATAGGGAGGGAAGGACATTCTTTCGCCCTCTACGTTCACGCTTACATTTATTGATGCTGTCTGCCCTATATTTTGTGGCCTGGCAGCCCATTCACCACGGTAGCCTTCAACACGTCCCCTTCTTATTGTACCATTGCTCATGGAAGCCTGTATAAGGTTGGAGGCATAACCCGGCACGGATATGTCTATGGGGTTATCTATACCAACGTAGAGTACGTTCATTGCTGTTGGTGACACTATGACATTAGGTGCACCCACGTTATATGATTCTTCGAAGGGGTAAGCCACTTCAGAGCCGTCCGGAGCCTGCAGTTTGATCAGTCCGCGGTATGATTTAAGGCCTATTGATGATGCTGTTGATCTGTAAATGCCCCTTCCCCTCTCATTTACTTCGAGTTTTGTATAGTCGCCCACCATTTCATAGCTCACTGATCCGTCGGCAGTCATTGTTTCGCGGTAGTCGCCCACCAGTATTTCGGGTTGTTTGGTTGTATCGGAGGCTGCTATAAACACTTCGGCTTCGTAGGTATTTCCCCTCATCACGTAGCTGGAGTTGGCCAGCACGGTAGCTTCGATATCGGTAAATTTAAAGTCGCCTGCCGTGATCTGGTCATTGAGAAACATTATGACGTCTGTTTCGGAGTTTCGTATATCCACCTGTATCTTTGAGAGCATCACTATGGCAGCTATCAGGGGCAGTTCGGCAAGGGTATTTTCCTCCCAGTTTTCCATTGATCCATCGGGTGCCTGTCCGGGTTCAGTGCTGAGGGTTTCCATTATTGATTGTTCAACCGAGATATTTTCACCATGTATTATATCATCGATGAGCCATGTTCTGTATTCATCGATCAGGGCACGCAGGGCATAAGCTTTCTGATCATGATTGGCACCTATGAGCACTTCTGAGGGTACGTTGTTTTCATCGTATTTTTTCACCGAGTCGATAACGACACGCCGTCCAACCAGTCCTTCAGTATCTGCACCGTCTGCCTTGGTTATGATTTCAATTTTGAGGTCCTGGACATATTCATATATTTCATCGGCTCTTTGCTTAACCTCGTAAGCCTTTCTCCTCCATTCACCTGCCTTTGCTTCGTTTTCTGCTGCTGCCCGGTCAAACTCCTTATAGATTTCGTTATTCTTTTTCTGGTAGTTGGCGAGAGTTTTTTCAAGACCTTTTTCGACTTTTGCGAATGCATCCACGGCTTCTTTTGATACATTGAGGGCAAGCATAGCCGTGAGGATCAGGTACATCATACCGATCATCTTTTGCCGTGGTGTTTCTTTTCCTTTAGCCATATTCCGGAGTTAGTTTTTTTGGAGCTTACTTTTTATTTAATATTCATGGCAGAAAGCATATTTCCATACACTGAATTGAGTGAAGCCAGGTTTTCGTTCAGCTTACTTATTTCGGTACGGTATTTTGAAGCTTCATCGGCAGAGCTTCTCAGGTCGCTTAACATAGTTTGCACGCCCTTCATCATTTCTTCGGCATCCCTGACCTGTTCATTTGCGCCTTTAAGCTGCAGTTCATACACTGCATTGAGGGCTGAGAGGTTTTTATTTACTGTTTCCAGCTGGTCCTGGTACGACTTGCTGCTACCTTCTATCTGGGTAAGGGCTTCGGTCATATCCCTGTAGCTGCTTCCCGTTTCATTTATTATTTTGGCCGTACTGTGGTAGGAATGTTCAAGTTTCTCCAGTGATGATCCAAGATCTTCACTTTTCTTTGCGTAGTCATCGGTTGTGGATGACAGTGTTTCAGCTGCTTTTTCGACAGACTCCACGAATTTTCCTGTTGCAGCCGTGGCATCGCCCATGGCATTGAGGCTTTCGGTGGTATTATTCAGCTTTTTAAGACCTTTACCCAGTCTTTCAAAGACATCGGGGCTTATATCGGCATTAACCAGCATTTCATCAAATTTGGCCAGTGCTGCCGAGCCACCTGTGGGTACGGCTCCCATATGTGCCTTTGGGGGTATTAATCCCAGCTCTCCTTCATCTTCAGGCATACCTGCCAGTTCAGGGTAAACCAGAGACCAGTCGGGTTCTTCGTGAAGTGGTTCAAATGCTGAGAAGAAGAAGATTATTGCTTCAGTAGTAAGTCCAATGAAAAGGAAGAGGCCTGCCTGTGGATAATGCTGGATTTTAAAAAGGGCTCCGAGAATTACTATTGATGCACCAATGCCGTAAAGTTTTGCCATAAAACTTTTCCAGCCGCTGCTTTGTACTATTGTTGATAGTCCCATATACCTGGATTTAAGGGTTTGACTTACTAATAATTATCTGTTTAATCAACTCCAATATAAGATCTGACGTTACGGAAACCGATGAAGCATTTTGCTGAATCCTGATATTCAAAATCGCGGGCGCTAACCTGGAGGTAGTATCCTATATCTTTCCAGGAACCGCCTCTGATAACTTTGCGTTTAAGTACCGCGGGATCGTCGGGTTTTGCATTATACTTATAATCGGGACTAAGATCGTGGGTGAATATATATGATGAAGGATGATAGGCGGATGAGGTCCATTCGGCAACATTACCTGCCATATCATAGAGTCCGAATTCATTGGGTTCGTAGGATGCGACTTCAGCGGTATAGGCTGCTCCGTCGTCGATATAATTACCCCTGAGGGGTTTGAAGTTTGCCAGGAAGCAACCTTCATAGTTTCTTGTATAGGGGCCTCCCCATGGATACATCGAAAGGTCGAGCCCTCCCCTGGCGGCATATTCCCATTCTGTTTCAAGGGGCAGCCTGTAGTTCTGAACGTCTACCATGCCCTGTGCACGCAGGTGGGCATTCATAAAATCGGTTCTCCAGATGCTGAAGGCCGTGGCCTGTTTCCATGTAACCCCAACGACGGGATAATCATCGAATGAGGGGTGCCAGAAATAGATTGAGGCATGCGGTTCATTGAAAGAGTAGGTAAAATCGCGTATCCATGCCAGGGTATCGGGGTATATATTAACCTGGTCCTGCATGATAAATGAAGAACGGTCCTGGACATCCGATTCAACACCGTCGAGGTCATAGACCTTACCTTCGTACCTCTCATTTTCAGCATCATAGGTAGCTTTTGCCGCCTGCTGGTAATCAACCCAGAAATAGATATAGTTGAGTTTTCTTACATCAACCTGTTTCCTGTTGTTAAATCTTTCATTTGGAGGATAGTACATTTCCTCAACAACATCAGCAATTTCCAGCACATCCATGTCTATTTTTTCATCCCAGTTAATTACGGGGGGGTCTATTTCATTGCCTTCGTCATCCACCCGGAAAAACTCATAGTCAGGTATTTGCGCCTCACCAAGCTTTGTCCTGAGTATTGAATCACGCACCCAGTATACGAACTGCCTGTACTTGTTATTGGTAATTTCAGTCTGGTCCATCCAGAATGCAGGTACCGTAACAGTACGTGAGAGGGTATTCATTGAGAACAGTGCGTCCTGATCGCTTGGGCCCATTATGAAACTGCCTGCGGGGATGAATGCCATTTCGAAGGGTTCAGGCTCAAAGAATTTTTTCCTTCCCGGTATGCCTACAAGTTCACCGTTGTTTCCGGGCCCGCATGCTGTAATAATTATTGTCAGTGTTAAAGCTAATAGGATTACCTTTTTCATATTGCAAGCTGATTTAATACCGCAAGTAAGTTAAATTTTTTAAATAATCATAAAAATCGAATACTTTTGTAACGCTTGGAACTCCTCCCCATGCTAAGGTCAAAGCAATAGTTAATCATAAATTCATGACTGCCTGAAGTGCTTTTTCTTATATCGTTCATCGGAAAATCATAGGAGTATCCGATACGTATTCCGTTATATAGTTCAATACCTATCATTCCAATCAGTGCGTCGGCTGCTCTATAGGAAACGCCACCCCAGACTTTTTTATTGTATCTCACCATTGTATTAATTGTAAGCTGGAATAATTTACCGTCGGTATACAGCAGTGCAGATGGCAGTAATTCAAAGTTTGGATTGGGCAATCTTACTGTATATCCGGCAGTTGCATAGTATTGCCTGGCTATATAAGGAGTGGCCGTGGTATATTTTATTTTTGGTTCATTAAGATGGGTAACAGAGACACCGGCATAGTAATTTATTGAATTATAGAACAATCCGAAGCTCATATCGTAGGCCAGGTAGCTTTCTTTCCCGTCGGGGATAAGGGGGTCACCAGTAGGCTGAACAAAAATATCACCTGAAGGTATATTCCAGGTGGGGTCAATCGACTTGTTCAGTAGACCTGCATTGATACCTATCCCCAGGTTGCCGTTACCAAGAGGGGTAATATAGGAGTAGGTAAGCAGGAGGCTGTTATCGCTGTCAAATCCTGTCTGGTCGCTTATTATGGTTAGCCCCACGCCTGATCTTATCTTAAAGGGACGCACTTCGGCGTTAACATGGAAAACGGTTGATTTGGGGGCTCCTTCGAAGCCCACCCACTGCTGCCTGTTCATGGCAGTGGCACATATCATACCCGAAGCTCCTGCAGAGCCGGGGTTATAGAGCATATGGTTAAACATAAACTGGCTGCTTACCGGATCGTTCTGGGCAGAAAGACCTGTAAGCATAAATGTTGAAAGCAGTATTATCAGTAGCTCTTTTTTCATAAAATTGACCTCTTCCGCTGTTTCAGGCAGACTGAGCTCTTAGTAAGAGTAAAGTAAATGAAAAAAAAATACATTGTTGATAAAATATCTCTCAAAAATTAAGCCAATAGCATAAAGTTATCAACGGATTAAGTAAACGGATGAAAAATGAGAATGTTGCAGCAGAGGCATATTTTTTACAGTATTTTCAGTTTATCCGTTTCACTGCCTTCATGTATCTCACCGGTATTTCATTATCCCCGGCCAGGAGATAATCGTTATAGGAACAGGCGATGTAGTGTTTTTTGCCTTTTTTGCTTGTATACTCAATCCACCACCGGTTGGTTATAGTGCTTTTGATAAAGACCAGGTCTTCGTTGCTGTCTTCAATGCTGACATGGTAATTCACAAAGCGTCCCGAATTTTCCTTGCTGAGCACCGATGACTCATTCTGTTTTTGTGTGAATCCTTCCAGGAAGAACCATATCATCTGTGAGGCCATTGATGTGGTCTGCCTGCGGCTGTCTAGCAGGGGGTTAACCTCAAAGAAGCCTGCTGCCTGCAAAGAGTCGGACAGGCCTGCATACCTGGAAAGCAGGCATATCTCTTCACCGTAGAAGCCATTTGGCGACGGGGCGAAGGTTCCGGGGGCATCGGCCTGGCGCACCGCGGAGATATCGAAGGTAATCAGCCCCGAATCGCGGAAAGAGGGCTCAATTTCGTGTATATCATCTCTCACCTCTCCTATTCTTACAAGGTCATGCTTAAGTTTCCTGAAGCGGTTCAGAACCTGTGGGTCGTTCAGATATGACTGGTAGCCTACGACCATGAAGTTATTAAGATTGCTGCTTATATTGATGATATCTGACAGGTAGTTAAAGGAGTCTTTTTCCTTACGTTCGTTAACCCAGTCGATACGTGAATCAACCGAGACATAATCATAGCTGCCCTTAATCTTTTTTGCAATGGCGGGTATCAGTGTACTGCTTCCTCCCAGTATCAGGGGGAAAGTATTTTCACCAAGCAGGTATTCAACTATATCACTCAGGGCGGCCAGGGTGTCATCAAAGCTGATACCCTTTTTCAGGTTACCCAGGTCAGCTATCTTGATCTTCCCGGGCAGGCGTGAAAGCTGGTAGAGGTCGGCTCTTATTTCATCGGGGGCAGAGGCGCATCCCTTATTGGGTGAGCGCCTGTCGTCGGGCACACCCACCAGGGCCAGGCGGAAACTGCCCGGGTCTTTGATCTGCCTGCTCTCGGTATTTATTACCAGATTATGGGCGAAACGTGAAGGTTCAGCCAGGTGTGACCACAGTGGCTTATCTATGCTTACGGGATCAAAATAATCGTTCAGGTCAAGCATGGCATTGAATTTATTTCTTTTTTCCCTTGCCTGAATTCTTTTCAATAATCTTCAGGCAATCCTCTTCGCTCAGTGTTTCAGGATCAGTCCCCCGGGGTATTTTATAATTTTTCTTTTTATGCGAAATGTAGGGCCCGTAGCGGCCATTGAGTATCACAATGTCTCCAAAGCGTTTTACTTCCTTCTTCTTATCGTCATCCCTTTTCTCCTCTATCAGTTCAATTGCACGTTCGGCATTGATATCATAGGGGTCATCCTTTCCTTTTTTTAGCGAATAAAACTTATTTTTATGCTTTACATAGGGTCCGAAACGCCCAATACCAACCAGCATTTCTTCACCTTCGTAATCACCCAGGTGGCGGGGCATCTTAAACAGCTCAAGTGCTTCACCGAGCTCTATTGTCTCTATCAGCTGACCTTTACGCAGGCTTGCAAAGCGTGGTTTTTTGTCTTCGGATGCATCACCAAGTTGCACCAGGGGGCCAAAGCGCCCCATCTTGACGTATACCGGTTCGCCTGACCCAGGATCGGTTCCCAGCTCCCTCACCCCGGTTTTACGGTCGGCTTCCTTCAGGGTTGAACTCACCTTACTGTGAAAGGGACCGTAGAATTCCCCTATCATCTTACTCCACTCCTTCTGTCCTTCTGCAATCTTATCGAATTGCATTTCTATATTGGCGGTAAAATTATAGTCAAAGATATTACTGAAATGTTCCACCAGGAAGTCATTTACTATAATACCTATATCTTTCGGGAAGAGCTTTGACTTTTCATAGCCTGCCTTTTCTGTTTTACTGCCTGCCTTTATCTTCCCGTCCTCAAGGAGGAGGGTGCTTATTTTCCGGGGCTCCCCGGGCCTGTCTTCCCGTGCCACATAGCCCCTGTTCTGTATTGTTGAAATGACAGGAGCATATGTTGAGGGCCTTCCTATACCCAGTTCTTCCATCTTTTTTACCAGGCTGGCTTCGGTATAACGCGGAAGAGGTGATGTATATCTTTGCTGTGCGCTGATCTTATCATAGCTGAGGGCCATGCCTTTTTTTACCGGTGGTATTATGGTCTCTGACCCGTTCTGACCGTTATCGTCAACGGACTCCCTGTATACTTTCAGGAAACCGTCAAACTTAATTACTTCTGCCTGTGCCGTAAAAGGGATATCGGAGTTGGACATTCCGATTTTTATACTTGTTTTTTCAACTTTTGCATCACTCATCTGTGAGGCAGCCGTTCTTTTCCAGATAAGGTCATAGAGCTTCTTTTCCTGCTGGTTTCCCTGTATGGATTTATTTTCCATATATGCCGGCCTTATAGCCTCATGGGCTTCCTGTGCTCCTTTCGATTTTGTTTTATACTGCCGGGGTTTTGAATATTCATCCCCGTATTCCTGTTTGATGGTTTTTGCCGCGGTATTGATTGCGAGCTGAGACAGATTGGTTGAATCTGTTCTCATGTATGTAATTTTACCGCTTTCATAGAGGCGCTGTGCAAGCGACATTGTCCGGGCAACGGAGAGGCCCAGTTTCCTGTATGCTTCCTGCTGAAGTGTTGAGGTGGTAAAGGGTGGCGCAGGTGACCGAGTACCAGGTTTTACGTTTATGTCGTCTATCTCAAAGGAAGCTCCGTCACATAGCTCGAGGAAGGCCCTGGCATCTTTTTCATTACGGAATTTTTTTGATGCTTCAGCCCTGATAACAGCCTCTTCACCATTGTCCTTAAGGATAATAAATTCACCGGTGACCCGGAATGAAGATTCGGCTTTAAAGGAAATTATCTCACGTTCTCTTTCGACAATCAGCCTGAGGGCGACTGATTGCACCCTTCCTGCCGACAGGGCAGGCTGCACTTTTTTCCACAGTATGGGAGATATTTCGAAACCCACCAGCCTGTCAAGGACACGGCGTGCCTGCTGGGCATTAACAAGGGAGATATTTATTCCACGGGGCGAATTGATGGCTTTCTCAATGGCTTCCCTGGTAATCTCATGGAAGACTATCCTTTTTGTTTTTTCCGGCGGGAGGTCAAGGACCTGGGCCAGGTGCCAGGCAATAGCCTCTCCTTCACGGTCTTCATCAGAGGCCAGCCATACAAGGGAGGCGCCCAGGGCCTGCTTACGCAGTTCACTGACAAGCTTCTTCTTGTCGTCAGGAATAATATATTCAGGTTTAAAACCGTTTTCAATATCAACACCAAGATTATTTTTTTTAGAAAGATCGCGTATATGACCAAAGCTGGATACCACCTTAAAATCCTTTCCAAGAAATTTTTCGATTGTTTTAGCTTTTGCAGGCGACTCTACAATTACGAGGTTCTCACTCATTTCCATCTGAATTACTTTCCACAATTAGCCCGACAAAGTAAAGCATTTCTGTATCATTGTTCAAAATTATAAGCGATAATTCTTTAATTAATATTTAGTACTTTTGACGCAAAGACTGCATAATAATGGCAAAGAAAGAAGATAAATACAGGAAGTATAAGATATGGTTCTGGGCAATTTTTGCCTTTCCCTTTGTTTTGCTTATCACAATTTTCATACTTATATCCCTTGAGGTTTTCGGGCCCATGCCCGGCTTTGCAGAGCTGGAAAATCCGGATAACAGCCTGGCCGCTGAAGTGTATTCGGCCGATGGTGTTTTACTTGGCAAATATTTCCTGCAGAACAGGACCTGGGCCGATTACGATGAAATATCACCCTATGTTGTGGATGCTCTCATAGCCACCGAGGATATCCGTTTTCATCGTCATTCAGGGATTGATGTAAGGGGCCTGATGAGGGTATTAATAAAAAGCATACTGCTTGGTCAGGAGTCGGGTGGCGGTTCAACAATAAGCCAACAGCTGGCCAAGAACCTGTATAGTACGCGGGAAATCATGCAGGACGGCACTGTCAGAAGCCATTCAATAGGACTGGGGCTGGCAAAATTAAAGGAATGGGCCACGGCAGTAAGGCTTGAAAGGAACTATACCAAGGAAGAGATAATAGCAATGTACCTCAACCAGTATGATTTCCTGTTTAATGCCGTTGGCATCAGTTCGGCCTCTTCGGTTTATTTCAATACCACCCCGGACTCTCTGAAGATAGAGGAAGCTGCAATAATAGTGGGGATGCTCAAAAACCCGATACAGTACAACCCCAGGCGTAATCCGGAGAATATGATGGAGAGGCGCAATATTGTCCTTTCACAGATGGGCAAGTATGGTTACCTGGAACAGGAAGTTGCTGATTCATTGATGCAGTTACCAATAGAGATTGATTTCAGGGAAGAGGACCATAATACCGGCCTGGCAACCTACCTGAGAGAATATGTAAGGACAACGATGATAGCCTATGAGCCCGAAGAAAATATGTTTCTCCTTAACAGCCAGTACCTGGATGCCAGGAAAGAATGGGATAACAATGCCCTCTATGGATGGTGCAGGAAGAATAAGAAACCTGACGGATCGAACTACAACCTTTACAGTGATGGACTGAAGATATTCACAACCATTGATTCACGAATGCAGAAATATGCAGAGGAAGCTGTGGCTGAACACCTGGCCCTGGACCTCCAGCCTGCTTTTAGTAATATCGCAAAAAATTTCAGGAATCCGCCCTTCAGTAATGATCTTAAGTCAGCCCAGATAGAAAGGATAATGGATATTTCGATCAGGCGCACCGACAGGTACAGGAATATGTCGGGAAGGGTTTCCGAGGACTCCATCTGGATTGCTTTCAACACACCTGTTCCAATGGAGATTTTCAGATGGGAAGGAGATATCGACACGGTGATGACCCCTTATGACTCTGTGCTTTACTATAAATATTTCGTAAGATCATCAATGATGGCAATGGATCCTCATACGGGGCATGTCAAGGCCTATGTCGGAGGGCCTGATTTCAGGTATTTCAAATACGACGCGGTGAACCAGCAGAGAAAGCAGGTAGGATCAACAATAAAACCCTTCCTGTATACACTGGCGATGCAGGAAGGTTTCTCGCCCTGTTACGAGGTGGAAAATATACCCAGGGAATTTGAGGATAATGATACGATATGGTCACCCCGAAGCAGCGGCCCGAAGGAGTATCATGGCAGGATGGTTACCCTTAAATGGGGACTGGCCAATTCGGAGAATTATATATCGGCATGGCTGATGAAGCAGTTTACTCCCCAGGCAGTGGTTGACCTGATGGCCAGGATGGGTATTAACAGGAGGTATATCGATCCTGTTAATTCAATCTTCCTTGGCACCTCCGTTCTCACCCTCAATGAAATGGTCGGAGCTTTTGGCGCCTATGCCAACAAGGGTGTTTTTACCCAACCCCTTGTTGTGAGCAGGATAGAGGATAAGAACGGTAATGTTATTTCACTTTTCACCCCCCGTATAGATGAGGTGATGAGTGAAGAAGAGGCTTTCCTGATGGTGAGCCTGCTGCGTGGTGTGGTTGATGAAGGAACGGGCATAAGGCTCAGGTGGAAGTACGAGCTTGGAGGACAGATAGGGGGTAAGACAGGTACCACCCAGAATCACTCCAACGGATGGTTCATGGGTATCACTCCCAACCTGGTAGGCGGGGTCTGGACAGGCTGGGAAGACCAGTCCATTCATTTTGAAGATATGACCCACGGGCAGGGGGCCAACATGGCTTTGCCGGTTTTTGCCCTCTTCATGCAAAAATTGTTTGCTGATCCTGAACTGGGAATAATGGAAGCTGATGAATTTGACCAGCCGCCCGGCTTCAATATTGAGCTCGACTGCGATAAGGTGAGGAGACAGGGGCAGGCAAGGAATATCTACGACCTGGAAGAATTTTAAGGGTCAGCCGAATAATTTCTTAACCAGCTCGTCAACCTTGCCGGGCTTTACTATATTGATCTTTTCTTTTTTCACGCCTTCGGTACGGGAGTATTTAGATATATATATAGTGTTGAAGCCCAGTCTTGAGGCTTCCTTTATCCTCTGGCCGATATGACTGACCGGCCTTATCTCTCCCGAAAGGCCTGTTTCCCCGGCAAAGCAGACTCTTCGTTCAATTGGGATGTCAAGGTTTGAAGACATGACAGCGCTTATTACTGCCAGGTCAATGGCAGGATCGTTCACCTTAAGACCTCCTGCAATATTCATGAATACATCTTTTACGCCCAGCCTGAAGCCGGCCCTTTTCTCCAGGACGGCAAGAAGCATGTTAAGCCTGCGGGCATCAAAGCCCGTGGAACTTCTCTGGGGGGTCCCGTAGACAGCACTGCTTACAAGAGCCTGTGCCTCAATCATAAAAGGCCTGATGCCATCGATGGTTGCGGCTATGGCTATGCCACTGAGTGCTTCTTCATGCTGCCCGATAAACATTTCTGAAGGATTTGACACTTCCCGGAGCCCGGTGCCAAGCATCTCAAAAATCCCGATCTCGGTGCTTGCGCCGAAACGGTTTTTTGCAGCCCTTAGAATACGGTATACATAGTTATTATCACCTTCAAACTGAAGGACAACGTCAACTATGTGCTCAAGTATTTTTGGTCCGGCCAGGCTGCCGTCCTTGGTAATATGCCCTATGAGTAAAACAGGTGTGCCCGTTTGCTTGGCATATTTAAGCAACATGGCAGCACACTCCCTGACCTGGCTGACCGTTCCCGCTGACGAATCAAGGGTGGATGTACTTATGGTCTGTATGCTGTCAATAATTATTATCTCAGGTTTCAGAAGCTCGGCACTGTTTATTATTGATTCAAGGGCAGTTTCTGAATATACATAGCAGTTTTCGTTGGTATAGCCCAGGCGTCCGGCCCTAAGCTTTATCTGCTCACCGCTTTCTTCCCCGGAGACATAGAGAATTTTCTTGTTTTCAAGCCTCATGGCCAGTTGGAGGGCAAGTGTTGATTTTCCCACACCGGGTTCTCCTCCGAGCAGTATCAGTGAGCCCGGTACTATTCCCCCTCCCAGTATCCGGTCTGTTTCCTCCATGCCCGACCTGATGCGCTTTGTATCCAGGGCAGCCAGGTCATTCAGCAACTGCGGCCTGGATTCTTCCTTCCCGAAAGAGACGGCTGTGCTTTTCTTTGAGGGGATTATTTCTTCAAAATAGGTGTTCCATTCGCCGCATGAAGGGCAGTGCCCTATCCACTTGGGCGATTCAGCCCCACAGCTGCTGCAGACCCACATGGTTTTATTCTTCGCCATCAGTTGAAAGGTTTAGATTAAGCTTCTTTTTTCCTGACTTTCCCATGATAATGAAGAAGGAGATGGTGCCAAGAAAGGCTATCAGCAGTAACTGCGACTCATGGGAAACAGTAGCATAAGCCAGTCCTTCCGTGAGGTTTATATCATAAACAACAGACAATCCGCGTGAGATAATCCAGTGAAAAGCACCGATGCCACCCTGTACGGGTGCTGCCATTCCCAGGGTGCCTATCACAAGAAGGAAAACGGCATCACTGAAATTAAGTTGTGAAGTGGAAGGTATGGCATAGAGAACAAGCCAGGTCATTATAATATAGAGTGACCACAAGATAAGGGTATGAATGATGAATTCAATCTTATCTTTCATCCTGACAAAGGTTTTCAGTCCCGTAACGATGCCCTTCATCAGGTCACCTGCCTTTGACAGCAGTTTTACCTTTTTCAGCTTTTCCCTGTAAATATATATCATCAGGAACATCACTGCAAGGAAGATTACCAGGATGATAATTAAAACCAATGAAGCATCGAAAATGGAAATGAATTTATCGCTTACCGGCTGGAAGATGTTTTTCTTTAGGAAGGAATCCATTGTGCTTCCCCTGCCAAGTACCATTGCGAACATAATGATGAGCATGCTTATAAGATCAAATGCCCTTTCAGCTATGACTGTTCCAAAGAGGCTGTAGACCGGGATCTTTTCTTTCTTTCCCAGTGCCACGCACCTGGTCAGTTCACCCAGGCGGGGCAGGGCAAGATTGAAGAGGTAGCCAGTCATCAGGGCATGGTAGACTGATTTAAATGGGGGATCGTAGCCCAGGGGCCTTATCATAAGTATCCACCGCCGTGCCCTTACGAAATAAGCCAGTGTGGCTGCCAGCAGGGCAGGCAGGACCCATAAATATTCGGCTTGTTTAAGTATGGTCAGGACCTCTGAAAGATCGACCTTCCTGAAAGCCAGGAACAGGAGTAAGACGCTGAGGCCTATAAACAGACCCGGCTTAATTACCTGCTTGATTTTATCTTTCAAGATCAGACCAGTTTGTTTGTATCGGTGTCGGGAAATATCAGTCTTGGCTTGAATGATTTTGCTTCTTCATAGTCTATTGAAGCATATGATATAATTATTATCACATCTCCAACCGCTGCTTTTCTTGCGGCAGGGCCGTTGAGACAGACAGAGCCTGAACCACGTTCTCCCTTTATCACATATGTTTCAAGCCTCTCCCCGTTATTGAGGTTCACGATCTGTACCTTCTCGTTCTCCAGAATATCAGCAGCCTCCATCAGGTCTTCGTCGATGGTAATGCTTCCTACGTACTGAAGGTTGGCTTCAGTAATACTTACCTTGTGAATCTTGGATTTCACTACTTCTATAAACATGACTGCATATAATTATTTATGCTACAAAGTTAATCAACCTTTGGAAAACCCGAAAGAAAACTTAATATTATCAATCAGCCTCACATCACCGGCATAAACAGCCACACATCCGGTATAGTCCTTCCCTCTGATGATATCCTTATGTGAGTTCACCGGTTGCAGCTCATCATCATCTACAATTTCAAAGTACTCAACATAAAAGTCACCGGACGCGTTTATATCTCCCATTACCTTTTCTTTCAATTCTTTAACATCAAAGGGCACGCTTTGTTCACTGTATTTCTTCAGAGTATCATAAATAATGCCGGCTTTTTCGCGCGTTTCCGCCGTGAGCCTGGCATTACGCGAGCTCATGGCCAGTCCGTTGGCCTCCCTGACGACAGGGCATCCTATTATTTTTGTTTTTAAGCCCGTTTGTTTCACCATGGTTTTTATCACTGCCAGCTGCTGGAAGTCCTTACGGCCGAAGTAGGCCCTGACGGGCCTGCATAGATCGAAAAGTATTTTTACTATGCGCACAACCCCCATAAAGTGGCCCGGACGATGTTTGCCTTCCATTATTGTATCGAGATGACCAAGGTCGACAGTGGGTATTTTTTCACCGCTGTAAATATCTGCAGCCTCAGGAGTGAAGACAATATCATCAGTCCCCAGGATGCCTGAGAGTATTTCAAGATCGGCATCAAGGGTCCTCGGGTATTTTACAAGATCATCCGGCTTATTAAACTGTGTGGGATTAACGAAAATGCTTACCACGGTGAGGTCATTTTCTTTTACTGATTTTTTAACCAGCGAGGCGTGGCCCGTGTGCAGGGCTCCCATTGTTGGCACCATACCGATGGTTTTACCCTCTTGCTTAAGCAGTTCGCTTTTCAAATGCGATGGAGTATTAATCCGTTTCATCTTAATATTAAGATAAGTTTAAAGGCCGGGCAAATTTAGTCAAAATTGCTGAGAATGATAAGCTTCAATAAATCAATATGCTGGTCAGGAAATTCCAGTATTGGAATATTTTTGTTATCTTTGCATTCTGTTATTAATAGGCCAAATGGATAGCAAGAAGGTATTATTCGTATCACAGGAGATAACCCCATATTTAACAGAATCGGAAATTTCCAGGATCAGCAGGTTCCTACCCCAGGGCATACAGGAGAGGGGAAAGGAGATAAGGACATTTATGCCGCGGTATGGGAGTATCAACGAACGGCGTAACCAATTACACGAGGTTATACGACTGTCAGGGATGAATTTGATAATTGATGACACCGACCATCCTCTGATCATCAAGGTTGCAAGCATACAGGCTGCTAGGATGCAGGTTTATTTTATCGATAATGAAGATTATTTTCAGCGAAAACATGTGATCAGGAATTCAAAGGGTGAAGAATTTTCGGATAACGATGAAAGGACAATCTTTTTTGCCCGTGGTGTTCTCGAGACCGTAAAGAAACTGAGGTGGGCACCCGACGTGGTGCACTGCCACGGATGGATGGCCGCACTGGTGCCTCTGTACCTGCGAAAGGTATATTATGATGATCCTCTCTTTGCCGATGTGAAGATTATTTATTCAGTCTACAATAATGAGTTTAAAAAACCGTTTAGAGAATCGTTTACCGACAAGCTCGTATCTGACGGAATAGATAAGAAATACCTTGATTTTCCTGGCCGGGCTGATTATTATGCTATATCCAGGCTGGCCATTGATAATTCAGATGGCATAATTATTGGTAGCAAGGAAATAAATAAGGAAGTAGAAAAATATATCAGGTCAAAGGACAAAATTTTACTTGGCTATCAGGATGAAGAGGAATATATTGATGCGTATAATGAATTCTATGATAAGATTGTCTGAGCTTTCCGTTTTTGCAACTGCGATAATAAAATCATTGAAAAGACAAATTCACAACATAATGACACTGCTTATTGCAGTGCCTTTATTTATTGTGTCATGCGAGGAAGATCCCGCCACCATTGGTGAGGGTATTTTACCCGGGGCTGATTTTGACAGTATTGTGGCTGTTGATACCATGCACGTTGAAATGTATACCCTTTTTACTGACTCTGCAACATCAATGATCCCGTCAACATCATACCTCGGCAGCATTCTTGATCCTTATTTTGGCCTTACCAGCTCTGATTTCGTTAGCCAGCTGTGGCTTACCATCGGGTGGCCCGGCGATGGAATTACAAGTATTGACTCGGTTAGATTATACCTTGACGTAAGCAAGGTCAAAGGGGAGATGCTGGGTTCGGGCACCTTTAATATTTACGAGCTGGCTGAAAAATTATCACCTGACTCCACCTACCTGGTCGGTTCAGATGTTCCTGTGAATGAAATGCTGGCCAGTATTGACTTCGGTCCACTGCCCGAAGGCTCTGACAGCCTTCTTAAACTTGACCTCCCGATATCTTTCGGCGAATATTTACTGAGAGATACATCCATGATCTTCCTTGGTACTGACACTGTTGACTTCAGGGATTATTTCTACGGTCTTTATTTTGAATATCCCCAGGTTGATAATTACCATATGCTGGAGCTTGATCTTATAGGCGCCGATACCTACATAGTTGTTTACTATACCAATGCCTCGGATAACTCGAAGTTTTTTGAGTTTCTTATAAATGCAAAATGTTTCCGCTACAACAGGTTCCTTCATGATTATGAGCAGGCTGAGCCTGACAAAAAGATAAATTATATCAATGAGCCTGTAAAGGATACACTTGCCTACGTACAGCCCATGGAAGGGGTGTACTCAAGGCTGTCAATCCCGGGGCTTGAAGCCCTGAGGTCGATGCCGGGCAGGATAGCTGTTAATAAAGCCAGGATTTACCTTCCTGTATATCTCAATGAGACAGACTACACAGAGGATATGGTTCCCGGCAATATACTGGTAAGATTTGACAGCGCAGGGGTGAAGAGGTTATTGCCTGACTATTATGTAGATTCCGACGGGACTTTTCTTGACGGGACCTACAGCAAGGTAACGGATCTTTACAAGGTGAATATAGCCAATTTTGTCCAGGAATATATTGAGCGTAAAATAGCTGATCCGGTAATTGAAGTTTATTTACCCGAACTGGGAACTCAGAACCTGATAGTCAAGGCCAACAGGGGCAGTGATGAAGGTGTACGGTTTGAGCTAACCTATACGGTTCTTAAGGAGGAATAATTCATGACTCCCGGCCGGCCGGGCTTATTATCTTTTAAGGTACTGTTCTTCGTAGTATTTCCCGTAATCCCCGGAAAGGACATTGTTCATCCATTCCTCATTTTCAAGGTACCAGTCGATTGTTTTTGCGAGGCCTTCCCTGAAGTTATGAGCGGGTGACCAGCCCAGTTCCTTCTTTATTTTCGATGAATCGATGGCATAGCGTTTATCATGCCCGGCACGGTCTTTGACAAAGGTGATGAGTTTTGCCGATGTGCCTGCCGGCCTTAGAAGCTTTTCGTCCATCAGCTCACACAAAAAGTGTAAAAGGTCAATATTTGTCCATTCATTATTACCACCAATATTATATGTTTCACCGTGCACCCCCTTATGAAAGATAAGGTCGATAGCCGCTGCATGGTCTTCCACGTAAAGCCAGTCCCTTATATTTTCTCCCCTGCCGTAAACAGGTACATCCTTTCCTGTTTTAATATTGTTGATAGCCAGTGGGATAAGTTTTTCAGGAAACTGGTTTGGGCCGTAATTATTTGAACAGTTGCTTATTACCACAGGGATCCTGTAGGTATTGAAATAAGCCCGCACAAAATGATCCGAGCCGGCCTTGGATGCCGAATAGGGACTGCGCGGGTCGTAGGGTGTGCTTTCTGTGAACAGTCCTTCCGGGCCCAGGGAGCCGTATACTTCATCCGTTGATATGTGGTAAAATATTTTTCCGGCGGGCTCATTCCAGATTTTCCTGGATGCATCCAGCAGGTTTACGGTGCCTGCAATATTTGTAAAGACAAATTCACCGGGAGATGAAATGGAACGGTCGACATGTGATTCAGCGGCAAGGTGTATTACGCCGTCAAAATTATATTTTTTGAACAGGGCCAGGACGGCATCCTGGTCTGTTATATCTGTCTTTTCAAATTTGTAATTACCGGCATTTTCAATGTCAGCCAGGTTCTGAAGGTTTCCTGCATAGGTCAGTTTATCTGCATTTACGATAAGGCAGGAAGGGTAGTCCCTTACAAAACGGCGGACCACATGTGAGCCTATAAAGCCGGCTCCTCCCGTTATTAGCACTGATTGTTTCATTTTATGCGGATTGCTTATGATATTATTTCATCCTGCGATATTTCAGTTCCCAATCCCAGGCCGATTTCATTGCATCATCGAGGGTATAGCGCGTTGACCATCCCATTTCTTTGTTAGCGCGGGAAGGGTCGGCCCATATTCTTTCAATATCGCCCGGCCTCCTGTCCACAACACGGTATTTCAGTTTTTTCCCCGATATCCTCTCAAAAGCTTCTATTGCTTCAAATACTGATACCCCTTTTCCTGTTCCCAGGTTAAAAACCTCATAGTTTTCCCTGTTTTTACCTTCAAGCAGTCTTTTCAGGGCAACAACGTGGGCCTGTGCCAGGTCGACTACATGGAGGTAGTCACGTATGGCTGAGCCGTCGGGGGTGTCATAATCATCACCGAATACTTTAAGTTCATCCCTGATGCCCGCAGCCGTCTGGGTGATAAAGGGTACAAGGTTTTCGGGGATGCCAATTGGCAGCTCCCCGATATGCGCCGATGGATGTGCACCAATGGGGTTGAAATACCTTAGCGAGCTTGCCTTCAGTTCTTTACATGACCGCATGGTATCCCTTATTATTTCCTCCCCGATCTGTTTGGTATTCCCGTAGGGGGAAACGGCTTCCTGCACGGGTGCATCCTCGGATACAGGCAGTTTATCAGGTTGCCCGTACACGGTGCATGATGAGGAAAAGACCATGGCAGGGATATTATAGACCTGCATGCATCGCATCAGGTTGAGGAGGGCTACCAGGTTGTTATGGTAGTAGAGAAGGGGCTTTTCCACGGATTCACCTACGGCCTTGTAAGCTGCAAAGTGTATTATTGACTCAATATCGGGATTGAGCGAAAAAAATGCCTCCAGTCTTTCAGGTTTGCACAGGTCGATTTTTTCAAAGACGGGTTTCCTGCCTGTGATGCGTTCGATCCCGTCAAGCACACTGATGTCCGAGTTTGCCAGGTTGTCAATGATGTAGACATCAAATCCTTCATTTTGCAGCTCCACAACGGTATGTGAGCCGATGTAGCCGCATCCTCCCGTTACAAGCACCTTTTTATTCATGGTTACATCCTCCGCCAGGTTAATTTAATAGTCCGTCATGTTAATTTTACGGCCTCCGCCAGGTTACTTTAATGGTCCGTCATGTTAATTTTACGGCCTCCGCCAGGTTAATTTAAAGGCTCCAGTAAGTTAAGCCTTTTATTTTACCCCTGTATATGCCCTTGATGTCAACAAGTATACCCTTCTCATCAAGGAGGCTTTCAAAATATTCTTCTCTGAGTTCAAGATAGGGAGCATGGTTGACTGCCACTATCACTGCGTCATATTTATCTTCAGGTTTTTCTTTAAGGTCAAGCCCGTATTCCTTCTTAACCTCTCCTGAGTTTGCAAAGGGGTCAACGATATCAGTAATACATCCATAGTCAGCCAGTTCCTTAAGAACATCGATTACCTTGGAATTTCTTATATCGGTCACGTTTTCCTTGAAGGTGATTCCCATCACCAGCACTTTTGCTCCTTTTGGACCCTTGCCGGCCGCTATTATTTTTTTGACTGTCTGTTTACCAACATATCCTCCCATGCTGTCGTTCACAAAGCGGCCTGAATCGACCATCTGGGGGTGATAGCCCAGTTCTTTGGCCTTATATGAAAGGTAATAGGGATCGACGCCTATACAATGCCCTCCCACGAGCCCCGGGAAGAATTTCAGGAAGTTCCATTTTGTTCCTGCTGCTTCCAGCACCTCGTATGTATTGATGCCCATCCTGTTAAAGATTATTGACAACTCATTCATGAAGGCAATGTTGATATCCCTCTGGGTATTCTCAATAATCTTTGCAGCTTCAGCCACTTTAATGGAGCTGGCCCTGTGAACGCCTGCCTCAATTATCAGTTCGTAGGTCTGAGCAATTTCTTCTGCTGCTTCCTCATCACAGCCGCTGGTAACTTTTACTATTGAAGTAAGGGTGTGTAGTTTATCGCCCGGGTTTATTCTTTCGGGTGAGAAGCCGGCCTTAAAATCATCACGGTATTTGAGGGAGGAGAATTTTTCAAGCACGGGAATACAATCTTCTTCGGTGCACCCGGGGTAAACGGTTGACTCATAAACCACGTAATCGCCTTTTTTCAGAATTTTCCCCACGGTCTCCGAAGCTGCCATTACCGGCCTGAGATCTGGCAGGTTATGCTTATCCGTAGGCGTGGGTACTGCTATTATGTGAAAAGATGCTTCCCTCAGGTCTTCAGGGTCGGTGGTGAAATGTATGCTTATATCATTAAATGCTTCGTCGGGAACTTCTTCATTGGGATCAATGCCCTTTTTCATACTGTCGACCCTGTCGGCACGAATGTCAAAGGCGATCACATCCAGTTTTTTTGCAAATTCCAGGGCTATCGGCAGACCTACATATCCAAGTCCTATAACTGATAATTTAGCCTTTTTTTCTACTAGTTCTGTGTACATGTTTCTTACTTTTTATTTTAATATCCTGTTTACAAAGGGATGAATTTCACCCTTCCCCCTGTCGGGTTTGCTGTTACGTATCTCGTATACCGTTTGCACTGAATTACGGGCATCCTTCAGTCCATATCCCTTCCCCCGGAGGATATGCCTGTACGTTTCGGTATGAAGGTCGGTGAAGCCTCCGCTGAATTCAATTTCATTATCTTCAATAAGTATTGAGCGGTAGGTTCTCTGGCCCTTCTTTTTTATTTCGTCGGGGAGGTCCTTCTGATCAATGCTCAGGAACCATCTTACCCTGGCGTTTTCCAGTTCGAGGTATCCTGCAGCTTTGTCTTCTTCAAGCAGGTGGACCTGATTCTTTTGCACATCACCGAAAACCCAGCCGAGCATATCAAAGAAATGGATGCCGATATTTGTAGCCACTCCGCCTGATTTTTGAATATCTCCTTTCCAGGAAAATTTATACCAGTTACCCCGGCCGGTGATATAGGTAAGATCAATATCATACTTGCTGTTTTTTTTCTCTTTCATAATCTTCTCCCTCAGTGCTGAAACTGAAGGGTGAAGCCTTAGTTGCAGGACGGTATATACCTTTTTGCCCGTTTCTTTTTCTATTTCCTGCAGGGCATCAATATTCCAGGGATTGAGGACTATGGGTTTTTCGCATATGGCATCAGCGTGGTGCCTGAGAGCAAACCTTATATGCGAATCGTGCAGGAAATTGGGAGAGCATATGCTTACGTAGTCCACCTTTATTCCTGATCTTTTAAGTTTTTCAAAATGGCGGTCGAAGCGTTCAAATTCAACAAAAAAGTCACTGTCAGGGAAATAACTGTCTATTATGCCAACGCTGTCAAAGGGATCAAGGCTGGCAAGCAGCTTATTCCCGGTTTTTTTTATTGCTTCCAGGTGCCTCACAGCTATATAACCTGCCACTCCTATCAGTCCGAAATTATTTGACTTTTCACCCATGATGAATTATTTTATCTGCCTGTAACTATTAAGTAATTTTAGAAACTTCGTTGTCTGAAAGCCTGTATTTTTCACCGCTTTCGGGACACAGGGCAAGCTTGTCGTCATTGAATTCAAGCCGGTGGCCGTATTCACTCATCCATCCGGCATGCCTGGCGGGGTTACCAATGACAAGGGAGTAGGGTTTAACTTCCTTTGTAACCACGGCACCGGCACCTATGAAGGCATACCTGCCTATGTTGTGACCACATATTATGGTCGCATTTGCACCTATGCTTGCCCCTTTGCCCACACGGGTAGTGACATACTGGTCGCGCCTGATCACCGCACTCCTGGGATTAACTATATTGGTGAAGACCATCGAGGGGCCAAGGAATACATCATCTTCACATATGACACCGGTATAAACGGATACATTGTTTTGCACCTTTACATTATTTCCGAGTATGACCCCGGGTGAGATCACTACGTTCTGCCCGAGATTACATTTTTCACCCAGTTCAGCCCCTGTCATGATATGCGAAAAATGCCATATGCGGCATCCCTTACCTATTTTGCAGCCTTCGTCAATAACTGCTGTTTCGTGGGCAAAATAATCTTCCATGGCCTATCTTTCTTCAAAAAAACTGTAAATATTATTGCAAATATACTGTAACTGGTCAATTGTCATTTCAGTATGCATGGGGAGTGAGAGCACCGAGGCGCAGAGGGCATTTGTCACAGGGAATTTTTCATCTTTCATGTCCGGGTATTTGTAGGCTTTCTGCCGGTGCATGGGAACCGGGTAATATATCATGGAGGGGATGTCTTTTGCCCCAAGATAATCGCGGAGCTTATCCCTTAGTCCCGGGTCTGTTTTAATGGTATACTGGTGGAAAATATGGCTTGACTTGTTTGATCTCAGGGGTGATTCAATTTCCGGGACACGGCTTAATTGCCTGTCATAAAATGAAGCGGCATTCCTGCGGGCACTGTTATATTCATCGAGATACCTGAGTTTGACCCTGAGTATGGCAGCCTGGATGGTATCGAGCCTTGAATTTACTCCTATATCATCGTGGAAGTACTTTATGGTGCTTCCATGGTTGGTAATGCTGCGCATGAGTTTTGCCAGCCTGTCATCGTTTGTGAATATGGCGCCGCCATCGCCGTAGCAACCAAGGTTTTTCGAGGGGAAGAACGAGGTACAGCCTATGTCTCCGATAGTACCTGCCTTTTGCCTGGTGCCGTCTGAGAAGATATATTCCGTTCCCAGGGCCTGGGCCGCATCCTCTATAACATAGAGCTTATGTTTGCGGGCTATTTTAAGTATTTCCTCCATGTCAGCGGACTGCCCGAAGAGGTGAACGGGTATTATTGCCTTTGTTTTAGGTCCTATAGCCTTTTCAATTGCTCCGGGTGATATATTGAAGGTATCGGGTTCGGGATCCACGAAAACAGGTTTAAGCCCCAGCAGGGCAATAACTTCAACGGTGGCAATAAAGGTAAAATCAGTGGATATTACCTCATCGCCGGGCTTAAGGTCAAGTGCCATCATTGCCACCTGAAGTGCATCGGTGCCGTTGGCGCAGCTTATAACATGCTTCACGCCGAGGTAGGATGCCAGCTCTTCTTCAAAACTCAGCACTTCAGGACCCCTGATAAAGGCAGTGGAATCAATCACTGACTGTATGGCTGAGTCGATCTCGTTTTTTATTCTATCATACTGACCCTTAAGGTCGACCATCTTCAGATCTTTCATTTTATTCCTTATTTTCAGGGATAGGAAAAGCGAAGATAATATTTAGATTGCTCACATGAAATAATATTCAAAGACTTTTAGTATTTTTGTGACTAACAGAGGAGATATTGTTATGAAAGACCTAAATCCGTTTATTAAAGAACTTTTATTCAGTAACGACTGTGTAATCCTCCCGGGTTTCGGCGGCTTTATAGGGAATTACACCCCTGCGAGGATTGACAGGGAGAGCCACACCTTTTATCCCCCGGTTAAATCCATATCCTTCAACAGCAAGTTAAGTCACAATGATGGCTTGCTTATCGGTAAAATATCGGAAAAAAAGGATATGGGCTATGCTGATGCAAAAAATCTTGTTGAGACTTATATCGGTCAACTCAGGGATAAACTGCAAAAGGGTGAACGCGTACACCTTGATGATATTGGTCATTTTCAGCTCAACGGGGAAGGTGGCATACAGTTTGAACCGGAGAATAATGTTAATTATTTGCTCGATTCCTACGGCCTTTCACCTTTTACACGTGAGCCTGTTGAAGATTATGATATCTCAAAAGCCATCAGCCGCAGCCGCGAGAGGGATCCCATTATTATTGCCAACCGGCGGAGGATGGTATGGAGGGCTGCCGTGGCCCTACCCTTTGTCCTGGCCCTGGTAATTGTACCGCTCAAATCCGACCTTTTCAGGTCTGAAGCCGGATTGAATCCTCTTGCCAGGGTTGAAATCGAGGAAATAAGGTCAGCACAGGAGGCCCTGTTCAGGGAAATGCCCCTTACGAATCGTGAAAATGTCCTGAATAAGCCAGATGAGAAAAGTGCTGCCCGGGCAGATGAGACAGCAGTGGCGGCTGAGCCCCTTGACAGGCAGGCTGCTATTGAACAGCCTGTGAAAGACAGGGATGCAGAAGTTAAGCCCATGGAAGCAGGGACAGTGGATCAGCAGGCGACGGCTACACGCGGGGCGGGTGTCTATTACCTTGTTGTTGGAAGCTTCGGTGATGCCACCAATGCAAACAGGCACTTAAAAGACCTTGCCACCAGAGGCTATAACGCTGAGCTGCTAAAGGCATCCAACGGTTATTACCGTGTTTGTGCCGAATCATTCGCTAGCATAGAGGAAGCAAAGAATGCACATTCAGCCATGAGTGAGGACTTCCCTGGGATCTGGATCTGGAAAAGATAATATTTTTACCTTATACGACTGCCGTTTTTAGTATTCGCAGGGGGAGAGATGAAGACCAGCCGGCCGTCGTCCTCTTCAGCCATCAGTATCATGCCCTGTGATTCAATACCTTTTATCCCCCTTGGCTCAAGGTTTACAAGCACCGAAACAATAGTGCCCTTTATAGCCTCAGGATCAAAATGTTCAGCTATGCCGGCAACTACGGTTCTTTTATCAAAGCCCGTATCAAGCGTTAGCCTCAGAAGTTTCTTTGTTTTAGCTACCCTTGTGGCCTCAATGATGGTAGCCGTTCGTATATCCAGCTTTGTGAAATCTTCGAAACTGATATTGTCTTTCAGGGGCTCCGCCTCCTTAATGGCGCTGTCATTGAGTTTTTTCGTTTCCATAAGCTTGTTTACCTGTTTTTCTATCTCTTCATCTTCTATCTTCCTGAAAAGCAAGCCCGGTTTATTGATCATGTGGCCGGCTTTGAGAAGCTTATCACTGCCTGCCCTGTCCCAGTGCAGCGTCTCCATATTCAGCCATTCCCTCAGTCTGGCTGTTGAAAAGGGAAGGAAGGGATTCAGCAGGATGGTCAGGTTTGCAGTTATCTGCAGGGATATATTAAGAATTGTTTTAACCTTTTCTTTATCGGATTTGATTACTATCCAGGGCTCGGTGTCGGCAAGATATTTATTTCCGAGCCTTGCCAGGTTCATCGCTTCTTTCAGGGCTTCCCTGAAACGGAAAGCATCGAGCGAGGCAGCCACCTTATCTCTGATGCCGGCCATTTCCCCGAGCACGTCCCTGTCGTAATCATTGGTTGATGATATTTCCGGCACTTTGCCCTTGAAATACTTATGGGTAAGAATAAGGGTCCTGTTGACGAAATTGCCCAGGATGGCAACAAGTTCATTATTATTCCTGGCCTGGAATTCCTTCCAGGTAAAATCGTTATCTTTTGTTTCGGGAGCGCTGGCGCATAAGGCGTAGCGTAAGACATCCTGCTCACCGGGAAATTCTTCCAGGTATTCATGCAACCATACGGCCCAGTTACGGGATGTGGATATCTTATCGTTTTCAAGATTGAGGAACTCGTTGGCCGGCACGTTTTCAGGAAGGATATAGGAGCCTTCTGCTTTCAGCATTACGGGGAAGATGATACAGTGGAAAACAATATTGTCTTTGCCAATGAAATGTATCATCCTTGTTCCCGGATCTTTCCAGTACTTTTCCCATTCGTCAGTGAGTTCGCGTGTTGCCGAGATATAACCAATGGGAGCATCAAACCAAACATAGAGCACTTTGCCTTCAGCTCCGTCGACCGGCAGGGGCACACCCCAGTCGAGGTCCCTGCTGACAGCCCTTGGCTGGAGACCCTGATCGAGCCATGATTTGCACTGCCCGTATACGTTGGGCTTCCAGTCCTTATGTTCTTCAAGGATCCATTCCCTGAGCCATCCTTCATACTTGTCCAGGGGCAGGTACCAGTGTTTTGTTTTTTTCATTACAGGCTTTGTCCCGCTTACCATGGAGCGGGGCTTGATAAGCTCGGTAGGACTCAATGATGTACCGCAGTTTTCACACTGGTCGCCATAGGCTCCATCGTGCCCGCAATGCCGACAGGTGCCCGTTATATACCGGTCGGCCAGAAAGCATCCTGCTTCATTGTCATAGTACTGGTCAGTTGATTTTTCGATGAATTCACCTTTTTTGTAGAGGGTGGTGAAGAATTCTGAAGCTGTTTCGTAATGTATCTTTTTACTCGTCCTGGAGTAGATGTCGAATTCTATTCCAAAATCTTCAAAAGCCTTTTTATTCAGTTCATGGTAATGATCGACAATTTCCTGCGGCGAAACACCTTCTTTCCTGGCTTTCAGCGTAATGGGCACACCATGTTCATCCGATCCGCATATGGAGATAACATCCTCACCTTTAATCCTCAGGTACCTTGTATAAATATCACTGGGTACATATACACCTGCCAGGTGGCCTATATGAATGGGTCCGTTGGCATAGGGCAGGGCTGAGGTAATGAGGTGTCTGTCAGGCTTCTTCATTTTATTTTGCATCAGATTGGTAAATTGGGACAAAGATAAGAAATTAATGTAAGGATGATCTCATCCCCCGGGCTTCCATTTTCCTGCAAAAACCTCTTATCTTTGAGTCATGATGAGAAAAATGCTTAAACCACCATCCTATCTTTGAGTCATGATGAGAAAAATGCTTAAACCACCATCGCTGTCACGGGGCGACATGGTAGCTCTTATAGCACCGGCGGGCTTTGTGGAAAGGGATGATATAGAAACTGCGATAAGGACACTGGAGTCGTGGGGACTTGAAGTCTCACGGGGTGAACATCTTTATGAAAGGCACGGAATATTTGCCGGGACTGATAAGCAGCGCCTGTCAGACCTTCAAAGAGCCCTGGATGATCCCGGTATAAAGGCTGTGATATGTGCCAGGGGAGGCTATGGTATGTCAAGGCTAATAGACAAAATTGATTTCAGTAGCTTCAGGAAGAGTCCCAAATGGATAACAGGTTACAGCGACATCACGGTCCTCCACCTCATTCTTAACTGCCGCAGCCGTATCAGTACACTTCATGGCGAAATGCCTCTTAATTACCATAAGCTTGAGGCCGGTTCAGAAAGTCTTGAGACATTAAGGAAGGCACTCTTTGTGGGGCCGCAGGATTATGAATGGGAGACAGGCTCATTGAGGGAAGGAAAGACCGGGGGCGTTCTGGCAGGGGGGAATCTTTCCCTGATATATAATCTCATGGCCGGTGGCATGAAGAGATGCCTGAAGGGCAAGATACTGTTTATCGAAGAGAAGGGTGAGTACCTGTATTCATTTGACAGGATGATAAGCGGTCTTGCTCTCGCGGGTGTCTTCAGGGATATCAGGGGATTGATAATTGGCGGTCTGACGGATATGAAGGAGTCTGATGCAGAATATTCATGCGGGCCCGTGGATATAATAATGGACTGTGTAAAAAAATATTCCTATCCCGTGGCTTTCGATTTCCCGGCCGGTCATATCACCGATAACAGGGCGCTTGTCCTGGGTGCCCCTGTAAGTTTCAGTGTGCGTGGTGGCACTGCTTCCATCCGGTATTAAAGGTGGTCAGAAAGCTGCCAGCAAGAGGTTGATATCCTTTGAAAGGAGGTTAAATTTCTGCCCCAGTGTTTCATTTGTCAATATGCCCTTATAGACATACACACCTTCGGTTAGTCCTGAATTGCTTTTCAGCATTATATCCAGGCCTCCCTGGTCGGTTATTTCCTGTATAAGGGGTGTAAAGACATTGCTCAGGGCTATAGACGCTGTTCTTGCCACCCTTGAGGGCAGGTTCCATGCAGCAAAGTGTATGACACCGTGTTTCTCGTAAACAGGGTCTTTCAGATCGCGGCATTCCATTGTTTCGATGCAGCCACCCCTGTCGAGGCTCAGGTCTATCAGGAAGGATCCCTTTTTCATTTTCCTTACCATATCTTCTGTTATATGGTACCAGGGTCTCAGGTCTTCAATCTGTATTGCCCCGATAAGCACATCGGCTGACTTCAGGGCCTTATTGAGGACCTGGGGGTGGTAGACCGATGTTTGAAGCCTCTGGCCCAGTAATGACTGGAACTTCCTGAGCCTGTGGACTGAATTATCAAATATCTTCACTTCGGCACCCAGGCCCAGGGCAGCCCTGGCTGCATATTCACCGGCCGTACCGGCTCCTATTATTACCACCTCTGTAGGTGTTACACCGGATATCCCGCCCAGCATGACTCCCTTGCCGCCATACTTGTTGCTGAGATATTCCGATGCTATGAGCACTGCTGTCACTCCGCTGATCTCACTCATCGACTCAACAACGGGGAGCTCATCATTCCTGTCACGGATCCTTTCAAAGGCAATGGCGGTGATATTTTTCTGCATCATACCGGTAAGTGCGGCCTTGTCCTGTTTCAGCACTTTCAGGAAGGACAGCACTGTGCTCCTGTCGCGCAGCTTCCTGACCTCTTCGGTGGAGAAGGGAGCAACCTTGATTATTAGGTCACAATTAAATACTTCATCACCTGTTTTTGTTATCCGGGCACCGTTTTCACTGTAATCATTATCAGAGTAATTAGCGCCATTGCCTGAACCCTCCTGGACATAAACCCTGTTGCCTGCTTCAACCAGGATATTTACTGCTTCGGGTGTGAGAGGAATGCGTTTTTCATTCTCATCCGGCTCACGGGGGATTCCTATGCTCACCTTTTTCTTTTTCAGACCTGTTTCGAGCAGTTCTTCCTGGGGCATAAGTGCCGCACTGGAAATATATTTTTCCTTCTTTTGCTTCTCCTGCATATGCCGGGCTTTAATTGATGAAACCAAAGGTAAAAAAATAATTGATCCGGAGCAACAGAATATTGATGCTGCAGATACCCCGGGAAGGCTTAAGTTAAGGAGGGTATTTCAACCGTTCGGCTTTCGTCAGGATTAACTCTTATATATACCTTTAAAGTTTCATCAGGCAGGAGGTTTTCTACTTTTTCAGGCCATTCCATAAATAATATTGCACCCGAATCCAGGTATTCTTCAAAACCAAAATCAAAAACTTCTTCCTGTGTTTTTATTCTGAAAAAGTCGAAATGGTATATTATTTCATTACTGAGGCTTGCATATTCATTCACCAGGGTGAAGCTGGGGCTGGTGGCAGTATCTGTGATGCCCATCTTTTTACAGATGGCTTTTATCAGGCTTGTTTTACCGGCTCCCATCGAGCCATAAAAAGCAAAAATATTATAGCCCCGGGTGTGTTTAATAAATTCCTCTGCGGCCCGGTCGAGCATGCCGGCATTTTCGATAATTATCTGCATATACTGGTAGCTACTTATTTTTCATATTCGTCCTGCAAATATAAATTTTTCTACATCACTCAGTTTAAGTTATTTAAAAGTTTATTCCTCAAAAGATACATCACTTAAACTCTTAAACCTCCTTAAAATACTATTTTGGTTCCAGGCTTGCCACGGGTATAAGCATTTCCTGCATTGAGATACCCCCGTGCTGGAAGGTGTTCCTGAAATATTTTACGAAATGGTTATAATTATTGGGATAAACGAGGAAGTCATAATTACGGGCAAAAATATACCTTGATGAAATGTTTGATTTTGGCAGGCCTGCCCTGTTGGGGTCGCTTAATTCAAAAACTTCCGAGGGGCGGTAATCGAGGTTCCTTCCCAGCTTATACCTGAGGTTTGCCGAGGTGTTCCTGTCGCCTGTCACTTTGACGGGATTGTTTACCTTAACAGTTCCGTGGTCTGTACTTATTATCACCTTCACTTTTTCAGTGCTGAGATATTTAAGCAGGTCAAAGAGGGGTGAATGCCTAAACCAGGAATGGGTAAGCGACCTGTAGGCGGGCTCGTCACCGGCAAGATCCCTTATCAGTTCTATTTCGGTTCGTGCATGGGAAATAAGGTCAACAAAATTAAATACCAGCACATTAAGATCGTTTACAAAAAGATCTGAAAGGTTTTCGTTTATCTTCTTCCCTGCAGCATTGCTGCTTATCTTGTGGTATTTACATTTTATATCAAGCGAGAGTCTGGCAAGTTGCTTTTGTAGCAGCTCTCCCTCGTTCTGGTTCTTTCCCTCATCTTCATCGTCATATACCCACAATTCCGGGTAACGCTTCTGTATTTCAGCAGGCATCAGGCCGCTGAATACCGCATTTCTTGAATACTGTGTTGCAGTGGGCAGTATACTGTAGTAAATTGATTCACCGGTGATCCTGTACATCGGTGTCAGCTCTTCGGCTATTATTTTCCAGTGATCATAGCGGAGGTTATCAATTACTATGAAAAACAGCCTGTTCGTTTCATCGAGATGGGGAAAGACCTTTTCTCTCATCAGGGCTGGGCTCATTAGGGGTTTGTCAATTCCGTGGCCCAGCCATGATAAATAGTTGGACGAGACAAAACGGGAAAAGGCATTGTTTGCTTCCTGTTCCTGCATCAGGAAGATATCTCTGAGGCTGGCATCAGTATTTTTGTCGAGCTGTATATCCCAGTAGACAAGCTTTTTGTAAATATCTGTCCATTTCTCCGGTGTCTTGGCTTCACCTATCAGCTGTCCTATCCTGTTGAAATCACTCCGGTAATCACTTGTTGTCTTCTCCGTTACTATTCTCCGGCTGTCGGTATTTTTTTTCAGGCAAAGGAGTATCTGGTTTGGCTTCACCGGTTTTATCAGGTAATCGGCTATATGTGCACCTATTGCGTCGTCCATGATATTTTCCTCCTCACTTTTGGTTATCATGACAACGGGTACGGCCGGTCTTATCTGCTTTACCTGCTTAAGGGTGTCAATGCCGCTCATGCCCGGCATATTTTCATCGAGAAAGATAATATCATAATTACTGGCACGAACCAGGTCAAGGGTATCGTTGCCGTTTGTACATGTTTCTACCTCGTAACCTTTCTCAGTCAGGAAAATGATATGAGGCTGCAAGATTTCAATCTCATCATCGGTCCAGAGGATGCGTATTTTTCTCATACTTCTGCAAAGGTAGCTTACTTGAGGTAATTTTCCCTGAAAAAGAGATAATATCTGTCGGGATCCCTGTCGCCAAGGAAGCTGTCGTAGTTGGATGAACTTATGACAAAGGTAAGAATTTCATCCTGCCCAGTGGTCCGGAGTATATCCTGCGGGTTGAATTTATTATAATAATCCATTGCGGGCCTGATATCTTCAAAGGGGCCTATTGCTATCATTATGTATTCATTGGCCACAAGCTCGCCGCGGGTATTATAATTCTCATTGGTATAGTTATCAATATTGTAATTAATGACATCAAAGGTCATCCTGTTCATATCGAGGGTTTCATCTTTCAGTATCATAATAAACCTGAAGGGTGGTGTGCTCAGGGTATCATAAAGGCGGACAGCGATCTCTCTTTCCTCCTCAGTCTTCAGTTCCGGCACCTTGCTGTCAAGATAGGCTATCAGCTCTGATGCCCTGCCTGCTTCTTCTGTTCCCGGGTATTGTACACTTATTGCGCGCAGCTCATCCCTCAGGATTTTTTCGCTCACCGAGGGAGCCATGGCATAGGCTTTCAGGAGCATGAATTTTGGCAGCAGGTCTGAATCAGTAAATTCACCCACAGCCCTGCTGCATATGTCAACCACTCTTTCCCTATTGCCGTTTTCCCATTCCCTGAATGCTTCATTGTATATTTCTTCAGCCCTTTGTTCCTCTTTTATTCTTGATTCCAGGTAGGCGGGATCAGACAATATCATGGCGTATTCACTTTCGGGGTATTTGTCGATAAGCTGCTGTTTATAGGTGCCGGCCAGCCGGCTATCACTTTTTTCATTTATCCTGTGGAGCTTATAGAGCGTCTCGGGGATCCTGTAATTACCGGGGAATCTGTTCATAAAACTATGGTATGCCTCGTTTGCCTTTTCGTTGTCATTGAATTTCTCATAATAGACGCGGGCTGAATTATAGAGTGCATCGGCAATCATTGTATCTGACACAGCGATGAGTGAATCGCTCAGCGGCAGGTTCCTGAAGTAATATTCTTTGGATTTGATATCTGTTTCAGGGCTGATATTTCCTGCTGCCTCTTCCTGGCTGCCATCCATTGAACCGCTTATGGCCCCGGTAGTTGCTTTGTTACGCCGCCTCCAGTTATCTTCCAGTTCCCTGTCGCCCCACCTGCTGCGGAACTCTGTGCGCCCGAAAGTAAGAGCCGACTGGTTATAAAAATACCACTGACCGCCGACATCAATCCTTTCCCTGAATCTACGCTGGCTTTCATAGAACTCTCCCATATTGTACCTGTCATCCGTGGCCCTGCTGGCCTGCCTTTCTTCTTCTTCTATTTTTCTTATTATACCGTTTATTATATTGTCGATTTCGCTGCTACTCAGTGAAGCAACGTATTGCAGGCTGTCCTGGGTACTTATTATGTCGAGATAGCCGGTAAGCTCATTCAGGTTCAGAGACACAGTATAATAGTCGTCATAACCCGGATAGTCCCTGTCAAGAAAGGTAACGGCACTGTCGTAGTACATCTGTGAGATACGGTAGTCAGGCTGTTCGAAGTAATGCCGGGCGAGCATCAGGTATGACCTCCCCTTCTGGTTGTTATTGGAGGTGCTGGCAGCTGCTGACTTCTTGTAATACTCAATTGCTTCCTCTGTATTGCCTTCACGCATTGAAAGGTTACCGTGGGCAAAGTAAATCTGGTCGCGGTATTCATTGTTTTTTGCATCGCGCAAAAGCTTGTTCAGCTCTTTCCTGATATCATTTATATTACCTGCTTCGACATCGAAGACACCCGCCTGGCTTATCTTTGCATTAAACTCCATATCATAGGGGGGGTTGAGCCTGAGCACTTCTTTATAATACTTTGTAGCCTGTTCTGTGTTTCCCGTTTCCTCGTAAAGCCTGGCCAGTATATAGGCCGGCCGGTTTTTTTCTTTTTTGCCCGACAGGTTCTCAAGGGCGGCAGACAGTGGTTCAATGGCACTCTCATACCTGTTCTGCCTTATGTACATATCGGCAAGGCTGAGATAATAATCTGCCCTGATTTCCTTGTCCAGTGCCTGCGGCCTCATGTCTGTAAGCAACCTGCCTGCCTCGGCATAATTTCCCATTTCATTATAGGTTCTTGCCAGCCATATATTTGACCTTGCCCTCATCTCATCGTCGTGAGTTTCACGTATATTATGCAGAAAGGTAATCCTGGCATTGTTAAGGTCATTTTTCATAAGGTAGGCTTTACCCATCAGCAGGTAGCTGTCATCGACCCATTCATTATATTCCTTGCGGTCGTAAAATTCCTTTTCTCTGTCACTCAATGATTCATTTGTATCCATTTCGGGTTTTGCCGTCATCGAATGGAGGCTTACCAGTTTTGATACTTTTTGTATGACCCTCTCCATGTCCCCGGTGGCCCTCATTGCAGCATTATCATCACTGTACTCGAAAACGGGCAGAAGCGTTAAATAGTCATCTTTATAGGCTTCTTTAATCCTGTCCATGCCCGCACGGTATGATTCAGAGGCATTGAAATAGATATTGTAATTTGATGTGAGGTTATGGTAAAAGCGGCTGAGGCTGGTGTTTTTTTCAACGGAGCATGAGGCCCCCATCAGGCCGATAGCCAGCATAATAAGAACCTTATTTGACTTAAGATATTTTCCCAAATCAATTACTTTATTGTATTAACTGTCAAAATTGTTAAATAGTATATTAACAGCTTTGATTTTGAAAAATTACAGGCTTATACGGCAAGCACCCCGGCAATCTCGGGCACTTCTTTCATAAGAGCCTGCTCTACGCCGCCTTTCAGGGTCTGTGTGCGGAAGGGACAGCCCTCGCATGCTCCTGTAAGTCTTACCCTGACCATCAGGTCGTCTGTAATTTCCACAAACTCGATATCGCCTCCGTCAGCCTGGAGGTAAGGCCTGAATTTTTCGAGAGTTTCCTTTACCCTCGCCTGCAGGCTGTTTAATTTGCTTTCTTCCATATTTATTTAATGATTAATATGCACTTTTTGAGTGGGACCCTGTCTTTTATTTCTTTCTTCCGTTGCGGCCACCAGTTCCATTGCAAGGCTTTCAAAAGCTTTTCCGCTGGCATCATCCCGGAGTGCCACGGGCAGGCCACTGTCGCCACTTTCGCAGATACTCCGGATAAGTGGTATCTGTCCAAGCAAGGGTATGTTCATATCTTCAGCAAGCTTTTTACAGCCCTCTTTCCCAAAGATATAATACTTATTATCAGGCAGTTCAGCGGGAGTGAACCATGCCATGTTCTCAACAAGGCCCAGGATGGGGACATCAACCTTTTCATTGCGGAACATGGATATTCCCTTTATGGCGTCGGCCAGTGCCACTTTTTGTGGGGTGGATATTATGACAGCTCCCGTAACACCCACTTCCTGGACAAGGGTCAGGTGTATATCGCTTGTTCCCGGGGGGAGGTCAACAATCAGGTAGTCGAGTTCGCCCCAGTCGCCCTGCTCCAGCATCTGTTTCAGGAAATTTGATGCCATGGGACCGCGCCATACCACAGCGTCATCCTGTGACACAAAATAACCCACTGACAATATTTGAACGCCATATTTTGTAATTGGCACCACCACATCTTTTTCACCGTCCTTCCTGATACCAGGTCTTTCATTTTCGGTAGCGTACATTTTAGGAGCCGAGGGACCGAAGATATCGGCATCGAGCATACCTGTTGCATAACCCTGCCGTGCCAGGGCAACGGCAGTATTGACGGCTATGGTTGATTTGCCCACGCCGCCCTTGCCTGATGCTATGGCTATTATATTCTTAACCCCCGGGATAAACTTCGAATCAAATCTTTTGGTTTTTACTTCGGGCTCAGGGCTTATTATTTCAACTGATGAAACTGCAGTGTCGGGTCCGAAAACGTCTTTGAGGGCTTTTACGCAGGCATGTTTAAGTGACGATGCAACGGGATCCTTCTGCTTGTCCGTCCTGAGTACAATAACAATACCATCGGCAGTATGTTCTGCCTTCTCGACCATCCCAAGGCTGACAATGTCTCCTTTACCCGGATATTTTACGTTTTTAAGTACTTCTCTTATCTGCTCATCTGTATACATTTTATTAAAATTTAACGCTTGTTTTTATTTAATTTAAATTAAGCAAACAAGTTTAAGGATTTTTTTTCTAAGCTCAAAGGACTAATCCAGTTCAGTTAAGGGGTCCCAGAATTTCTCCTTAAAATTGACTATCCTGTCATTTTCGATTATTGCACCCTCATTCTCAAGGAGCTGTTGCATGGTGGATGAATTACCGAAATGGTGTTTGCCGGTAAGCAGTCCGTTTCTGTTAACCACCCGGTGTGCCGGTATATATGTTTCCATTGTATGACAGTTATTAAGTGCCCATCCCACCATTCTTGCTGATCCTGATGTAGCAATATATTTTGCTATTGCTCCGTACGAAGTAACCCTTCCGTAAGGGATTTTTGCGGTTATTTCATATACTTTCTGAAAGAAGGAACTACCGGTCATCTTCTGATTTAAGTTCGTTAACGGGCCTTGAAAGGTCGGGACTGAAGCAGATATAGCATATTTTCCTTCCCTCATCCAGGAACATCTCTTCGTAATGGGTACGTATCCGGAGCAGCTCGGTAATATTTTTTTCGGCATACAGGTCATCTGTATTTTTGATTATTTCCATCTTATTCTCCCTTATAAGCCGGAGGGTATAGTCATATAATTCCCGGCTGTCGGTTTTAAGGTGTATGAGCCCGCCGTTTTTCAGGAAGGAGCGATAATGATTAAGAAAACGCGGGCCGGTAAGCCTTTTTTTATTCCTTCTTTTTTTCAGCTGGGGATCAGGGAAGGTTATCCATATCTCATCCACTTCACCACTGCCGAAGAATGATTCTATCAGTTCAATCCTTGTTCTCAGGAAACCGACGTTGGTGATAGCTTCCTTTATTGCAGTACCGGCACCCTTCCACATTCTTGCACCCTTTATGTCAATTCCCAGGAAGTTCTTAGCGGAGAAATGCCTGGCCAGGCCAAGGGTATATTCTCCCCTGCCGCAGCCAAGTTCAAGAACGAGAGGCTTGTTATTAGGAAAAAAATCAGTTTTCCATTTCCCTTTAAGCGCGTGGTCTTTCCTGAAAACATCTTCGAAACGTGGCTGCAAAACATTTGGATATTCTTCCATGTCGGCCCATTTCCTTAATTTATTCTTCCCCAAGGCTCTCCGGTTTTTGTTATTTTGTTTTAATAATCTGCAAGCCTATGTCAGTAACACCCTCAAGATTCTGTTCCCTCATGCCATGCTGAATGCTGAATACATATGTTCCTTTTTCAGGGAAAAGCACATTGGCTTTGAAAGGAACTGACAGTTCATTTATGTCACCCAGCCCTGTTCCATACCAGTCTCCTTTTTCATCGGCCAGGAAATATTCCACAGTGTCTTTTATGCTGTAAGCGTCAGGGGAGGTGGTTTTAATGAACAGAAAAAGATTACGGTAGGGATAGGAGCTGGCGGTCCGAAGCAGGAGGTTTACATCGTAAGCATTGGATGTATCGGTTACGGGTGCCATGAAAGTTATAATATTGCCTGCATCCCAGGTATAGTCCGGGATTTTCTCACTTTCCGAGTAAATACTTCCCGTGTTACATGAAAACACTATGGAGGATGCAAGCAGCAAAGCTGTTAATAAAAGGCCCGGCTTATCTTCTTTTTTCATTTTTCTTTTTCCTTTTTCCCCTTTTATTTTTTTGCGCCCTTTTGTCTTTTTTATTCTCGAACCTGGTCAGACTGTCATTCCCAACAACATCGCTGAAGCTCATGGCTTCATTATTATCATACACATTTTCAATCAGCCTGGCAGGTTTTTTACCTCTGTTATTCATTTGTTGTATTTCCCTGACTCTTTCCACAGGCAGGGCAATCATATTTACGGGATTATCCCTGTCGAAGGAGTACCAGTATATTCCCTTGTATATTTCCATCTTCATGAACCATGCTTTGCCTTCCTGGCTTTCCAGTGGTTCTTTTGAAGGGAAGGACTTATGTTTTTCCACATAGCAGTCGAGTTCATAGTTCAGGCAACATTTCAGCTTGCCACACTGGCCTGCCAGTTTTTGAGGATTAAGGGACAGGTCCTGGCACCTTGCATAGGCGGTTGTAACCGAAACAAAATTGGTAAGGTAGGATGAGCAGCACAATTCTCTTCCGCAGGAGCCTATGCCTCCTATCCTGCCGGCCTCCTGGCGTGCGCCTATCTGCCTCATTTCTATTCTCACCCTGAACTCTTCGGCAAGGACCTTTATCAGTTGCCTGAAATCGACCCGTTCATCTGCTATATAGTAAAATATTGCCTTTGTCTTATCGCCCTGGTATTCGACGTCCCCGATTTTCATATTGAGCTTCAGGTCCTCTGCAATCGTCCTGGACTTAAGCATAGCCGGTATTTCCTGGCTCATGGCTTCTTCCCATTTTTCTATGTCAACGGGTTTGGCCTTGCGGTATATCTTTTTTATTTCATCTTCCGCAGGAGCTACTTTGAGCTGCTTAATTTTTGAATTCACCAGCCTGCCGGTCATTGACACCCGCCCGATATCATGTCCCGGTGAGGCTTCAACGGCAACAATGTCATCTTCTTCCAGCCTTAGCTTATTAACGTTACGGTAGAATGCTTTTCGTGTGTTCTTGAACCTGACCTCCACTATATCTGTCTCAATCCCTGTATCGGGCAGGTCTGAAAGCCAGTTTATTGAATTCAGCTTATGGTTGTCCTGTCTGTATATTGATCCTGCCGGAGTGTAATTCTCCTCCTCCTCAAACCTGTTCTCCTCGCTGTCCATTGTCTCTTCTTTTTAATCCCGCGCAATCACCGGGATGAATTTATATAGTATCAGTCTTTATTTTACAGTCCGGCAAATTTAACTATAATTTGACTTAATATCAATTATCAGGGGCAGGTAATATGGTGATCTATCGTAACATGCCTGTAAGCCTGAGTGCGAGGTCGAGGAAGATAATTTTTGAATTGCCGTTTGCTGCTATATGAGTGTAAGCCGATGAGAACTCACCCTTCAGTCCGGCTATATTATTATTGTTGATGAAGGGATTGAATTTCCTGGCAAATTCAGCTTCCTGTCCCTCGAGAAAAACCAGCTTATCGTCGTTCCCGGCAATATTAAGGATGTAATTTTCACGAAGCTGTGACAGGGAGAAGCTCAGGAAGCCTTTCTGTGCCTCCCGGCCCCTGGCGGCTATTGTTTCAGACCATTCGGCAAGGGCCGGGATATCTCTCTTATAGGCCAGCCTCATAAGTTCGATGAAGCTTGACAGGTTTTCTTTCCTCGACGCATTTTCTTCGATAAATTCCACAGCCCGGAGATAGTTACCCTGGGAGAGGTGGGCTATCATGTCAGCCCTGCGTTCGTCCAGCCTCCAGGCTTCTTTAAGATGCTCCCTGAGTGCCTCCCTGCTTATTGAGGGTATTCTTACAAACTGGCATCTCGACATTATGGTTGGTAAGATAAGATCAGGTGCCTCGGACACCAGGAGGAAAAGAGTTTTGTCAGGCGGTTCTTCAATTAATTTGAGTAACTTATTTGCCGTGGAAACGTGCATTCTTTCCGGCATCCATATTATCATTATCTTATAATCAGACTCATAGGTCTTAAGGCTCAGTTTCTTGATGATCTCCCCGGCCTCTGAGGCATAAATAAGCCCCTGCTGGTTCTTTACCCCTATGCGTTCAAGCCACTGGTTAAGGTTGAAATAAGGTGATTTGTTAACGAATTCCCTCCATTCGCTGATGTAGTTGTCACAAACCGTTTCCCCTGATCCCTTGTTTATTACCGGGAAAACAAAGTGGAGGTCGGGATGGGCAAGCTTACCGTACTTGATGCACGAGGGACATACTCCACACGAATCATTTCCCTGCCTGTTCTCGCATGAGATATATTGCCCGAAGGCTATTGCAAGGGCAAGCTTGCCGCATCCCTCCGGACCCGCAAATATCTGGGCATGGCTTACCCTTTCCTCTTCAACCGACCTGGTCAGTTTATTGATGGTCTCTTTCTGTCCTATTACCCCTGTGAACTTCATTTCCCTGTCTTTGAGTCAGAACAAAAATAGAAAATTAGATTCATTTTTAATGAAAATATTGTAGGTTTGTATATCGTTGTAATAGTATGGCTTAGAATATTTTAATATGTTTATGTCATTAATTGACAGGCCTTTGGTGTTAAACCGGACATCCGTGGCCTTAATCCGAAATAAAAAAAAGAAGACTGATGAAGAAAATTAACAGTTATAATTTTAAAGATAAGAAAGCTATCGTAAGAGTTGATTTTAACGTCCCTCTCAACAGTGAACTGAAGGTAAGTGACAATACCAGGATCAGGGGAGCCCTGTCCACAATCAAAAAGATCGTGGAAGACGGGGGTGCAGCCATCCTCATGTCGCACCTGGGCCGCCCAAAAGAAGGACCCGAAGAAAAATTCTCACTGAAGCATGTAATTCCCGAACTTGAAGAGCTCACGGGAAGAAAGGTCAAATTCGCACCTGACTGCATTGGTGAAGAAACATTGAAAATGAAAAAAAGCCTGGTGCCGGGTGATATATTATTGCTTGAGAACCTCAGGTTTTACAGGGAAGAGACGGCAGGTGACGAGGACTTTGCTTCAGAGCTGGCAGCAGGATGTGATGTGTATGTGAATGATGCTTTTGGTACAGCACACAGAGCCCACGCTTCAACAACCATCATAGCCCGGTTTTTTCCGGAGGAAAAACTTTTTGGCTTCCTCATTGACAGGGAACTGGAAAGTATGGATAAGATCATGCATAATCCGGAGATACCCTTTACTGCAATTATGGGAGGAGCAAAGGTTTCAGATAAAATACTTATAATCGAAAACCTCCTTGAAAGAGTGGATAACCTGGTAATAGGAGGAGGGATGGCCTATACATTTTTTAAGGCACAGGGAGGAAAAACAGGAAATTCACTGTGCGAGGACGATAAGCTTGACCTGGCCCTTGACATCCTTGAAAAGGCTAAGAAGAAGAATGTAAATATTTACCTGCCCGCAGACAGTGTAATTGCTGATAAGTTTGATGCAGAAGCAAAAACGAAGATTTCTGACTCTGACTCAATTGATGAAGGATGGATGGGACTTGATATAGGTGAAAAGGCAATAAAAAAATTTGCCGCAGTAATAAGGGATTCAAAAACAATATTATGGAATGGCCCCATGGGTGTTTTTGAAATGGAAAAATTCTCCCGGGGAACCAGCGAAATTGCGAAAGCCATAGCCGAAGCAACATCCGGTGGCGCTTTCAGCCTGATCGGCGGCGGCGATTCAGTAGCGGCAATCAATAAAAACGCACTGGCTGATAGGGTCAGCTACGTCTCTACAGGTGGCGGCGCCATGCTTGAATATATGGAGGGGAGGGTACTGCCGGGCATTGCAGCCATCAGGGGCGACGGGGAATAAAAAGATGAAACAAAAAAAGGGCATATTATACCTGTCAGGGTTTATACTGATTGCAGTCCTGATGGCATCATGCGATAAGGATGCGGAAAGTGTATATGCGGGGGAGTTCACCATAGACAATACCCTCTATGGTCCTGGACCCTATTATGCCATTGGCTTTTCATTCGACAAGGGACAAAAGGTGCAGACGGACGCAGTACCCGGACCCGATATCACGGTGCATGCCAGAACAGATATACAGGGCGCTGTCTCGGGTGCCTACCTCGATACTCCCAACCTGCTGCCTTCATTTGCCCTGGCCGGTGATTTTGCTACGGGAACAGAAGCAAAAACTTTTTTTGATGAGCTTCTTGCAATAGGTTCTTACTCATGGACCCTCTTTGCGGATGATATAAGTGAGCACCAGGTTTATGTGTTTAAGACAAGGAAAGAGAACTACGTCAAATTCCGGATAAAGAACCTGGTGCTGAACGATACCGGTGATGGCCCATTTGCTGAGATTACCATTGAGTGGAGAATACAGGCCGACGGTTCAACTACTTTTTCACAGTGATGAAGCCGCCGGTAAGCCAGGTGTTCAAGCTATCATCTGAGAAAAATTTTGAGGAAGCAGCCATGGAAATTTTCAGGTTCCAGGCTGTGAACAATCCTGTTTATTCCCGCTGGATAAATGAACTGGGGGTGGATTATCAAAGGGTGGAGGGAATAAATGAAATTCCCTTTCTTCCGGTAAGCGCCTTTATAAACCACAAGGTGCTGGTTGCGGGCCCCGAGGCTGAAAAAGTATTTCTGAGCAGCGGTACCACCGGCAGCAAAAGGAGCAGGCACAAGGTTGCCGGCCTCAGGGCTGAAAAAGTATTTCTGAGCAGCGGTACCACCGGCAGCAAAAGGAGCAGGCACAAGGTTGCCGGCCTCAGGGCTGAAAAAGTATTTCTGAGCAGCGGTACCACCGGCAGCAAAAGGAGCAGGCATTATGTAGCCGACCCGGCTGTTTATGAACAGAGCTTCACTCAATGCTTCAGGATTTTTTACGGCGAGCCTTCTGATTATGTAATACTGGCCTTGCTGCCTTCTTACCTTGAACGGGAAGGATCATCGCTTGTATATATGGCAAATGGCCTTATCAGGCTCAGTGCTTCCCCGCTCAGCGGCTTTTTCCTTGATGATTACCCTTCTCTTGAAGAAAGGATTAAGGATGCAGGACACAGTGGCAGGAAGATTATATTGCTGGGTGTGAGTTTTGCCCTTCTGGATTTTGCTGAGCACACTGATATAAGCCTTAAAAATCATATAGTTATGGAGACAGGAGGAATGAAAGGAAGGAGGAGGGAGATGACCAGGGAAGAACTTCATTCAGTACTCGGGAACAGGTTTGAGCTTGACAGTATACATTCGGAATATGGCATGACAGAACTGCTCAGCCAGGCTTATTCAAAGGGAGGAGGACTGTATAAAACCCCTCCCTGGATGAAAGTATTGATACGCGACCCCCGTGACCCTTTTGACTACTTTCAGTACGGGAGGACGGGGGGCGTTAATATAATAGACCTGGCAAATATTTATTCATGCTCATTTATCGAAACATCAGACCTTGGGATAGCTCATCCCGACGGCAGTTTTGAGATCGTCGGACGCTTTGACAATTCCGATATCAGAGGATGTAACCTGATGACAATATAAAAAGTTCAGGGGTTCACCACTAAACCTCTCAAGCTCTCAACAATAAATTAAATTCCCAGTTTTTCCCTTATTCCTGCCGGTACGGCATCCTTATGGACCATGATGAATATCACCTTGGCTTTAACATAGCTTTCTGACATGTTGAGGTAGCCTCCGAAAGTATTGCGGTCGGTGCCCCATGAATTTTTGGTGATATAGTATTTCGTTCCGTTCTGGTCCTTAACAAGCCCTGTGACATGCATGAGGTGATCATCCGTTGTTGTGAAAGCCTCATAGCCCTCCTGCCTGATCTCCTGGGTAACATCTATTTCCGGCAGGGGTTTGTCAAAACTGTAGCCTTCATCAGACCTTCCTCTTGCTATATTCTCAAAACGAGCCCGGTCAGTCTCCGAGAGGTCTACTATTTTGTTAACATCGGGATTGATGGCCACTCCGTTGGCATGTGAGAAGCCCCGTTCGCTTACATCACCGTCCCAGTCAACCGTATATCCGTTTTCAAGGGCATAATCCATTATTTCAACCAGTTCATCAATAGGGACATTGTACATTTTTTCATGCCTCCAGTTATCAGGAACTTCAACCAGGCCCTTTGTATAGAAGGGGAAGTGTGAGAAAGAAGTGATCTCAACATAATCATCGGGATTAATGCCAAGGCTGCGGGCAAAGCTTTCGGGTGTATATGTACTGCCCTGGTATTCGAATGATGAGGGTATCTCACCCAGGTAGGTGTCAAGTACTGCATCTACTACCTGGTGATACTGCTCACTCTGGTTCCTTCTCTGTACCGGTACTTCAGCAATGGCATTGATGAAGCCCTGCAATTCACTGTGATTATGCGTTTCGGAGTCATAATTGATGCCTGAAAACACTTCTTCAGGTACCATTCCGTGTTCTTCGAAAACCACGAGCCAGTCATGGGCAAGACTGCCGGGGCCCAGGTTTCCATTCCCCCTGCGGAGGTAATTATCCTGCAGCCTGTCGACATAATTGTGCCGCACTATAAACATTTCGGAAAGGTCATATTCGCCTTTGCCCATACGAAGAAGTTCTGATTCCATAAATGAAGTTGTGGCGAAGCACCAGCAGGTACCGGTACGTGACTGGTTTTTCACAGGTGTTGCATCCAGGCTCACGACCGTGGTAAATTTATAGCCTTCCGGTTTATCGTCTGTTTTTGCCCTGTTCCTCTGTGCGCTCGCATTAAGGAAAAGAAAGGCAATAAGAAAAATGCTGATTATTTTTGATTTCATAGTAATTATGGGTTTTTAATTTAAATGCCAAATTAAAACTTTATTATGAAGTTTCAGAAAAAATGTTCAGAAACATCTGCTTATAAGTCCAGAATTTTTTCCATCCAGCCAAGTACTTTATCCTGTTCTTCCTTTCTGCACAGGTCAAGGCTCTGAACACAGAGGAATTTGATCCCGGGATTATTTTCACACAGAGTGATCTTCTTCTCAATATAGCCGGCGCCATGCTTAAACGGTTGGAGGTATGCCAGTCCCGGGACGGCGATCTGCCTGTTGCCCGCCAGAAGCTGCAGATGATTTGACAGTGCAATGAAGGTGAACTGTTTATAATTGCGAAACCTGTATTTAATATTGTTTTCCAGCAGGGAGGTATTTCTGGCAAAGAACTCTTCAACCGTTTTACGTTCAACAGGATGGGGTGTATGACTGTTGGTAAAATACCTTATCCTGTAAGATGCCAGGTGAGCAGAATTCCACTGGCCCATGTGGAAAGAGGCCCTTGGCTCGTAGTCTTTCTTTCCCAGCAGATGCCTTTTGATGCCCGTTTTGATCCCGGTCCATAAAATCCTGGGCAGGGGTACGGGGACCCACTTACCTCGTAGTACGGGCCTGTTGTTTATGAACCAGTCACCGGGTTTTATCTCCCTTATCAGAAAGGTATCGTCGTTGAAATAAACAAAATTTTCAGACAGCCCCTTAATGCGCCATATCATATTGCCTATTGATATACTATTGAAAGTTGGTAAATATTCTTCAAAACCCCGAAATATTTCTTTGTGATCGACAATTCTTAATGAGCTGAGTCTATCAGGAAACCAGGTTTTTATATCATCATAAAGATCCGGGTCCTGTCCGTCTGTAATTATAAAGATATTTCTTATGAAGGGTGCAAATTTCATGATTGAGAGCACACAATACCTTATTTCATTTATGGATGCAAAGCGTGTGGAGTGTGCGCCCGAGCTGAGCTTGCTACCTTTCCCTCCGCTGATGTAGCGGCTCCTCTTTTCAGCCAGCTCAGGATCATTGCCGTCGACCCATGCTATTATTGCATCCACAGGATATGGCTCTTCATTATTATTTTTTAATGTCATCTGTGACGGTACTTAAAATCCTGTCCATAAAGTTAAAAATTCTTTCCTGTACCTCTTTGTCGATCCTATCCATGCTCTGAACGCATACGGATTTAACGGAGGGGTCATTTTCGCACCTTCTTATCTTCCTTTCAAGGCGTTTATTTGAATAGTAGGGATGCAGATAAACCATGTTTAGCGGTTCCAGGTTTTTGTTGGCATCCAGTATCTCCAGGTGGTAAGCCAGGGACGGCATGACGAACTGATGCTCACTTCTGAAGCGGTAAGAAATGTTTTCTTCAAGCAGGTCAGTGTTCCTGCTAAAGAAATTTTCCAGTCTTTTCCTGTTTAAGGGGTGGGGAATATGACAATAGAAATAATACCTGTGCTTCATCCCTAGAAGCCTGGCTGCCTTCCACTGCCTGATGTAGAATGACAAACGGGGCTGGTAATAAGGGTTTTTTCGTATCTTCTTGTTTATAAATGTTTTCAGATACTTGCTCAGCATCTTTTTGTAAGGAGGAAGCTTCCACCTGCCTCTCAGAACAGGCTTGCCATTAATAAACCAGTCATCAGGCACTGTTTCCCTTATCAGGAATACATCATCGTTGAAATAGATAAAATTATCTGCCAGTCCCTCTATTCTCCAGATCATCGATTCTATGGAAGAGCTGTTGAAGCTTGGGAGGTATTGCTCAAAGCCCCTGAATATTTCCTTGTGATCAATTATTTTTACCCGCTTTGCCTTACCGGGGAAATGGTGGTCAATTTCTTTATCAAGTCCGGGATCCTGGCCATCTGTGACAATGAATATCTTTCTTATAAAAGGGGCAAAGGCCAGTATTGACAAAATACAGTACCTTATTTCATTATTGGATGCAAAGCGTGTGGGCAGGGCACCGGAATGTTCAGAGGTTTTGTTTTCTTTTCTGAGATAGCTCTTCCTTTTCTCAGCCAGAACCGGGTCATTGCCATCTACCCATAAAACAACTGCGTCAAGTGGCTGACCTGACTCTATGCTGACCTTGCCCGGCATTTTTTTATTTTAAAGGTATCGATTTTAATAATTTTTCGCAATTTTGATCTGAATATATATTAAATCATTATGCGCGGCACCGGTCTCCCAAAAATTGCGGTAATATCAATGGTAAGGAATGACCTGTTTTTTGCTGCCAGGTGGATGGAATACTATGGGGAACACCTCGGACCGGAGAACCTTTTCCTGCTTATTGATGGTCATGACCAGTCCCTTCCCGCGGGAAGCGAAAATATCAATGTGCTGCGATTGCCGCATAAGGAGCAGGGCCGGTCGGAGGGCGACCGTAACAGGGCGAGATTGATTTCATACCTGGCAAAATCCTTATTCCTCAGGTATGATATTGTAATTGCTCATGATATTGACGAAATACTGGTAATTGACCCTGCAATAAAACAGTCCTTCAGGGAATATTTTAAGCGGCCACTGAGAAGGGCATCATTTTCTGCCCTGGGACTGGATGTTGGACAGCATCCTGAGAAGGAGGAGCCTATTGATTTCACCCGGCCCTTACTGGAACAAAGGTCCTATGCCCATGTTTCGGCACGGTACACCAAGGCCGTGGTTGCCGCCAGGCCTCTTATCTGGGGCTCAGGCTTTCACAGGGTAAAGGGCAGAAACTTTTATATCGACCCCAATCTCTTCCTCTTCCATTTTGGCATGCTTGATTATAATATCTCGATGGAAAAATTAAATGATGAGTCTCTGCTTAAGACCGGGTGGGAAGGACATCTTAAAAGGAGGTACGAAATTTTTGACCTGATCAGCAGGGCCGATGCCATTGAGGGTGATGATTTTTTTGAAAGGGCCAGGAGGAGACAGAGCCTTTTCAGGCCTATATATGCATGGAATAAACCCGGGATGCTGAAGGAGAAACCCATAGTAAAAATACCTGAGCGGTTCAGGACTGTGGTGTGAGCGATAAGACCGGATTAAGGCAGTATGCTTATAGAGTGGGATAAAAGGCATCCCTGATATGTTCAAGCTCATGTCCGCTGCCATCAATAACAAGGGTAATTATATCGAACCTGGCCTCCTTTTCAATATTGTTACTACGGATATAATTTTGTGCCGCGTATATAATATTGCGTTGCTTGGGTACAGAAACAGCTTCCCTGGGATGGAGCCGGAAATCAGCCATCCTGGTTTTTACTTCGATGAAGATTATAAATTTGTCGTCTTCAGCTATTATGTCTATTTCCTTGCGTCCCGTGACCCAGTTTTTTTCCAGTATCCTGTAGCCCTTATCAATGAGATAGTTAATTGCAAGGAGTTCGCCGTTTTTCCCCAGGGAATGAGATTTTGGCATGGTAGCGCTTAATGTTTAGGGTCACACTTCTATTATCTTGTTTTTAATAGCGTACAGTATGAGGCTGGCAGTGTTTTTGGATTGGGTCTTGCTGAGAAGGTTAGCCCTGTGCTTGTCGACAGTTCTTTTGCTTATAAAAAGCGTGTCGGCTATTTCCTGGTTCGATAAGCCTTCACATATCTTAAGCAGTATTTCCTTTTCCCGTTTGGAAAGATTGGCGTGCCTGGTCTCGGTTTCCCTTGACTTTATTTTCTGAATAACATGCTGAAGCAGTTCCTGGGAGAAATAATTGCCTCCCTGGTAAACCGTAAGGATGGCATCTTTTACTTCGGTAATATCTGAATCCTTTAAGATAAAGCCCTTTGCTCCTGCCTCAACCATCCGTTGATAATATTCTTCTTCACCATACATCGACAGGGCAATAATCTTCAGACCGGGATTAATCTCAAGGGCCCTGCGGCTTGCCTCTATACCATCCATAAGGGGCATGTCAATATCCATCAGGACAATATTGCATTCAGTATTTTCAATTATTTTAAGAACCTCTTCCCCGTTGCAGGCTTCTCCTGAAACTTCAAATTCATCAAAAGCATCCAGCAAGATCTTCAGACCGTTCCTGAATAATTGGTGATCATCGGCCAGTAGAATTTTTATCTTATTCATAATTTATTTAATCTTCCCTGATGTTTATTTTTATTAAAGCCTGCATGCCCTCTCCCTTTCTGCTTTCAGGGACAAAGATACCGTTCACTGATTTTACACGGGTCTTTATGTTGGAAAGGCCCATCCCCATGTTTTCTTCACTGTCAAGAATAGTAGTGTCGAAACCTCTGCCGTCATCCTTGTATTGCAAAATAATAAAATTTCCGTGGATATTCAGGTCAATAATTATGTTCGATGCTCCTGAATGTTTAAGTGTATTGTTTATCAATTCGCAAACCGATCTGTACATGACTGCTTCAATATCCCCATCCAGTCGCTTTTCACCAACATTGCTGTTGAAGGTGAAAATTACATCACCGGCTTTATTAATTTTTTTTATGAAGGAACTTATTGCGCTTACAAGGCCGAAATTTGTAAGCACGTGTGGGCTAAGAGTGTTCGAGATATCTTTAATGGTTGATATTGCCTCATTTACCACATGGCTTGCATTATTTATGATGTCTTTATCGACCGGATCTCCTGCCCTGGCTGCAAGAGCTGTAATTGACATTTTGACTGTTGAAAGGAGGGGGCCAAGGTCATCATGGAGATCCTTGGCAAAGCGTTTTCTCTCATTTTCCTCCGTATTGATTATGGCATGAAGCACCTTTCTCTCTGATCTCACCCTGTCAATCTCGGCTCTTTTAAGCGAAAGGAACAGTTCCCTTATCAGAATCACTCCTCCGAAAATCAATATCGAGATGAAGGCCCCAAGCCATTCATCAAGCACTGCCACCCGCATTGTTTCTTCGCCGCGCATAAGCTCAATGAGGTGGATTATTTTCCTTCCTGCCATAAACGTGAAGGCCAGTGACAGGAGTATCCATGAAAGACGGTACTTAGTAAGCTTCATAAAGCGAAGGGCTATAGATGCCGCAACAATCTGCAGCCCTATGGAAATTACAAGGGCAAGTAAACGTATCATATGCTTACGTTTTTGTTTAACAATACAAAATTAAGAGAATATTCCGGTCTGAGCCTAATAAACGACAATCATGGAAGCGGTCGCTACAAAGATCCGGTTTATTAACAGCCAACTGTTAATAAACTGTTCATAAAGCTCCCTTTTTTTGTATATAAAATGTAAGCTAAATGTAACAGGTATGGAGGAGCAAAGCTTTATATTAGAGCCCCGATTTAAGGAGACCTAATCGTTTACAGAATTATGGGCTATACAAAACTGTTAATAACCTCAATAGATATTATTTCTAATCTAAATTCTACTATACATGAAAAAGCGAATTCTTTTAATGTCGCTGCTTGCGATATTTGTTTGCGTCACTAATGTTTACGGTCAGCAGACGACCATTATAAAAGGCAGGATTGTTGATTCCCAGGGGGAGTCAATAGTTGGGGCCAATGTATATCTTGACGGGACAACTATCGGTACGGTAGCTGACCTTGAGGGCAAATTTACCCTCCGAACACAGGCTGAAGGCAGTTATGTCCTGGTAATTTCTTTTGTGGGCATGCTCCAGATTGAAAGGAATGTACAACTAACAGGCTCGGAGATTGACCTGGGGACCTTAGTAATGGAAAGCGATGCTGTAGGCCTGGCCGAAGTATCGGTTTTTGCCAATATTGCCATTGACAGGAAGACTCCTGTTCCGGTGGCAAATATTAAACCGGCCTTTATAGAGGAAAGGCTGGGAATGCAGGAATTCCCCGAAATACTGAAATCAACCCCCGGGGTATATGCCACCAAGCAGGGTGGTGCCTTCGGCGATTCAAGGATCAATATCCGTGGTTTCAATGCCCGTAACTCTGCCGTAATGATAAACGGGGTGCCTGTAAATGACATGGAGAACGGATGGGTTTACTGGTCAAACTGGGCAGGTCTGTCAGAAGTTACAAGGACCATGCAGGTACAGAGAGGTCTGGGAGCGGCTAAAATTGCCCTTCCCTCACTTGGAGGAACGATTAATATCCTTACCAAAACCACAGATGCCGAACAGGGCGGAAATGTATATTATGCTGTTGGTAACAATGCTTATACCAAGATGGGTTTCACACTCTCTTCAGGGCTTACTGACAATAACTGGGCAACTACCCTCTCAATAGCCAAATCAAGTGGTGACGGTCTGGTTGACGGAACACAGTATGAATCGTATTCATATTATCTAAATATATCAAAGCTTGTAAATAACAAACACAGGCTGGCCTTTTCTGTCTTTGGTGCTCCTCAGTGGCACGGACAGAGAAGTACAAGCATGTTGATAAGCACCTATAAGGATCCCAGGATCAACAGCATTTATTATAACTCCGACTGGGGATACAAGAACGGAGAAGTTTATCACGTAAGAAAAAACTACTACCATAAACCAATGGGTATCCTCAACCATTTCTGGGACCTGAATGAGAACCTGAATATATCAACTGCCGCCTACCTGTCAATAGGTACGGGAGGAGGAACAGGCCCCCTGGGTCTGGAAAAATTCTATGATCCCGGCTACCTCAGGGAGAACCAGCCTGATATAGACAGGATAGTGGATGAGAACATAGTAAATGGTGCCGGGGGTTCAGAAACCATAATAAGGTCATCAAGAAATGACCATTTCTGGACAGGCATCCTGTCGAATGCAACTTACACACAGGACTGGCTTACAGTAACAGGTGGTGTAGACCTCAGGTATTACAAGGGGATACATTTCCGCGAAGTCATTGACCTGCTGGGCGGAGAATATTTCCTTGACAACAGCGATATCAATAATCCAAACAATACTGCTGCCGTGGGCGACAAGATTGATTACTACAATGACGGACTCGTTGGCTGGCAGGGAGTCTTCGGTCAGGGTGAAGCCGATTTTGGAGACCTTACTGCCTTCGTCGCAGGAGCCCTGTCAAATAAGTCTTATACCAGGGTTGAATATTTCCTTGAGACTCATGATGGCTCGGGAGCTTTTTCAGAAAAGTATAATTTCCTTGGCTACAGCTTCAAGGGAGGAGCCAACTATAACCTGACAGGTGCTCATAATGTTTTCCTTAATGCAGGCTATTTCCAGAACCAGCCTGATTTCAGGACCGTATTCTATAATTATACAAATGATGCCAACGCTGATGCCCCCAATGAGAAAGTACTCTCATTTGAACTGGGCTATGGCTTCCGAAGCAGCTTTATTTCTGCTAATGTAAATGCTTACTATACTACATGGAAAGACAAATCAAGGGTTATTGGTTACAGGGATAACGGCGTTGACAGGTTTGCCAACCTTGAAGGCATCAATGCCCTGCATAAAGGGATAGAGATAGACTTCACATCCAGGCCCGTCAATAAACTTACCATTAGCGGTATGGCTTCAATAGGTGACTGGAGATGGATGAATGACATCATTGATGCACGTTTCTATGATGACAGCCAGAACCTGATCGCAACACAGTCAGTCTATATCGCTGATGTGCATGTAGGTGATGCTGCCCAGATTACATCTGCTCTGAATGTGTCTTATGAATTACTGGCCGGACTCAAGTTCGGGGTCGATTATAATTATTACGATAAGCTTTTTGCATATTTTGATCCGGAAGGACGCACCTCGGAACCTGCCGGAGGGGAAAATCCCGATGCATGGGAGCTCCCTTCCTACCAGCTCGTTGACCTGTTTATGAGATACAGGTTTGACCTGGGCCAGTACCGTGCAACCCTGGTGGGTAATGTAAATAACCTTTTCGATACTGAATATATTTCCGATGCCCGCGACGGTGCATCGCATTCCTGGCCGGATGCACTGGTGTATTACGGATGGGGACGTTCATGGTCGATAAGCCTGAAGATAGATTTTTAAGCCCAAAGTATGCATACAATAATATTTAAAACGGATAAAATGAAAAAAGCAATATATTTCTTAATGACACTTTTCCTCATCCTCGCATCGTGCGATCCCATGGCTGAGATCTATGACGCAATGGAGGATATGGATACAGGCTATGCAGCAGAATTTACCTATGACCTGGGCTCTGATGATTATGCTGCAATAGCAGATATGACCTCAAACGGTGATGCGGCTGACTTTATCGAAGATAATGAAGCTTTCAGCGATGAATACCCCGCTTCATTGTATCTGCCCGCTTATATCGAAGAGCTCTACCCTGCACTGGGTAAAAACTCGGTCGGTAAGATAGGATACAACTTCTTTATGGGTTATCCTGAATACCTTGATAATTATTACCGGCCCGAAACATACTATGTAAGCGATGACGATTATAACTCAATGGGCGGAGACAACCAGACCTTCAAAACCTTGATCGGCGATGATAAACCGGAAGATTATATTCCCGGCTTCCTTGAGGCAGAATATCCCGATGCGGCAGAGGACGATGTAGTGCTGGCCCTCTATAAGTATGCCGCCGAAATAAATGATCCCTCTGTTGTTTATGCAATGCAGTCAGACGACTTCCAGGTAATAGTTGATCACGTGGCCAATGACATTAACCCGGATTATGTAAGCGGCTACGGAGATAGTGAATACTATTACGGGGCAAGTGCTTACTATACTAACTTTGATGCCCGTGTATCAGAAAGGATAATGGACATTACAGGTGATGATACTACCTGGGTTGCAGGTTTTGAAGGTCTTAACATGACAGAAAGGAGAACACTGATTGATGAGCGTTTACAGCTGGCTATTGTTTACTGGCTCGAACAGACCTACCCCGATGCCGTACCGGAAATTGAGGGACAGACGGTATATTATAATATACAGTACGATACCTACGACGGATCAGGGCATACCTACTATGTTGTTTATGAATGTACGGCTTCCGGACCACCGGCCACCTTTGAACTGGTTGACGGCCCTTCAGAAGATTTCCTTGTCTATTCAAGCACCGTAAAGGAAGACAGGGGCATGTATTTCCAGTTTGACGGAAGCGAATGGGTAGCAATGGACGGAGTGCATTACCTAAGCTCGGCAGATTATGACAATATGGGAGCACCGGGGAAGTATAACAACTTCTCAAGCACCGACAGGCCCGAGAATTACATACCCCAGATGCTGGATGAAATGTATCCCTATGCACAGCAGGGTGACAAGAAGGCCGTGTCATACAGGTACTATTCAAGTGGCTCAACTACCGTAAGGGCAATGGAATTCATTTTTGATAATATGTGGACACCATATAATCCATATACGGCAAAGCAGGATCAATTTATTCATAACGGCACTGACTGGGTCTTCGATCCCACTGTTATGTTTACAATGGGCAGCAGCGACTATATGATAATTGTTAACTATGTTAAGAATAATATTGGAGCCAGCTACGTAGATTCATACGGTACCGCTGAATTTTATTCCGGAGCCAGCGCCTATTACGGTAATTTCGATATCCGCAGCGGTAACTTCGATGATACGGTCTTCGATTCATGGGAAGATGCATTGGAATTTGCAATTGGTGAAGCACTGCTGCCAACGAAATACCCTGATGCCGTGGCCCAGGTTAGCGGTATTGATGTTTTCTATATCGTTACCTTTGATACCTACAGCGGAGTGGCCGGCAGATATTCAATGAAATTCCAGGTTACCAAGGCAGGTCCCAATCCTGAGTTTACACTCGATGAAGGACCTACTGCGAATTGATTAATATCACGGAATTATATCAAAAAAGGAAGGAATTTTTGCCTTCCTTTTTTGTTTTAACAGCCCGGGGGGCATGTGTCGACTGTGAAAAAAACAGCAGCTAAAATAGCGTGGACTGTCCCGGTTCTTATCTGTGGAAAGAACTGTTATAGAGGCATATAGATCTGCAAGTTGATAACTAGGGCTGATTGTTAATAATTATGACTTGCATCGCCTGAGGTCCTTTCTTATTTTAGCAAAACCTGAGAGGCTTACCAATTATAAGTCGAACTAGCTAATTTTCAAGTAAAATCCAAAAAATTGATCTGTCAATGGGAGAACTTTTTGTCGATGAACCCGCTCTTACCTCACAAAAGGAAATGAAAGAAACGAAAAGTGACTTGCCAACAAAAGTCGATAAAACGAAAACCGGGGAAGACCATATTACCCGGAAAGAGTCCGGTAAAAAGGAGGCTGAAGATAGTGGCAAAATAAAAACCTACAGTCATGAGGAAGTTATAAAGGCATCAATAGAATATTTTAAGGGAGATGATCTTGCTGCAAGGGTATGGGCCAATAAGTATGCGCTGAAAGATTCTTACGGCAGGCTGTATGAAAAGACTCCTGATGACATGCACCGCAGGCTGGCGAAAGAAATATACCGCATAGAACAGAAATACCCGGAGCCCGTAAGCGAAGAAAAAATTTATGAGGCACTGAAGGAGTTCAGGTATATCATCCCCCAGGGTGGCCCGATGACAGGAATAGGCAATAATTACCAGATAGCCTCTCTCTCAAATTGTTTTGTCATAGGTAATGACGGGGAATCTGATTCATATGGCGGAATACTTAAGATAGACCAGGAACAGGTGCAGCTGATGAAAAGAAGGGGCGGCGTGGGCCATGACCTTTCACATATACGCCCCCAGGGCTCACCGGTGCTTAACAGTGCGCTTACTTCAACAGGGGTGGTTCCTTTTATGGAAAGGTATTCAAACTCAACCAGGGAGGTGGCACAGGACGGAAGGCGAGGGGCACTGATGCTGTCAATATCTATCAAGCATCCGGATTCTGAAAAATTCATTGATGCAAAACTTGAAACGGGAAAAGTAACAGGTGCCAATGTGTCGGTTAAAATAACCGATGAGTTTATGGAAGCGGTTAAAAATGACCGTCCTTTCAAACAGCAATACCCTATTAATTCTGATGAGCCCAAATTCGTAAAGGAAATAAATGCGAGAGAACTGTGGAATAAAATAGTGCATAATGCCTGGCAGTCTGCCGAACCCGGTATGCTCTTCTGGGATACAATAGAAAGAGAGAGTGTGCCAGACTGCTATGCTGACCTGGGATATAAAACCGTTTCCACCAACCCCTGTGGCGAAATACCCCTGTGCCCCTACGACAGCTGCAGGCTGCTGGCCCTTAACCTATACAGTTATGTGGACAATCCATTTACCCCAAAGGCAAAATTTAATTTTAACCTCTTTACCGAACATGTACACCTTGCACAGAGGATAATGGACGATATCATAGATCTGGAACTCGAAAAAATTGAAATAATACTTGATAAAATAAATAATGATCCCGAAACCGAGGAAATCAAATCGGTGGAAAAAACACTCTGGGAAAATATTCATTTTAAAACCAGGCAGGGCAGGAGAACAGGGATAGGCATAACCGCTGAAGGCGACATGCTGGCTGCCTTAGGCCTGGAATACGGCAGCGATACGGCTATAGATTTCTCAACCGAAATACATAAAACACTGGCTGTCGAAGCTTACAGGTCTTCAACCATGCTGGCAAAAGAAAGAGGGTCCTTTGAAATATACAGTTCAGACAGGGAGAAGAATAACCCATTTATCCAGCGCATTAAGGAAGCCGATAAAAACCTCTACTATCATATGCTCGAGTACGGGCGCAGGAATATAGCCCTTCTTACAATAGCACCAACGGGTACCACAAGCCTGATGACCCAGACAACCTCGGGGATAGAACCGGTGTTCATGCCGGTATATAAAAGAAGGCGGAAGGTAAACCCGAACGATAAGGACGTAACGGTTACATTTAAAGACGAGGTGGGAGATTCGTGGGAAGAATACAACGTCTTTCATCATAAATTTGTTGAGTGGCTCAGAATAAACGGCTATGATCCCGATGAGGTGAGGAATATGGATGATGACGACGTTGATGAGATAGTAAAGGAATCACCCTACTACAGGGCATCAGCCAATGATGTTGACTGGCTGGCAAAGGTGAGAATGCAGGGACAGATACAAAAATGGGTCGATCATTCCATCAGTGTAACTATCAATATACCCAGGGATGTGAAGCAAGATCTTGTGAGCGACCTGTATATGACGGCCTGGGAGTCAGGATGCAAGGGAGCAACGGTGTACCGTGACGGCTCGAGGAGCGGGGTCCTTATATCGGGTAAAAAAGATAAAGTCGAAGGTATAGGTAAAAGACCAAGGGTACTCGATGCCGATATAATAAGGTTCAATAATAATGATGAGAAATGGATAGCCTTTGTCGGTTTGAAGGACGGAGTGCCCTATGAAATATTTACCGGCCTGGCCGATAACGAAATATTTCCCATTCCTGATTCCATAGTGAAGGGAAAAATAGTCAAAACAAAAGATGAAGATGGCAGAAACAGGTATGATTTCCAGTATACCGACAAGTACGGCTATAAGAATACACTCGGAGGTTTGTCACATATGTTCAAACCTGAGTTCTGGAATTATGCAAAACTGATCTCCGGTGTCCTGAGACACGGGATGCCCATCCCAAGCGTGGTTAACCTGGTAAGATCATTAAGGCTCGACAGCGCATCAATAAATACATGGAAGAATGGTGTTGAAAGAGCTCTGAAAAGATATATACCTGACGGTACAAAGGCTAAGGGCAAGTGCGAGGAGTGTGGCTCATCCAACCTGGTTTACCAGGAAGGATGCCTTCTTTGCCAGGATTGCGGCTCTTCTAAATGTGGTTAATATATTTGTATGAGAAAGCAGGGGGGCTGCATCATTGATCCAGCCCCCCTTATTTATTGTATGACTTTCAGTTCTTTCCCGATTTTCTCAAAGGCCCTTATCGCCTTATCAAGATGCTCCTGCTCATGGGCTGCTGACAGCTGAACCCTGATCCTGGCTTCGTCTTTGGGTACAACCGGGTAATAAAAACCAATAACATAAATCCCTTCGTCGAGCAAGCTGGCGGCAAGCTTCTGCGACAGTTTGGCATCATACAGCATTACAGCGCATATGGCCGACTGCGTTGGCTTTATATCAAAGCCAAGAGCTGACATTCTGTCCACAAAATATGACGTGTTATGGTGAAGCCTGTCCTGCAGATCATTGGTTTCGGTCATCATATCAATCATCCTGATTCCTGCGGCAGCCACGAGGGGAGGTATGGAATTAGAAAAAAGATAGGGCCTTGATCTCTGCCGGAGCATGTCAATTATTTCCTTTTTACCCGTGGTGAATCCACCGATGGCCCCACCGAAAGCCTTTCCCAGGGTTCCTGTGATAATCTCCACCTTACCCCTGGCCTTAAACAGCTCAGTGACACCTCTTCCGGTTTCCCCCACAACACCGGCTGAGTGCGATTCATCAACCATGACAAGGGCATTGTATTTTTCTGCCAGTGCCAGTATCTTATCCAGGGGTGCAACGTTACCATCCATCGAGAAAACACCGTCAGTCACTATTAGTCTGAACCTCTGCTCCTGTGCAGCGGCAAGCCTGTTCTCAAGGTCTTCCATGTCAGCATTTTCATACCTGTAACGCTTAGCTTTGCAGAGTCTTACCCCGTCAATGATAGAGGCGTGGTTGAGGGCATCGGAAATTATGGCATCCTCACTTGTCAGCAGGGGTTCAAATAAGCCGCCGTTGGCATCGAAACAGGCTGCATAGAGTATGCTGTCTTCAGTACCGAAAAAGCTTGATATTTTCTCTTCAAGCTCCTTGTGCAGGTCGCTTGTTCCACATATGAAACGTACAGAAGACATGCCGTATCCATGAGTGTCGAGAGCCTCTTTTGCTGCTTCAATAAGCTCGGGGCTGTTTGATAGTCCAAGGTAATTGTTGGCGCAGAAATTCAATACACGGCTCCCGTCCGTAAGCTCTATCTCGGCTGCCTGGGGTGAACCGATTATCCTTTCTTTCTTATATAATCCTGCTTCTTCAATTCTGTATAACTCGGATTGCAGGTGCTCCTGAAAATCGGTGTACATTTCTTCAGATCTCAGAGTCCGTATTTATCTATAATATCCTGTTTGCTCAGACCCAGTATTCCGTGCTTCTTTCCAACCTTAATAAATGCGTCAAGCGCTTTTTCAAGGTGATGCATCTCGTGACCGGCGGAGATCTGTGTTCTGATCCTTGCCTGCCCGTTGGGCACCACGGGGAAAAAGAAGCCTATGGCATATATGCCGAGGTCAAAAAGGTCTTTGGAGAAATCCTGTGACAGCTTGGCATTGAACAGCATAACAGGAACAATGGGGCTGTCCCCTTCCTTCAGGACAAATCCTGCATCTGCCAGTCCCTTTCTCCAGAACCTGGTGTTATTTTCCAGCTTATCCCTTCTCTCGGTACTCTGTGACAGTATTTCGAAAACCTTCAGTACACCGGCTACCACAACGGGGGAAATGGTATTTGAGAAAAGATAAGGCCTGGCTTTCTGGCGGCACATCTCCACTATTTCCTTCCTTCCCGATACGCATCCTCCGGATGCTCCACCGAGGGCTTTGCCGAAAGTGGTGGTTATTATATCTATCTTACCCATCACACCGCAATGTTCATGGGTGCCGCGACCTGTTTTACCTATAAAGCCTGAGGAATGCGAATCATCAACAAAGAGGAGGGCATCATATTTCTTGCATAGTTCAACCATCTCGCCCAGTTTGGCCAGGTCACCATCCATCGAAAATACACCGTCGGTGATAACCATTTTGATTCTCTTGTTCTCATGAAGCTTCAGTTTCTGCTCCAGGTGCTCCATATTGGAATGCTTGAAGGTGTCGTGCTCGGCACTGCATAACCTCATGCCATCAATTATGGAGGCATGTACAAGCCTGTCGGATATCATTATATCCTCGCTGGTAAGCAGGGCTTCAAAGACGCCTGCATTGGCATCCATGCACGAGGGAAAGAGGATGGTGTCTTCGGTTCCAAGAAATTCAGTCACCCTGTTCTCAAGCTCCCTGTGTATGTCCTGGGTGCCACAGATAAACCGTACAGAGGACATTCCATAGCCCCTTGTGTCAAGTCCTTCATGAGCTGCCTTAACGACCTCGGGGTGACTTGAAAGGCCGAGGTAATTATTGGCACACATGTTAATAACATTCTTGAGACTTGATCCACTCGGGAATTCAACCTCGATATCTGCTGCCTGTGTAGAATGAATGAACCTTTCCTCCTTGTAAATGCCCGCAGATTTTATATCCTTAAGCTGATTTACATAGAGATCTTTTACTTTGTTGCTGTAACTCATAATCCGGGAATTTTATTTTTTTTCAAGATATCCGTTCACCAGGTCAACTATTTTATTCACCGAGTCAAAGGCCTCCGGCGTGGCTTCATCATCAGGTATGCTGATGTTAAATTTCTTCTCAAGGAATACTTTCAGTGATACCATTGAGAAAGAGTCTACAAAACCACTGGAGATAAGTGGTGTGTCATAAGTTATCTCGTCATCTTCATCTTCCTGGTATTCGTTAATCACGTAATTTAAAACCATGTCTTTCATTTCTTCCATAGTTAATCTTATTTAATGTTATATACTGGTATAATTCATCTCTCATCTCTCTTAATCGTCTTCCAGTGTCGACGTATCACCTATATCTTCTCCCCATTCTTTTGCATGGAGTATCCTCCTCATTATCTTACCGCTTCTGGTTTTAGGCAGGCTGTCGACATATTCTATTTCCTGCGGCATGGCCAGGGGAGACAGTTTCTTTCTTATAAAGTTCATTATTGACAATTCGAGGTCGTCATCCACTTCATAGCCCGGTTTAAGTGTTATAAATGCTTTAACAACCTCCATATTGACTTCATCGGGTTTGGACACTACTGCTGACTCGGCAACGGCTTCATGTTCAATCAGGGCTGATTCCACTTCAAAGGGGCTTACCAGGTGGCCTCCCGTATTTATTACATCATCGTCGCGGCCGATAAACCAGAAGTATCCATCAGCATCGATTGAAGACCTGTCGCCGGCAAGGTACCAGCCATTGGAGAACTTCTCCTTATATTTTTCCTCGTTGTTCCAGTAAGTGGTCATCATCGAGGGCCACCCGGGCTTGAAGGCGATAAGTCCCACCCTGCCGGGCTCCTGTATGGGCTCGAAGGTATTGGGATCGAGTACTACCCCTTTTATCCCGGGGAAGGGTTTACCCATTGATCCGGGTTTGACTTTCATTCCCGGGTAGTTGCTTATCATCATGCATCCTGTTTCAGTCTGCCAGTAGGTATCAAGGAAGGGCAATCCGAACACTTTTTCTGACCATATCACTGCTTCGGCATTAAGTGGTTCACCTACGCTGGCCAGGTGGCGCAGGCTGGAAAGATCGTATTTTTTAACAATCTCATCTCCGGCCTTCATAAGTGACCTGATGGCTGTAGGAGCCGAATACCACATAGTAATCCTGTATTTCTCTATAAACTTATACCATGATTCGGCAGAGAAACCCTTATCGAGTACACATTGTGTCACGCCCATGCTCCATGGCCCGATAATGCCGTATGAGGTGCCCGTTACCCAACCCGGGTCGGCTGTACACCAGTAAATATCATCATCCCTGAGGTCAAGTACCCACTTTGTTGTAAGATATTGTGAAATTAGTGAATAATGAACATGCCTGACACCCTTCGGCTGGCCGGTAGTACCTGATGTGTAGTGAAGCACGGATGGGGATTCGGCCTTTGTGGGGAATATTTCCAGCTTCTCAACAGGTTCTTCCCTTGTAAGATTAAAGGCAATTTCTCTGTCCTGGAGAGGTTTAACTTCATTGTAATCAACAATGATGATATGTTTGAGTGCGGGCAGCTTATCAATTATCTTCCTTACCTTGCCTACATGTTTTCTCTGGGTGATAATTGCACTGGTGCCTGCATTTTCAAGTCTGACATAGAGTGACTCATCACCGAAGGCTGAAAAGAGGGGCTGTACAATAGCCCCTGTCTTTAATACACCAAGAAAAGAAAGATACAGCTCGGGTATCTTATCCATAAACAGGCATACCCTGTCCTGATCGCGGATGCCCAGCTTTTTCAGAAAGGCGCCTATGGTATTGCTTGCAAGCCTTACATCATTAAAGGTATACTTCCTTTCTTCACCTGTAAAACCCTCATGGTAAAGCGCTACCTTATCAGCTTTGCCCTGCTCACATATCCTGTCAGAACAGTACCAGCCAATATTAATTATGTCTCCTTTCTTATAGCCAAGTTCCTTTTCCGCTATGGACCAGTCAAAATCTTTTACCCTTTCCTCGTAAGAGCCGATATTACTCATAGATTAAATTATTTTTTGTTTAAAAATGGCCCTTAAGATAATGTTATTTTTGAAAGATTAATAATCTGAAACCGCCAAATTTATCCTGTTTGGCAGCACTCTCATGCGGGCTCAACCTCGCACTGCCCGGTTCATCCCTCGTCTTCAGTACCTTTCTACGACATCCTTAAACTTTTTGTACAGTATCCTGAGTTTTTCCAGGGAGGGTTTTTCATCATAAATACGTATGAAATCAAGAATCCCCTTTTCATCATACATTGTTGCCAGTGCAGCATCGAATGAAAATTCAGTAATGTTATTCCTTACGTCGCGGTAGAGTTTCTCAAAGGTATTCCACTCCATATGCCTGTCGATATGCAGGTAGGCAAAGAATGGATTCTCAAGGTCAAAGAATATACCTTTTTCAGCTTCTTCAGCTTTAAAATACTTTGTTACCCGGATTATGCCTTCAAAGGGAGGGAATTTACGGTGCGACATAAATTCCAGGCCTTCTTTCCTGAAGGCCTTTAAGAGAGCAGGTACATGTTCGTAGGAGACGCACCTTACCCTTATTACACCAAGGTGTTTATTAAGGAAACTTATCGTTCCCGGCACAGCATCAAAAGCGTACTTAAAATGAGTCTTTATCGCCTGTATTGATCTTATTATCCTGTCATCATCATAGTTCTGATCAGTCACCAGGTACATTGACTGAGGTTCCTTCTTGTCAGGCACTGTTGTTCCATAATATCCTGAATATGGATGTTCGGCTATAAATACCAGGGCTGACCTGTCATCGATGCGGTCGTTAAGTATTATTGAATCCTTTTTGGTTGCTGTGCCTATTGAAAATATCCTGTTTTGTTCCATGGTGGCGGGTTTATATTATATTAAATATTTAACAATCGGGAGAGAAGAATTGTTTCCGGATCAGGTAGCCGGTCTACCATTCAAGAATAACTTTACCGCAATCACCCTTCTCCATGGCATCAAAGCCTTTCTGGAAATCATCAATGGAGAAATGATGAGTAATCACGGGACTAAGATCAATACCTCCAATAATCATTTGTTCCATCTTGTACCATGTTTCCCACATCTCCCTGCCATATATGCCCTTCATGGTTATGGCCTTGAAGATGATATCACTCCAGGGCACATCAAATTTAGAGGGGAGTATCCCCAGCAGGGATATTGAAGATCCGTTATACATGTTTTCTATCATCTCGTTAAATGCCACCGGTGAGCCCGACATTTCCAGCCCTACATCAAAGCCCCTCATACCAAGCTTTTTAACTGCATCAGATATTTTTTCTCCCTTTGAGGGATTAACCACCATTGTGGCTCCCATTTTTTTTGCAATGTTGAGCCTGTATTCGCTCAGATCACTGGCAACCACATAGCGTGCACCCGCAAACCGGGCAATGGCAATTGCCATACTGCCAATAAGCCCGGCACCAGTGATCAGCACATCCTCTCCAATCAGGGGGAAGGACAGGGCCGTATGCGTGGCATTTCCGAAGGGATCCATTATTGCTGCCCAGTCATCGGGTATCCGGTCATCAAGATGTATAACATTCTCTGCAGGTAATTTTAAGTATTCAGCAAAGGCCCCGTTTATGTGGACTCCAATACCGACAGAATTTTCACATACATGTTTTTTCCCGCGGCGGCAGTTACGGCAGTGGCCGCATGCGAGATGACCTTCGCCGGTAACCCTGTCGCCCGGCCTGATATGTTTGACACCGGCTCCCACAGCTTCAATATGACCAACGTATTCGTGACCTATGGTCATGGGTGTTTTTATTGTTTTCTGTGCCCATTCATCCCACATATAGATATGCAGGTCGGTACCGCATATGGCGGTCTTTTTTATTCTGATTATTACATCGTTTAATCCCGGTTCGGGTACGGGAACTTCCTCCATCCAGATTCCCCTGGCCGCTTTTGCCTTAACAAGGGCTTTCATTGTATTCATGATAGTATTTTTTAAGCTTTGGGTCAATTTTAACACAAATGTAAGTTAAAAAAGATGATTTTTCGCAAGCCGTATTCCTGAATTACAAGAGCGTTTTAGCTTCGCTCAGCTTCGAGGAGAGTCAATTGGATTCTTTATCTTTGCAGGGAATCATTTAAAAAGAATACTTATGACCGGCAATGTAAGAGTAAGATTTGCGCCCAGCCCGACAGGGCCTTTGCATATAGGGGGAGTGCGTACAGCCTTGTATAACTATCTTTTTGCCAGGAAGCATGGTGGTAGCCTCATTTTAAGAATAGAGGACACTGACCGTTCACGGCTGGTTGAAGGTGCTGAACAATATATAATGGAGGCCCTCGACTGGTGCGGTATAATTGTGGATGAGGGGGTGAAGCAGGGAGGTCCCTATGGTCCTTACAGACAGAGCGAAAGAGGCAGTATTTACAATGAATATGCTGAAAAACTCCTGGAAGCAGGCATGGCCTATATAGCTTTTGATAGCCCGGAGGAACTGGAAATACTGAGAAAAAGCTATGAAGAGAAAGGTGATAACTTCATGTATAATGCACAGACAAGGGAGGGGCTTAAAAATTCACTGAGCCTGCCAGCCGACGGTGTTGACAGACTTCGTGCCCAAATGGTGCCCTATGTCATCAGGTTTAAGATGCCAGCCGGCGAGGATATTGAGATGGATGACCGGATAAGGGGAAGGGTGGTGGTGAATTCATCTACCCTTGATGACAAGATCCTGTTCAAATCTGATGGAATGCCTACCTACCACCTTGCCAATGTTGTTGATGATCACCTTATGGAGATTACTCATGTGATCAGGGGTGAGGAGTGGCTGCCCTCATTGCCCCTTCATGTAATGCTTTACCGTGCTTTCGGATGGGATCAGCCTTCCTATGCCCACCTGCCCCTACTGCTTAAGCCCATGGGCAAGGGTAAACTGAGCAAACGTGACGGGGATAAAATGGGCTTCCCTGTTTTTCCTCTTTATTGGCCTCACGGCGAAGCAGCAAGGGGTTACAGGGAGGATGGGTATTTTCCCGAAGCTTTCGTTAATATGCTGGTTCTTCTGGGGTGGAACCCCGGGACGGATAAAGAGTTATTCTCAATGGATGAACTTATCAGGGAATTTAGTATTGAAAGAGTGAACAGGTCGGGAGCACGCTTCGATCCTGAGAAGGCCAGGTGGTTTAATCACCAGTATATGCAGATCAAAGCGGTGGGAGATATAGCAGATGAATATGCCAGGATGGTGGAAGAAAAAGGTTACAGCATTAAACCCGAAGATGCTGCCCGGCTGGTTGAGATGGTCAGGGAAAGGGTGGATTTTATTTCAGAATTATGGTATCAGACAGACTTCTTTTTTGAAGCTCCCAGCCACTATGATGAAGCAGCGGTTAGAAAAAGATGGAAGCAGGATTCTCCTGTCATGATGAAAGAGGTCAGGGCAGTGCTTGAAAGCATAAGCTCATTCACTCCGGCTGAAATTGAAGAAAGAGTAAAAAATTGGATACAGGAAAGAGGATATGGCACGGGTGCCGTGATGAACGCTTTCAGGTTGCTTATAGTTGGCGAACTGCGGGGCCCGCACCTCTTTGATATAATTGCCTTTATTGGCAGGGAAGAGACACTGGACAGAATTGACAGGGGACTGGAGGTGCTGGGATGAGAGGACCGGGAGAAAATGATTTCATAAATATCCATGATCATGGAGCCAGCCCGCAGAGGGGGGTTTTTACCATTGACAATATAATGGTGCATGAAAATCGTTACCCCGGTGAGATGGAAGGCATTGCCTTCAGCTGCGGTGCTCATCCATGGTACCTGGGGGAGGATAACATTGAGGCCCAGCTGGACAAAGTAAGGGATTATGCTTCCCTCTCTTCGGTGATTGCTGTTGGCGAAGCCGGCTTTGACCGTTTAAGGGGGCCCGATAGCCGGCTACAGGAAAAGGTTTTCAGGACCCACGTTGAAATATCTGAAGAAAAGAAGAAACCCCTCTTTATTCACTGTGTGAAGGGGTGGGATGAATTACTGAGATGCCATAAGGAAATGCAGCCGGAAATGACCTGGATAATTCATGGTTTCAGGGGGAAGCCTGAACAGGCAGCACAGCTTCTTGATAAAGGCTTTTATTTATCTCCTTGGGTGGAATGGGCAATCAGGCCTGAGTCGACAAATACACTCAAATCAATACCCACTGACAGGTTATTTCTTGAAACAGATGGCTTTGACATAGGCATAGAACCGGTGTACCGGGTGGTGGCGGAACACCTCCGGATTGACCTGCAGACAATTAAGAAACAACTCCGGGGAAATTTTTATTCTTTATTTAAAAGTTAATAAAGTTAATAAAGTTGATAAAGTTGAAAAAGTTGATAGAGTTTGAAGAAATCACGTTATAAACTTTAAACCTTATAAACCTATTGGAAATGTGGCAGTCGCGAACAGAATTATTACTGGGAAAAGAAAAGCTGGACAAGCTCGCTGCATCCAGTGTCCTGGTAGTTGGTCTGGGTGGCGTTGGCGCCTATGCCGCTGAAATGCTTTGCAGGGCCGGGCTTGGTAAGATGACCCTTGTAGACGGTGATAAGATAAATGAGAGCAATATCAACCGTCAGCTACCGGCACTTAGAAGTACTATCGGGAAGTACAAGACTGAGTTAATGAAAGAAAGGCTGCTCGATATAAATCCAGGGCTGAAACTTGTGACTATTCAGGAATTCATCCGTGATGAACGTATGATCGAAATACTTGATGAGGAATATGACTACGTTGTGGATGCCATAGATACACTTTCACCCAAAATATTCCTTATCTATCATTCCATTCAAAAGGGTATACCTGTTGTCAGTTCGATGGGGGCAGGGGGCAAACTTGATCCAGCGGTAATCAGGATAACAGATATTTCCGGTACTTATAAGTGTAAACTGGCACGCATACTGAGGAAAAGACTTCATAAACTTGGAATAAGAGAAGGATTCACTGCCGTATTCTCCCCGGAGGAGGTGCCTGCTGAAAGTATTGAGCTTACGGAAGGAGAAAATAACAAAGCGTCCAATGTAGGAACCATCTCCTATATGCCGGCCGTCTTTGGCTGCGCCTGTGCCTCAGTTGTCATCCGCTCCCTGGTTTCCTGATAAGCAGTAGAGAAGTCCCGTTCTCACCCGGGGTCCCCGTTTTTTGGCATACCCTGCTCCCTGCTAATACCCACAGAGTGGCAGAATAAAAATAGTCCCGTTCTCACCCGGGGTAAGAGGCACATGACAGGAGTCAGGTAAACTTCCTGAACAACAAATAAGCAGGGATGCCTGCAGCGACTGTTGCCAGCGCTATTGAAGACTCTGCCGGCCTTTTCATGAAGGACAGTACCAGAATTATCACTCCTGTTGCAATATATACAAGCTGTGGTACCGGGAAGCCGGGAATTCTTGTCCTGATCTGCATGGTTTTTCTTATTTTGAAAGAACCGGCAATGGTCAGTATCGGGAAAATACCCAGGGAGAACCCCATGTATGTAAGTATCTGGTCAAATGTACCGGTAAGAATAAAGATTATTGCTATTAGCGACTGCAGGTAAATGGAATAGGTTGGGACATTATGCCTGTGATGTATTTTTGCCACCGACCTGAAGAAGAGGCCGTCGCGAGCCATGGAAAAATATACCCTTGGTCCTATTATAATATAAGCGCTGAGTGATGAAAACAGGGCGAAGGCTATAAGCAGCGAGAAGACTGTTTCAGCACCAGGGCCGAAAAGTTTGCCCATGGCCAGGCCACCCACGGAAATTACTCCCTTCATCTCTTCCGGGGGTATGGCATATACGTATACAGCATTCAGCAAAAGGTAAAGAATAATGACAAGACAGGTTCCGATGATAAGTGAAGCCGGCAGGTTAAATTTAGGTTTTTTTATTTCTGATCCTATATATGTTGATGCATTCCATCCGCTGTATGCAAACATTATCCACATCACGGACAGTCCGATGGTTTTCCAACCTGAGAGCCCATTGCCAAGGGTATTGGCAGCACTGAAGTTTTCAATGTTTCCCTTCCCGAAAGCCAGCCCGGCCACAATAAGCCCTGCCACGAGCAGGATCTTAAGGATGGTGAGAATATTCTGAACCTTTGACCCGAATTTGATACCCCTTGAATGAATGAGGGTGAAAGCAAGAACCACTACAACAGCAAACATTTTTGCAGTACCCTTGACGCCAAGGAAGGTGTGTCCCGGTATCCATTCTGCGAGTTGGGGGAAGGCCCTGATCAGGTAGTCGCTGAATCCCAGGGCGGAGGCTGCAATGGGAGCAGAGAAGCCCACCAGAAATGATACCCAGCCGCTGAGAAAGCCCAGGGCAGGGTGAAAGATGCGGGAGAGAAACATGTACTCACCACCGGCTTCAGGCATATTAGCCCCCAGTTCACCGTATGACAGAGCTCCGCATATGGCAATTATTCCACCCACAAGCCATAGCACAATGAGGAGGAGGGGGGAGCCCAGGTCAGCCATAAGCAGCCCTGATGTAGTGAATATACCGGCACCTATGATATTGGCTATCACAATATTGGTGGCAGGAAAGAGACCGAGACTTCTTTTAAGACCGTTTTCAGGCATAAGACTTGTCGGCTTTCTATTTGCTTATTTTATAACTTATAGAAACACCGCTGCCGGAAGAATTTACGGTTGTTTCATAATTTTCAAGGCTCTTTACATAATCCAGGAATTCTGTCTGGCCATAACTGTAACGGGACCGTCTCCCGGTAATATTATGTGCAGTGAAACATCCTCCTGTTTTAAGTTTGGGATCCAGCTCAATAAAATAATTCTTGTACCAGTTCTTATCTGCATCGCTGAATACAAAATCAAAGGGCCCTTCAAGCCTGGGAACAAGTTCGTGGGCATCGGCCAGTCGTGCGTCAATATATTCAGACAGGCCTGCTTTTTCAAAATTCTCAAGAGCTTCCCGGTAGCGCTCTTCATCTATCTCTATAGTAATCAGCTTTCCGCCTGTCTTGCTCAGTGCCCAGGCTATCCATATGGATGAATGACCGGTTGAGGTGCCTATCTCAAGCGCCCTCATGTAGCTATTCTCCACTATAATGTTATAAAGCAGCTTTCCGTCGATGGCAGGGACGTTCATATCACGCCAGCGGTATCTGCTTTCCTCAAGGAAGGCCTTTACTTTTTTATCCGGTTCAGGATCTCGTAGCGGTTCCTGGGAGAAGAGGAAGGAGGATAATATCACTGATAAGAAAATCAGCAGCGCTAATCTTTTTATAGTTTTCATTTTTTTCATAGCTTTTTATCAAGACAAGATAAAAGTAAAAATATAAAGATAGAGACGCAAGGCTTTATAACTTGAAAAAGAAAAAGGAAAAAGAGGGCCGAGCGTTAAAAACCGAACGAAGTGAGCTCGTAAGCAAAGCGAACAATTAACCCTGTGGGTTAATTTAGTGAGGAGCCAGACAGAGCAGAGGGACAAAAGGAAAAGGTAAAAAGGAAAAAGTAAAAACCACGGATATAACCAGAGGCCGGGGGAAAGGTATGGTCGAAGTGATTAAATGATTATTCTGCTTTAAATGTTGAATATTGATGGCATCCCCTTGCTTTCAGTGTTGCAACGGTATCTTCTATACTTACTGTAAGGGCATTGCCGGCTGATCCCCTGCAAAAGGGGCATGCGTGTATTTCACCCCTGGGATCGATATAGATATAGCGGTTACCGGCCCCCATGCACCCGATTCGTCTCTGGTGATAACCCGGATATGAGACAATAGGGTAGTTGGGCGCTGATCCGGGAGAGGAAGCATTAAGAAAAAAATCTTCAAGCATTTGAATCTGTGCGCCGGAAAGCTCTGTTTCCTGGCCATTGAACCTGGCTGTTTTCCGTGGGTCAAGGACCCTGATAAAACTTACACCCCATCTCATAGCCAGGTCGGCATATTTATCAAGGTTTTCCCTGGTAACAAATGAAGAGGTGGTACATAAGGAAAGGCAGGTTACCAGGCCGGCCTCATTGCAGTTTTTCACTGCTTCACCCGCCCACCTGAAAGCCTGTGCATTAGCCCTGAAGCGGTTATGCTCTCCTTCATCCCAGTGGTCGAGGCTTATTTCAGCACCGGTGAGACCGGCTTTTTTTAAGAGGAGAGCTTTTTCCCTTGTAAGACCAAAACCTGATGTGTTAATCCAGACGTCAGCTCCATCACCAGCATAGCGAATAAGTATCTGAAGATCATCCATCCTCATCAATGGCTCACCGCCACTGAATTGAATATGGAAGGCGCCATATTCTTTGACCTTATTGATGATATCTTTCAGCTGCTCAAGCGAAAGAGTCTCCCTGTCAGATAAGTTTTCCCACTCGTAACAATGGAGGCAGCGAAGGGGGCATCTTGATGATACTGATATAAAAACAGTTGAAAAAGGTACTGAAATACCGTTAGTACCGCTTGTCCTTATTAATTCTGCCCGGAAGTAGCCCCTGAATGCCCTCGAAGGCCATCCGGGAATATTGTCAGAAAAGAAATACCTTCTACCTGATTTTATAAACCTGGAAATCGGCTGGAGACCCAGAAGGTTTTTTCTTTTTGCTTTGATAGCAGAAAGGATCCTGAGTACTTTAAATGGATTTTTGTAACTTGAGAAAACAATGAGGGCTATATTAAAATGTAGCCAGAACCTTATTACTATTGCCTTATATCCTGAAATAGTACTTATCATATTATACTCTATTACAAAATTCAACTATTTATAAGGCAAACAAAAGGGAGATCAGTTGTTATATATTTTTTTATAGGCTTCCTTTGAAAAAGAAGGGATCATCCCGGGTTTGCGGAAAGCCCTCAGGGTTTTTTTATCGGGGGGCCCGCTGAGCTCCCTCACGATTTTATAATATCCCCTGGTATGAAGAAAAGCAGACCGGCATTCACCTTTCATTTCCGGGTTTACAAATTCAAGAACTGCTTCATCTCCCGGTTTCCCGAGCACATAATAATCACTGTCAGTGGCTGAAAGCTTTTTGCTTATGTCTGCATTGTCACTGCTTATTGCACTTTCGGACTTCACGGTTAAGGGTTCCAGGCTTTCATTAAGACCAAAATCCATAGCCAGGTAATCAACTTCCCAGAATCCAAAGCCTGTACTGATCTTTATTGATATTGTATCAGATTCAAGGCCTTCAAGGTTTATTGGCAGGATATCATTTCTCAAGGCCATAGCGCCCGGAAGGTTGAAATAATCGACAAACTCCCACCGCTTATTCTTTTCAATGTAAACTGACATTGGCATCTCCTGGTCAAGCTGGTATTTGCTATGCCTGGCACCGGATTTCTTTTCCTGCTTTGCTATAAATTTGTCATATTTCTCTCCGAAAAGTTCATGAATTTTAGTGATCACTGCCTCCATCCAGAAGGAATTCTTTGCATTCATTACCAGTTTTGCTGATTTTGCGTTTTCCGGTCTGATGAATTTCAGGTAGATTTCCTCTATATAATTATCGTCAGTCACCTTTTCCAGACCTGTATAGTTAACAGTGTCTTTTTTATTTACCAGATGAAGGATATCTGTATTGTCAAATGTATTGGCCGATATGGGTTGAACAGGCCTGCTAATGGAATGGGGCACCCCGTATTTATCAAAGAGGACCTCGGTTCCTTCTTTATGATCAACAAGTAAGAGTTCGGCAAGATCAACATATTGGATTTCTTTTACCTCGTTGGCCATTTTTATTTTATATGTACCGTCCTCTGAGCAACTTAATGGCAAGGGAAAATAATCATCACGTTCCAGTCCCGGCTGGACGGCCCCGCTGAACACCTCACCGTAAAAAACATAATCCGTGCCATCATAGCCATAAATGAAGGGGCAGGATGATTTTGTAAGCAGGACAATTATAGATACCACTCCGAATACGGCAGCTGCTGCACCCAGGATTGAAAATGTCCATGAAGCCAGTGTAGCACCGGCATCCCTGTCATACACATCTATTTTTTGTATTGCCTCAACCGGGATGGATACACTGACCCGGTCACTTGTCTCCATTTCTGAAGCATATATATGCACTTCATTCAAAACCTCCCTCTCATCACTGTATTGTGTCCCCTTGTACCTGTAGGGACCCGGATGGTCATCTATAACCTTGGTATACATCCTGTGACCTTTCAGCCCGGATATTTTACCGGTGATTGCCTGGTCCTCTGTCTTAATACCGGAGAATACCCAGACATTATCATCAATATGCAGGATAATCAACCTGTTTTCACTTTCCATTTTTTGCAGAATGTCACCGGGAGGCTCTGCAGACCTGTTGACCCTGAAGTAGTAACAACCATTTGTCATCAGGAGAAATGATACCATTATGCAAAAAGCTGTAAGCCTGGAGACTGAAGGAATGCGCATGAGCCTGTACATAGCTACTGTTTTTGGTTGATGAAAGAAAAACTTGCAGTTATATTTAAAAACTTAGTGTAATTCCGAGTTCAGGACAGATAAACACCAGGAAGGGTATTACAGAGGCATCCAGGCCCAGCCTGACCTGTAGTGCATCAGCAAGGTAGATTTTCAAATCTACATTCCATATTATGCCGGCTATAACAACCTCCTTTATTTGGTTTTCCCAGTAGTCTATACTCCAGTCGTACCTTCTAATCTTTCCCAGAAAAAGTGAAGCACCTGTAGAAAAACGCAGGCTTCCGGTCTTTATCAGGGAATAGTTGAAAGGATAGGTATTGACACCCACTTTAACAAAGAACCTGAAAGGGTCATAGCTTAGGCGCCATCCTTCATTATAGAAAATCCAGTGTCCGCCCCATTCCTCAGCCCACGATGTTTCGTTAACGGCATCAATACTCCACAGGAGTTCAGCGGCAAGGCCTGTTCTCCCGGACCTGGAAATATGTTCATATGATAAATGCAGGTTATTAAGGCCCACATGAAAATCACCCAACCATCTGATAAATGTTTCAACGAAGTCAACTCCTATATAGTTTCTTCTTATGGTTTCCGGCACCCGGTCTTCATGGATAAAGATCTCTGAGCACCCGTTACGGTACACCACGCTGTCAACCATGCCCGTGCTTAAATAGAAGATTTTGCCCGCATTATCACCTGCCGGCCTGTATATCATTGTCCCGTCTTTAACAGAAAGGATATTTATATTCAATACTATACCATCCGATCTATAGGTCAGGTCCTGACAGTAGGATATACCCGGTATAAAGATTGTGATAATGATCACAAGCTTTAAGTATTGAATATGTTTCATGTATATGATACATTCAAGTAATAAAATTACACCGAAAGGTTCAGTTAAGCAAAAATATTTTAGACTATACCTTAAAAAGCTTAATATCCTATTCGGAATTCCTCATATCCGGCGGGAGGCAGGGTATTTACGTTAACGGATTCAACATAGCCGGTCCCGGGTCCTTTCCTGCACCACAGGAGAAAGGCATTAAGTTTATTTTCCGATCCTTCAGCCTCTATTGAGACACTTCCGTCAGGCAGGTTTTTTACATAACCTTTGATATCATGCTTACGGGCTTCCTTTACTGCGCTGTAGCGATAGCCGACACCCTGGACCCTGCCTGTGACCCTGATAATAAAGCGTATTTTTTCGTTCGTTGCCATCTGCAATAGTATTTTATATCAAAGTTAGCATTTTGATATTGTTATGAAGATGAAGCTCAGCATAAACTTCCCGCCCTGTCTCATAACAAAAAACCCCGCTTTTGCGGGGCTTTCTGTTGCTTCGCCAGGGCTCGAACCTGGACTCTTCTGATCCAGAGTCAGACGTGTTGCCAGTTACACCACGAAGCAATTTTTGAGTTTGCAAAGTTAAAATACTTATTGCTCAGTAGCAAATGCCGATATTATTTTTTTGAAACTTTTCCCCAGGTGTCCCGCAGTGGGACAGTCCGGTTAAAGATTATATTCCCCGGCATCGAGTCTTTATCAACACAGAAATAGCCAATGCGCTGGAACTGGAATTTGTCCAGCGGCTGAGCTTCGGCCAGGGAAGGTTCAAGTTTGCATCCGGTAAGTATTTCGAGTGATTCGGGATTAAGGAATTCCTTGAAATCGTGGTATTTCTGTCCGGCCGGATCTTCATGGTTAAAGAGCCTGTCATAGAGCCTCACTTCGGCATCGATGGCATGGGGGGCAGATACCCAGTGCAGAGTGCCCTTAACCTTCCTGTCAGCTTCCGGTCCGCCACTCCTGGTTTCGGGGTCATAGGTGCATATTATTTCTGATATTTCTCCGGTGGACTCATCCTTTTTGAAATCTGTGCATTTAATAATGTAGGCTCCCTTAAGCCTTACTTCGCGGCCGGGGCCCAAGCGAAAAAATTTGGCCGGGGGCTCTTCCATAAAATCATCCCTTTCTATATATAATTCCCTGCTGAAAGGAACCCGGCGGCTACCCATGGAATTGTCCTCCGGATTGTTTATGATTTCCATTTCCTCAAACTTATCTGCCGGGTAGTTGCTGATTACCAGTTTGACCGGTTTAAGCACTGCGAACACCCTTGGCGCTCTGATATTAAGGTCATCCCGCACAGCATGTTCAAGAAGTGCAAAATCATTGATGGCTTCAAATTTTGTGTAACCTATGCTCTTTATAAAATTACGGATTGATTCGGGGGTATAACCCCTTCTTCTCAGCCCTGAGAGCGTTGGCATCCTCGGATCATCCCAGCCCTTCACCAGCTTCAATATCACAAGTTCCTGCAATTTTCTCTTGCTCATAACCGTATATGTGAGGTTGAGCCTGTTAAATTCTATCTGCCTGGGACGGTAATCTCCTGTACTTAATTTGTCTACAAGCCAGTCATACAGGGGTCTGTGAACCTCGAATTCAAGGGTGCAGAGCGAGTGGGTAATACCCTCAAAATAATCACACTGTCCATGGGCAAAATCATACATGGGATAAACCATCCACTTATTGCCGGTACGATGATGAGAACGTTTGATGATACGGTAAATGAGGGGATCACGCATGTGCATGTTGGGGGACGCCATATCAATCTTTGCCCTCAGTACACGGCTGCCTTCATCAAACTCCCCGTCATTCATTCTTTTAAAGAGATCGAGATTTTCAATGGGACTGCGATTCCTGAAGGGGCTTTCCTTGCCGGGCCGTGTGGGTGTTCCTTTTTGTGCTGCAATATTCTCGGAGCTCTGGTCATCAACATAGGCCAGCCCCCTTTTTATGAGATCTGTTGCAAATTCATAGAGCCTGTCGAAATAGTCAGAGGCATAGAATTCCCTGTCTTCCCAGTCAAAGCCCAGCCAGTGTATATCTTCTTTGATAGAATCAACATATTCGGTTTCTTCTTTCAAAGGATTGGTGTCGTCAAATCTCAGATTGCATTTGCCCCCGAAACGTTCGGCTGATCCAAAGTCAAGGCATATGGCCTTGGCGTGTCCTATATGCAGGTAGCCGTTAGGCTCGGGCGGAAACCTTGTGTGAACACGGCCGTCATTCTTGCCTGCACGGATATCTTCCTGGATAAACTGCTCGATGAAATTTGATGAAGAGCCTGAGTCATCAGGATTATTCTGCACCCTAATATGCTTTACGTTCATTATAAATATATTTTTAGGCTGTAAAAATAGGATGAATTTGGGAATAAAAGAAAGCTGAGGCTATGGCAAAGGAAGTTTAAAGGGCTTTTTTTGTCGCCCTGGAACTCATTGCTGCGTAACTTAAATATGAAGAAACTCCTTTTCAGTGGACCAAGACCCTTCATAATAGATACTGAGAGAATACTAATGACAGAGGGAATTTATTCAGCCGGTGAGAGATAATCACCAAGGTTTTTCACATAAGCCTCAAATCTTTCCCTGCCCAGCCTTGTAATCCTGCACAGTGTCTGTGGGTAGTTGCCCCTGAATTTTTTCTCTACTTTGATATAACCCGCTTCCCGAAGTTTGCTTATCTGCACACTTAGATTGCCGGCAGTTGACTCAGTTAGTCCCTGGATAAAGGTAAACTCAGCCGATTCTGTATTCATCAGTATGGAAATAATTGCCAGCCTTAGCTGAGAATGGAGTACCGGATCAAGATCTTTAAACTTTGTCATTTTTTGCTTCATGATTTTTCAGCATATAACCGGGAATGAGATAACCTGTTATCACTGCTGCAGGTACAGCCAGAGGACCAATTGCAGGTCCCGCAAAGAAACCGATAAGAGAGAAGACCCAGATGCTTATTCCCCCGATTATCAGGGGTCTGAATTTAATGATTATACCTGATAAAAAGGTAGAAAAAGCTGCAAGAATCAGTACATATGGTCCAACAGTATACATCCTTTTCTCAATGCCCAGAAAAACGAACAATATTATTGCCGTTAAGAGAAAAGCGAGCCATAGCCACACATATATCCTTTCGGCGTAAGTATGAACAGTTTGTTTGCTGCCTTTTACATATCCATAGATTAAAGAGACAAAAACGCCGGGAATAGTGAGTAACCAAACCAGCCATGAATTTTCAAAGGATGTGAAAGTGTATAGAGAATATTCCGCAAGACTGCATGCAACAATAAGCCATCCCCAGAATAGCAGATGAAATACTCCATAACGAATATTCAATTTTATTCTCGTAATCATATCGGAGATATTTTTTAACTCTCCTGGCTGCTCAGAAATTTTTCATTGCTTTCCATAATTATCTATATTAAGTAAAAATTCATTAATAATATTTTCCCTTTCCATAAGTGGGTTATCTATATAGCTATAAGGCTAATCTGAGAATTTTTCATAATTTAATTATCAGGAACATGCTTCGTGTAACATTATACCACCATAAGCTGAATTAATTCTATCATAAACATATTGAAAATATAAACATATATATATTATAAACCAAATAATTGAATGTTTTTTTTAATATAAGCGCCCCAAGTGATAAATTTAGAGACTTATTTATACATTAAATCTACGGGCATGGCCATAATAGAAATAGAGAAAATGGAATTTTATGCCTTTCACGGGCATTTCAAGGAAGAACAGATTGTAGGTAATAAATTCCTGATAGATCTGACGATTGAAGCTGACCTGGATAAGGCATCGGAGACTGACAGGCTTGAAGACACTCTTAATTACCAGGTTGCTTTCAGGATAGTGAAAAAAGAGATGGATAAAAAATCAAATTTGCTGGAGAATATTGCAAAAAGGATACTGGATTCGATATACTCAAACCTTGAGGGCGTTAAAAAAACAACAGTGCGGATAAGGAAGATGAATCCCCCGATGGGAGGGCATATTGGTTCAGTTGCCGTTATAATGAGCAGGTAAAAAATTTGTGTCATGGCAGTTTTTTATGTATCTTATTAGTGCGATTTTAAACTACATTGCCATGAAGAAACTCTTATTTATTTTCTTAGGCTTGCTGCCGCTGTTGTTTGTTAATGCACAGAAAGAGGAAGTGCAGAATCAGCACCCTCTGTTTGACCCCATACCGGGTTTTGCCCTGCTCGATCTTGAGAAACAGGACTTTGGAGCCTTCAGTTTCTGCAATGTTAACGGTGACCATTTCCTGGTTGAGGGTCAGATTACATATTACTATTACGAATCGGAAGGGACCGTTGACCCAAAAACCATTCTTACAAGGTTCCAGGAGATAGGGGACAGCCTCAAGGCCAATATCTACGGGGATGGTCAAAACCAGTTATACATAATAATCCAGACAACGAATAAGCTCACCTATGTTGATCTTTATGCCGAGGATTTTTATTATACACTGAACGTTGTTGAAAGGGGGGAATTAAAATCAGATATAGATTCAGAAGCACTGCTGAAAGATCTCAGGGACATAGGTAAGGCTGTTCTCTATTTTAATTTCAAGCGCAATGAATGTGAGCTCACAAGCGATTGCAGGGAGATAATAGAAATGATTGCAAAAGCCCTTAAGAGTGAACCAACGATGGGCCTAAGCATAGATGCCTATACCGATAATATAGGGCGCAGTGACGAAAACCTTGCCCTTTCAGAGAAAAGGGCCGGGATGCTCTATGATGAACTTGTGAAACTGGGAGTTGACGGGCAGAGGATGGTATATAACGGTTTTGGTGAAAAAAACCCGATAGCCGACAATAATACAGTCATGGGCCGTGCCTTCAATAACCGCATCGAGCTGGTTAAAAAGTAAACTCCAATGCTTTGAGCAGGGAGCAGGGAGCAGGGAGCAGGGAGCAAGGAGGAGGGGAGGATGGAATTATGAATTATAATTTAATAAAGGAATTACTTCTCAAATCTAAAACCTATAATCTAAAATCAAGCTTTTGCTATAAACCCATAGCATTTCCCTGCTCCCTGCCCTATATGTAAGTAGGGTTTATTTTTTCGTAGCAGTGAATACGCCGTTTGGCTGTATGAATTTCAGAGCGGTAGACTCTTCACCCTCTTTTACAAATTGTACGCTGTAGTTATCCAGCACTTTTATATTGAACTTATCACCACCAATTGAGATCAGCTCATACTCGGGCTGACCGGGAACAAACACATACAGTTTGTTTTCTCCCTTTAAATATATTTTTATAATTGTACCACCCAGATCATATTCCCCGGTATATGATTCTAGCGTTTCTTTCTCAAGATCGACAATTTCGGGTGTACGCTTGAAAGTTAACGGATCCAGGGTTGGCTCCATCTTAATATTCACCCCTGAAATATCACCATTTGTTCCTGTTGTGAAGTTGAATAATTGCATCTGGCCTGTGGTATCGATTCCGGTTTCCGTCACTTCAAAACACTCAAATACATCATAGTGGTAATGTCTTAGGAAGAATTTATTCAGTGATAACAGGGCATAGAGTGAATCATTCGAAAGCACCAGTTTGAAATTACCGTAGCCTTTATTCTCATATGTTCCGGGATAGTCTTCCAGGTCATGTGATGGTCTTGTGTCATTCTTTTTAAAATCTTCCTGGGAATCCTGCGATTCTTTCTGTGCTTTCCTTGAATCATCAATTTGTTTTTTCTGTATCGCAATCCAGTTATCTTTCCGCAGGTTCAGCATCCTGTCGGCTACAAGGTTACGCACTAATCCCGGCACCACAGAACCATTCTGGTTGGCCAGCACCACTATACCTATACTGTCAGAAGGGAAAAAGCATGTACTTGCAGAAAAACCATCGATATTACCACCATGTTCAACCCGGTAATGACCCTTGTAGGAGATGATGCACCATCCATAACCATAGTTTTGCAGGTGCATATCGGGTCTTTCCTTGTCAGGAAGTCCTGCTGCAACTACCATATGTGAACTCATTGCACTGGTAGCAAAATTTGCAGGAATTATTTGTTCGCCATTGAATTTACCCCCGTTAATCCATGTCATAAGCCAGGTTGACACCTCATTTACACTGCTGTTTATACTACCTGCAGGACTCATTTTGGCTATACGGTAGTAGTCCATTTTTTCTATCGAAGTACTATCCTTGAGCTGATATCCGAAGGCAACATTTTCACTTCCCTCAAGTTCATCTATTGAAAGGTTGGAGCGGGTCATGCCCAGGGGTTTAAATATTCTCTCCCTGATGTTATCCTCCCAGCTCCTGCCCGTTATCTCTTCAATAATTACTCCCTGTGCGAGGTACATGAAATTATTGTAATACCATTGTTGCCTTACGCCTGTGAAGGGTTCCTGGTGGACCACCCTTTTCAGCATTCCTTCTTTTGTTTCGCCCGGGAAAAAATACCATGAGAAGTCGTGCCGCGGTAATCCTGTACTGTGACTCATAAGATCTTTGATCCTGATACCGTTGTTCATCTCATCCGTAGAAAAACTGAAACCCGGTATATATTCACGAGGGCTGTCATCCAGGGCTAGCTTATCCTCATTCTCCAGCATGCCTATTATTGAGGCAGTAAAAGCTTTGGTACATGAGCCAATGGCAAAGAGGGTATTTTCATCAACGGGAATCCTTTTTTCGTAATCCCTGTAGCCAAAGCCTTGCGAATAAATGATTTTATCTTTCTCAATTACAGCTACTGCAAAACCAGGTGCATGGAAGGTCTCAAGCACTTCAGCAAATTCTTTTTCAACTCCTTTAAGTCTTTTATCCGTTGTCTGGGCATTTATTCCTGACACCAGTAAGAGGGAGATGAAGATTATTAATATTTTTTTCATGGTATAAATTTTATTTTATCCTCTCAAGGTACGAAAGTATTATTAAAATAGATGACCGGGTAACTTGAATGAAGTGGTTACCCGGTCCTTATTTTCACAATGTTTTTACATTATGTTTAAAGCTCCATGGCTTAATATCTGCTTTCCAGTATGCTTAGTGGCTGAAGACCACCTAAAATTTCATGGCCACACCCAGGTTCAGGTAAGCAATTCCGTAGCCGAGCTCAACCATGCCGGCTATGGTTTCCGTGAAATAATACCTTGCACCAACGAACCATGACCATACGAGTCCACTGGAAGAGGTTGAATAGTCGTAGAAGGGATTTATCTCACCGAAATCCTTGGCGGACACTATATTGAAGCCAACTAACAGACCTGTATAAGTATCGAGCTTTTCCAGAAATGGATAGTGGAAATTACCTCTTGCTCCTATAATGATGTTGGAATACTTGTATCCCCATCCTGAATATTCCCATTTATAGGATGCAAATCCCAGATAGGGCCCTACACCCACTGAACCCTTGTCAATAATTTCATCAACTATTCCCAGTTCCAGCGAGGCTGATATAGGAGGTATCTGCATTTTATAAAAACTGCCGGTGTATAGGGTCGTTCCCAGGCCCAGGCCAAGGTTAAGCACCTTATCACCCTTGACAAATACAGGATCCTGGGCTGATAATTGTGTGAGTGCAAAAAATGCAATTAGTGGTAGTGCAAGTAGTTTTTTCATGGTTTCAGAATTTTTTTATGGTTAAAAGGAATATAAAAATAATCTATTTCTTGATATTTTAAGCTATGATTTTTACTGATTTTCTTGTTTGGACAATATTTATAACAGTCTCAGGTATCAGTCAGGTATTTAAATTTAAGTTCTTGGTGATTAAAATAATAATGCCTTAAGTTCTTGCAGGTTTTATTTGTACTGATCCTTGATACACCTTACGTAGCGACCAAAATTCTTGTTGGAGTAACTCCTGTAGACACTGTTGAGGTCTGCCCTTAAGCGTCTGCTATAAACAAACGTATCCCATCCATCATCCACAATGGTGGAGGTCCACCAGTTGCCTGTCCATCCCATGCTGTAGTACTGTCCACCGTTACTGCGGTAACCGCCAGGCAGTCCTGTGAAGCCTGTTTCATTTGTGGCATCCGTGTTGGGACTATCCCAGTGTTCAATACCTGCTTCCTTCAGCTTGCCACCGGCCACATCTTCTCCTCCCAGGAAATCTGTCAGTGCTGTCCACTCCTCATCGGAGGGCACATGCCAGCCATCGGGACACAGTTTACCTGTGTTTACGGTATACCAGTTATAAAATGCCCCGTAGGTATCCCCGTAGGTATCCTCATCATTGTCATACCATGAATGCCCGGGGTCATCTGTATGCAACCATGTGTCATTGTCCTCCACAAGGGGGATTTGTGTTCCATTATTCAACTTTGTGACCTTAAGGTTTTCCTGCATCCATACCTGGTCGCCAATAATTACCGTATTATAAGTATTACCGTCAATATCTGTCAGCGGCCCTGAAGTAAATGACACTTCGTTGCCATAGGAAGTACCCACGCTATTGACGGCATATGCACGTACGTAATAGGGGGTTTCGGGGTCAAGTCCTGTAATCTTACTTGTGAAAGAGCCGCTGCCCTCTCCGTCTTCGGTCTTATTGTCCGCCGTGGTGGGTGTGGAAGATGTGCTCCAGCAGACACCCCTGGCGGTGATTTCTTCTCCGCCATCATCGGTGATTGTGCCGCCTGTGGTTGCTCCGTAATATGTTATCTCCGACACAGGGTCAGTAGTCAAAACAGGCGGACCGGGGGGCTCTTCCTTTTTGCACGCAAGTATCATAAGGAAGATGCACATTGAGGTAAGTATGATTTTAAGATTCTTCATTTTATTTGTTTTCATGAATCATATCCGGTCATGGTACGATTGGTATGTTTGTCTCAAAAAGGCTCAGGGTCCAGGTAATGGCACCCGTGCCTTCGCTAACAGCCTGAACAGACCCAACAGGATCGGTGGTTGCCATTACAAAGCTGAAGGTTACCGGACCACCTGCCGGCCCGTTGTAAGGATTATCCTGTGATACCTTTACCCAGACCCCGTACTCATTTTTTGCCCAGACTTCTGTGAGATCATTTGACACTTCGATATTTGGATTTATGACAATGGTTGAGTTCGAATTCTCAAAATATCCTTCAGGACGGAGCAGCCAGGTTCCCGAACGTATTATCCTGGAGTCTTCCATGGTTAATTCCCCTGAATAACTTAATGTTCCGGTCTCTATTGCGATCACACCGTTTTCTGTCATAGTGACTTCCATTTCGGCAGACACAGCCCATGGGGGGTAAGTATTGAGGTACTCAACCGTGAGGTATCCATCAAAAGCTGTTTCAAACAATGGTTGATCTTCCTTTGAGCAGGAAGCAAGCAGCAGGCTGCCAAGAATTATACCCAGGATGACTGTTCGTATTATGTATTTGTTTTTCATTTTATTTATCTTTTTAGATTTCATGCAATATTTTTTTGATTATTACCTGCCTGTGATTTCCTTTTTGACTTAAGGCCACTTCCGAAGATGAATATTCCGAAAAAAGGGAAAGCCCCGGTTATCACTGCCAGCATTATATCATTTCTCCGGATACCCGGTTTAAGAGCTGATGAGGAATGTACTTCAGGGTCGTAATATACTGTTACATCTTCCCCGACCGGATATTCCGCCTGCAGTCTTTTTGCAGGTGAGATATTGGAGGTAAAGGGAGGATCTCCCACCGTAACTTTCGAGGAATTATATGTCTTTCCTTCAACAGTATAGGTGTAGGCTATATCAGGCAGATATTGTGTCTTGCCATCTTTCCTGTAAGTTTCAACTTCAGAGCGTGTGATCTTACCCGGCACAGATGGCCAGTTTTTCGAAGCATTTGCATATTGCATAGGAGGCAATCCCCACATAAAAAATACAAAGCCGCCTATTATTATGAACAATAATCCCAGTACTACAGGATTGGCTTTCCCTGGTTTTCTTGTTGTTCTGCTACCTATTCTCATCTGATTTATTATATTATAATAATTGGGTATTAATTTGGGTTATTCTTTTATACAGTGTTCAGATAATCCATAGATCTTATTGCTTTTCTAATCCTTTACACAACGGACAGAATACCCGTACTCTTTGTGGCTTTCATCTCCCCGTCCTGAGTGCGAATTGTTGTAGTACAGAGATCTGTCTATAACCCTGGAGTAGGAGGTGGTCTTACTCCACCATTTACCGTAGCGTCCGGTACCGCTGAATGTTTCATTGTATAAGAAGCCACCGGGTAAGGCTTCGAAACTGCTTGAGCCAAAAGCAGAGTTGGTTTTTAATAAGCCGGGATCCCATAATGAAGAATTTCCTGCCAGCTGACTTCCTTCATCGCTACCTCTACTCAAACACCCTATTTCATCAGCTTCTTCCTGGCTCATACCAAGATGCATTTCCAGAACTTTCCATTCATCATCTGAAGGGAGATGCCAGCCTGTCGGACAGGCTTCTGATGCAGCTGTCCAGTTGTATAGAACGCCATAATCTTCATAATTATCAGTGGCCTTTGCATCATCAACACTGGTTCCATCGTAAGCTTCAACATAGTACCTGGGATCAGTACTCGATTCCTCGGATGGTCTGTTAACCGATGGCAGGTATGCAAGGTTTTCAGCCATCCATGTCTGGGTTCCTATTTTTATCATCTTATACTGTTTACCGTCCCGGGCATCGGTAAAAGTATTATTGTCTTCTTCCTGTTGAGGATCCTCATCTTCCGGATCAGACTTTTCGCAACTGACGATAATTGCAATTATGAGAAAAGAAAAGGAAAGTAGCTTTAATATTTTTGTTATTTTCATTATTTGGATTGTTATTTATTAGTTAATCAAAGGGATAGAATAATTTATTTTAATAATTAAATGCATTTTCTGCAGTGTAATTTTTTTCTTTTATTCCACGGGTAATAGTTTATTTTGCACCGGCCTTTTTCAAAATTTTGACTATGCCTGGATCCTCATTCGATTCGGTAAGAGACATGGGAGTCAATCCCTCTTTAGTCTTTGCATTAACATCTGCACCCTTCTCCACCAGAAACCTGACAAGTTCCTCATTACCATTGCTTACGGCATAATGGATGCCTGCCCAGCCCGGTGCGTCGCCCGAGGTGGCTGCCTCGTTAATATCGGCGCCCTTTGAAAGGAAGAATTCAGCCAGTCCGATGTCAGTGTTGCCCATGAGGATGCCAAAAATACAGCTGGTGAATATTCCTCGGCCATCATTCCTGCGGGCAGTAATATCTGCACCCCTTTCCACGAGCATGAGGGTAATCTCTTTCGAACTTTCAGCCGCATCCAGAATAGCAGTGGTGCCATCCCTGGCAGATATATTGACATCTGCACCGGCATTGATCAGGAATTTGGCTACCTCATCATAGGGAGGGTGGTTACTGTATGTAGAAGCCCACATCAGTGCCGTATATCCGTTGTCGCTCTGCCTGTTGATGTCAGCGCCGTCAGCCAGTGCCTTTTTCACTGCTACGATGTCAGCTTTTATTGTTGCGCTGTAGAGGGGATCCTGACCCCAGTCTTCCTGGGCGAAGAGACCTGCTGAAATGAACAATCCGGTCAATAAAGCTACGGCAGTTAACAGTTTTTTGTTGTTTATTTTATTTTTCATTGGATTAAGTTTTGTCAATAGTATAATTTTAAACAGGTATCTTTTTTGATTCATCTATTACTTTTTTAGCTTTCAATCCCTTATAGAATGAAAAAAATCCTACCAGGAAGAAGATTGCAGCTATCGATGCCAGCAGAATATCACCTGTCTTTATCCCTGGCTCCAGGGCTGATGATGCCGGCAAGCCGGGATCATACCATACAATGACCTCTTTCCCTACAGGATATTTTGCCTGTATTTTCTTGGCCGAATTAACATTATTGTCCATGGGTGGTTCTCCCGCGGTTATCTTTGATGAGCTGTACTTTTTGCCATCCACAGAATATGCATAGGCTATATCCGGCTGGTAATGTGTCTTGCCATCTCTGTTCCATACATCGATATCAGACCTTGTAATTACTCCCTGCACTGTAGGCCAGCTTTTCGATGAACCTGCATATTGAAGAGGAGGAAGGGCAAAAACAAAAAATATTGCTCCACCGACCACAGCGAAAATTATTCCCAGGGTCACCGGGTTGGCATTTCCAGGTCTTCTTGTTCGTTGTGAACCGATTCTGATCATTGGGTTATTATATTTGAGATTAATGTTTATTTCGTCAGGATGGTTATTTCGGTCATTGCGGTACCGTCATTCCATTGGTTAACGGTTGTGCCCTCGGGGATATCCATGCTTCTAAAGCCCATGTCATCTTCAACGCGTATTGTCCCCTTAAGTGCTGTCAGCTCAAGCACTTTGCCATCTTCGAAATCGAGATAGTAAGCAGTCTTGTCGTCGGGCAGAGACTGGTAGCCTTCGATCAGCTCATCTTTCTCGGGGTTTTCCTGGTGAGCCGTAGCATAACCGGGAAGTGGAATATCCTGCTGAAATAAGAAGGGGACAAAATCCGGATCGGAGGAGGCGTAAAACAAAGGTAATTCAGGCGTAATTCCACCCCTGACACCCGAAGCGGTATTCAGAAGAATTATTCCCGCCTCATTGCCAACAACTGTATGTACAACAGCATAGATTCTCCCCCGAAGAAATGTAAGACCTGCCTGATGCGGATCGCTGATGTCTCTGGGTTTCAGGTTACAAGGATCAACCATTGTCAGTTTTGATTTTGACCCCATACGGTAAGCCGAATTGTCAGGCATTCTGATTTCAATCCCTGATTTCACGCCAGTTTCAATCAAATCGCCGGCACCTATTTTTATGGCTCTTTCTTTTGCCGGAACACCGTTAATTTTCACGTCACCTTTAATGTACGTTACATTTGCATCACATTCATCTGTCCGTTTTACCAGCATCCATGTTGTGGTAACTTTTGACGTGTAGGAGCAACTCACGTCTCCGTGTACCAGGTTACTGAGCGAACCGATGCAGTGCCGGCAATCGTCGCTGGAGACATCTTCTGCCACATGGAAACCCTCGAGGTAATCCGGGTTCGTTAACCGGCCTTCAGCTCCAATGGCAATGGGCCATTCAAGCTCGGTGGTTGTGTTTAGCGGCTCGGAGGGAGGATTGGTTTGCAGACAGGGAAACCTGGTTATATTGTGGCTGGTCGAGGTGACAGATACTTTCATTTTCCCATGCAATATAATACTGTACTTATCACCCTGCATGCCAATAAGGCCGCGTTCGATTACCTGCTTCGACGGATCTGTTCTGGTGGTATTTGCCGTAAATTCGCGTGTTTCGGAATCGCCCGGTGAAACGGTATAGGTATTGGGCTTGCCCCAGCTGTCCTTTGGCTTATTGTCTTCTCCGGCACAAGTTTGTGAGATTTTTTCTTCAAAACCGTGATTTTCTGCCGAGGCAGTAAGTTGAATATTCTCCTGAATACCGGTAAGCTGGTACATCCCGGTTCCGGTAGACGGGAGACCCGGGCCGGCAGTAAAAATTGCATAAATAGTAGCTTTAATAATTCGTTTTTCATCAACACTCACCCCCCAGTTGAAATTTCCGTCTTTCCCGCCCCCGTCGGCAGATTTAATCATTTCCATTTCAAATTCCACGGGGCCGCTGTAGGTTATCACCTGGGCTTTAATGGTCAGGGAACTGCAGCAGAAAAGCGACAGTGCAATAATGGCAGTTAGATTTTTCATTGTCATTTGGGTGTTATCAGTATATAAAATATTAGTACAGCCTGGTTCAGTTTTGTCATACCATATCTGCTTTTCAACATTCACAACAGACTGCTCACAGCAATCTTATTCCAGCCTGAACATAACAGAGTGCTCATGCCTTACCTCGTCAGGATGTCTTATATCCATTATCTGCTTGCATTTCAATATATAGAAACCCGGACCAAGCTCAGAAAATGCCTCCGAAAGTGCATGTCCCTCTTCAGTCTCCTGGAACTCCATAATTTCCCTGTATGCAATTCTGAAATCCTGGCTGTAGATTTCCAGTACAACCTTATATGGTTTTTTTGTAAAGAGGCAATTCACAATGGCGCCGGGGCTTCCTTCCTCCACCCACATTTCTTCAAGATTGGTGGAAGTGTCACGGAACCAATCCTCATATCCTTCTGCCATGGCAGCTGCCATATCACTTGCATTAAAAGGCCCTGAAGAAAGTTGTATTTTAATTCTCTTTCTTACAATCTGCAGCACCTTTGCATTGCTGGAGTAGGCCTCGGTTGTTTCCGGGTCAGAACAGTAAAACTTAATCTCATAGGTACCAGTACCCAGACCAGACACATCAACAATAACCGCCGAAGGCTTCCATGATTTAACCCACAGGTTTGTTCGTGTATCTTCCGGAACACCCGGAAGATTCAGTTGTGAATAATCTGTCTCGGCACAGACATACTTACCCGATCGTTGGCTTCCAAACTGTCCGTAAATAGCAAAATCTTCTCCCTGGCCTTTCACGAGATGCTGGTTGGAGAGGGCTTCAATATGGATCCCGCAGGGCACGCGCAGGATTTTGTGAAAATGATTATTCTGTTCATCATTTTCTTCAATCCTGTTTTCCGGATCCACCGCTACAACTGCGTTCAGGGTGGAATGATCAATCGGCTCCGGCCATACAAAATCCGTCAACAGGGTAAGCCACTCGTTATCGGTGACATTCAGTGACACAGGCACCGATACAGTCCTGTCAAGAGTATATTCACTGTACGGATCAGAGAGGTTCACCCTGATTTCCAGATTTCCCTCATAGGGTTTTCCGCTGTTTTTTACCATTGCCCTGATACGGGTTCTCTCAGGCCAGTAGGCGATATCCGTTAGCTCAAATTCGGGCTTCAGGAAGGGGTTTGTCTGATCTGATTCCGGTATGTTGTCTTCCGGCGGAGTAATAAGCTCTCTCTCCTCGATATGACTTACCCTTTCACTCTGCTGGATTTCACGTTCATTTATATTAACATTGGGATTACCGGGTATTGTGGTGGGTAAAACATCTGAATGAACAGTTGCCTCAGATATTACAGTTAGATTATAATCACCAATCATAACTATATCAACACGGGTTTTCCCATTTTTGAATACTGCCTTCAGTGCGAACTGTTTTCCATTGTCATTAAGCATTAGTGCGGCACTATTTTTTACTGACATCACTGCACCATCGGGCCAGCCAAGATTTTGCATCTCTTTTTTGTAGTATAAGGCAACCTTTTCAGGCTGATCCCCGGTTTCAAGAACCAGGTTGTAATTACTATCAGATGATGATTCTTTGATTATTCTGGACCCGGGGTAAATGGGGATTTTATGATCTGAAACAGCATTTTCACATAGATAATCAGCATCATCTATGGCAGGTGAAGCGACTGTTTTATGAAAATTAACTGCTACTGTCGATAACAATAAGATTGCCGGAAATAGTAATAATGATTTCATAGAGAATTGGTTCAAAATCATGGCATCATTTTCGGCATATCCATTACCTGATAGCCTGCGGGTATTTCAAAGCTTTTAGCATCGGGGGTCCATGGCTGAATATCTTTAATTTCCATGCTTGTATCATCCGAGCCGCTGATATGGTTGATAAGCTTAATGGGGAACTGGTATTTATCAGAGGTCCACACGGTATACATTCTCTGGTTGGGATTATCCTTGTTCCAGAGGCCGGAACGTGTACAGGGGATGCCGTTGACGGTTTCCTCTCCTTCCACTTTCATCAAACCTTCATCCTGGTAATATTTGAAGGTGGCTACAGGATCATTGCCCATGCTCATGGGATCGGTAGCTGAGCCTTTCATTGCCATCTTCTGCTGGGGCATGAGGATGATCACTTCGGGAGATCCTTTTTTAACAATTACCACACCCTCCATATTATTCTCATTGAATTCGTAGCGATATGCGGCATCAGACGAAAAAACCGTGAAGACACGCTCCTGGCCCATACTGGTAAAGTACATTTTTGCCTTGAACTGAGCGGTCATTGGTAATACCAGCAGGCTGGCAGCGAAAAGAACAATTATTTTTTTCATGTTTGTTTGTTTAAAAGGTTAACTGTTTTTCAGGTATAATTTCAATATTTATGACGCCTTCGTGCACCTGGATGAGCTTTTCATCACCTGCCTTCCAGCTATAAACATTGGAGAATGATTCACCTCCATATAAGCGCCTGGTCCTGTAGCTGAGAGGGCCCTGCTCATTATCGGGCAGCTCTTTGCCGTCCCTCATACCTATCCTTATTATCTTGGCAGGCTTATCGGTATTATTGTTAAGTATTAATTTGTAGTTCCTGCTCTCGGGTATTTCGAAGGAGAGAAGCTCACCTCTTTTATACTCTCCTTTTAGGGGTATTGCGACCTCTATTTTATTCCATGACTCAGGAGCGGGTGGCTCGGGTATTATGGGGCGCATTTTCCTGTCTACTTCGACATAATCATCCGGAACAGCAAAAACCTTATCGCTGATATCTTCTTTATTTATATCCCTGAGTTCCATATAGGTATTATCGGCCATCTCATTTACCAGCTTCACCAGGAAGCCAAGGTCTTCAGAGTACCATGCAGTGAAGATCAGTTGGTCCGATGCATAGAGCTCGGATTTGGCGCAATCGTATCCTGATACTTTTTCCTTTCCTGCCTGCTTTTCTTCATATCTTGATTTCGAATAGAGGAAGGCCTGGTAAGGATCATTCATAAGGCTTGTGGACGAATGAATATCAGTGTAATGCACAAACTTCTCCTCAGGAAGAAGAATTGCAGTTTTGCCTGCCCCGGGGTCAACTATCACGATTCCTTTCTGTCCGTCCTCGTTAAAATCATACCTGTACTTCAGACCGTCTGAGTGCAGTTTATATAATTTTTCAGACCCACTCTGAACATTAAGCATCTCAGCGCTGAAGGGGCTCTGGCTGTAGCTTAAAGCCGCTGATAGAGAAAAAATAGTTGATAAAAATATTGCAAATAAATTTTTCATGGGTTTGACATTTTATTTGTTTAACTTCCTTCTTGTCATCTGCCACCTGTATGTATGCGTTTCCCTTTCATATCCATTTTCCCTGGGCTCGTTGATTTCTTTGCTGCCGCTGCCACCAAATGATTTAATTCCGTCTCCATAACTTACGAGCAGATCAGGGTTTATCTCCGGAACTTCTTCCGATGAAGGTGGGGGTATAGGTATATCAGGTATGGCGTTTACAAGTGAATCGCCAACTTCTTCCTTGAGGTAGTCCCAGATACCGGCAAGACCCGGCTTAAATGTAGGGTCGGGTACAGGATCTTCAACAGGACCTACACCGTAATTAAGATTTTCAGTAGTTTTGGTTTCTTTATTATTATCACTTACTTGCCCTTTCTCATCCCAACGCCTTGATTCTCTTTCGATTATTGCATCACGAATGTATTCAATACTGTAGCCACCCGGGACTATCTTTACTGCCTTACTGGTTTCATTATCGATTGCAACGATCCACATACCTGTAAGGGGTTCATATATCTCAGGCTCTTTTACTATGTAATTGGTGGTAACAGTGGTTTCATACCCTCCATTTGCACATCCTGCTCCTGAAAAGGAGCCATTCATTTGATGCGTCTCCATATGCTTAAGGTCAAAACCGGATATATTGACCGACATAGGTTGATAATACTCCCATGTCTGGTTAAAAATGGGCATATCTGCCTTCTGTGAAAGTTTACATTGCACATATATTGTAGCGTTTATGTTTTCATCTACACGCCTGATATCATCTGTTTGTGTTGTACATCCATCCCTGTCTGTCCTGCTTTCATGTTTTTCATCAAGAAATTCTTTTCTGGTGGTCCTGGTGATGGTTATGGCGGCGTCATACTCGGGTGGTTTTACCTTTATAAATGCTCTTCCTGTTGCTTTATCGGGGTAATCTTCGGGCTGGAACGAAGCAGATACCTGTATCATTTCATCTCTGTCTCCTGCTTTATAATGAAGGCGAACTTCCCCCCGGCTGTCAGTGACATAATTTGATTTTGGCTTTATCTCCCCGTTATTTAATCCTGTGATTCTCACGGATAGTTTTTTCCCGGAGACAGGTTCATCCCCACCATCGGGATCAGTTTTATTTAATGTGAGGATAATTTCCGTTTCTTCCTCCTGGTATATTTCTTTCCGCACCGGCCTCACTTTAACTTCAAGGCCTTTAATTTTCAAAGTTTCCAGTTCCTCAATGAAAAAGGATACCAGGCCACATGTTTTAATTGTTACAGTTTGGTTTCCCTGCTCCACGCCACTCTCAAGCTCAAATTCCGCCTCGGCTGTGCCATCGGCTATGGTGTATACAACCAGGGTGTTTACACCAGGCTGAGGTCCCGAATTCATGCCAATATAGCCCTGATCCACCTTGAAGTCCAGGCTTCCCCTGTCACTTTCTTCCGGGGAATAAAAAACAAACTGGTAAGGATTAACATCATATGCCGGGATTTCCCGGCAGCTGACGACCCTTGCCTTTACTTTAGCAATCCTTTCTTCTTTCAATGGAGATACAAAATCACGATCCAGCTCAACACTTAATTCAGGGTCTCTCGGAGGCACAGGATTTTCCTTTTCGAATCTTTCTATTTTGTTTTCCAGGCTGAAATGATCTGCGATGTTGGATTCAATTGCGCCCCTGAGTGTACGGCTCCTGTTTGTTATATGCTCATATACAAACATTGATGGCCCACAGGGATGAACTGAATTAATTGATGATGTTATCTCAAAATAGTATTTTGAGTATTCATCAATTATTGATTCCTCAAAATCATAATCACCTTCAGCGATATTGCTAAGCGAAAGCAAATATTTGAAAACATATTCATATGCTTCACCCGCTCCTGAACCTATCCTGACAAATTTTACTCCCGGATTATTATTCTTTAAAGCCTCACATACCATAGCCTGTATTTCAGAGAGCCAGGCATCTTTTGTGGCCGGCTTGTCCGGGTAATCATTTACTAATTTCCTTAGAAATGCATCGGTCATTTCAGCTTTTTCAACCCCAATACTTATTATTGGACAGTCATCATCCTGTGCATATAGATTTATTACATTGACAAGAAATATAGCTATAAGAAGTGTGGATAATGTCTTCATAATAATAGTATTAAGACTTTTAAAAAAGGGGAGAACCAGGGTTTGCGGTTTTTCTGTTTCTCCCCTGCGTCTGGTTGAAGAAAACTAAACACTTTTTTCGGTCTAATTGGTTCTTACAAATTCAACCCTGCGGTTTTCTGCTTTGCCTTCAGGTGTTGCATTTGTATTTATGGGTTTGGATTCGCCGAAACCTTTTGATGTTAAATGGTCAGCAGAGAGGCCCATGGATATGAGCTGGTTCATAACCGTTTTGGCCCTGTCCTCCGATAATTTCTGGTTAAAATCATTATCCCCGTCGCTGTCGGTGTGACCTTCAATGCTCACCTTAACCTCGGGGTGCTCGGACAACATCTTATATATCTCATTCAGCACACCCATCGATTCTGGGCGCAGTGTTGCTTTGCCAACGTCAAAGCGAATACCATTGGAAACGATCTTGCCATCCTGGAGGAAGCGGTCATAGTATTTGACACCGCCTTCGGCGATGCGTATGTTTTTAACCATAAACAGATTGTCATCCGTGGCATGGTAGGTATAGAGAGTAAGGCCGGTCGGGTTAAAGTCAAGATGGGGAATGTTGATAAGCCGTGTTTCGTCCATGTAGGCTTTCAGTTTGCCGGAGGTGTAAGCGATTGAAATATGAAACCATCTTGCTTTGTTGTTCAGACTTTTATCAGGATGTGCGCTTCTTGCCTGGCCAAACTGGTACTGGTCTTCCTCAATGCGTAAATATGACCATCCTGTAGAGCTGGGGTCTTTCTGGTTTTTCCTGTCATAGAGGTATATCTCAAACCACCCGCCTATGGGGTGATACAGATCCATCTCTATAGTGAATACATCGGGAAGGTAATCCTTTTCGGGGTTTTTGAGGTAGGGGATAATCGAGGGAGCTCCATCCCTCATCATGATAACATTCTCACCGCCGAATTCAGCAACTTCACTGTTCCCCCTTACAAGGTCCCATCTCGAGGGAAACTCACCGTTTTCCTCACCGATGAGGTTATCCTCGAAGATTATCTTGTCTCCAGGCACAAAGTCATATTTGCTCCAGTTGAGTGTAAGTGCATCCCCGCTGCCAGTGGTACCCTGCGCATTGGCTATCTGTCCCGTACCGGCGGCATCTGCTTCATTTACTCCACCGGCAGCCTGTCCCTTTGCCACGCCTGTGTCACCGGCCCCCTCTTTTACGACTGCCGCACTGTCCTTACCTGTAATCGCTTCTTCAATACCCTTCTCCAGTATATCAAAGCCCTTCTTAACCCCCTTGTCTGCCTTTTCGTTGGCACGCCTGTTTGCTTCCCTGTTTATCTTCTTTTTCAGGTTTATTTTTACCTGGCAGTCGGCGTCGACCGTTGAAAGAAGAAAAACAGCAATAATAATTGTAAAAATCGCCTTGAATTTCATAACACTAGTCTTTTTTCTTTTAAAATTACGGCTCCTCGCGGAGAGTTAACAGATAAGATTAGTATCCGCCCGGGATGATTTAGTATCCGGGTGATAAAATATAGTATAGGTGATTTTTACAGGTAAAGCGAGTCGTTTATGGCCTGGATAACCTGTTTCCTGAGGTTTTGTGAGACGGGTATTTTGGATTTGTCCTTCAGCACCAGGTAACCCCCGTCACGTTTTACAAACCTGTCAACAAAGGCAATGTTCACAAGATGCGACTGGTGCACCCGTATCATCCCCGAGCCGGAGAGCATAGTATCAAATTCCTTTATCGTACGCGATACCATGATCCTGCTGCCGTCTGCGAGCAGGAAAAGTGTATAATTGCTGTCAGCTTCAGCTCTCACAATATCAGCAATTGGGACAAGATGGAGATTTTCAGCGGTGTGTAAGACTATTCTTTTGAGCACTTTCCTGCTACCCAGGTTTTCCTGCAGTGTTTTCAGTTTCAGGCGCTCTTCTTCAATATTGATAATGCTTCTTGCCTTGTTAACGGCCCTTTTTATGTCTTTCGGATCGAAGGGTTTTAATACGAAGTCGAGTGCACTCACCTTGATGGCCCGGAGGGCATATTCCTGGTGGGCGGTAATGAAGATAACTTTGAAATCTACCGGGTATAATTTATCAAGCAGGTCGAAACCCTTTCCATCAGGCATTTCAACATCAAGGAAAACAAGATCGGGCTTATGTTCAAGTATCAGGTCATAACCTTCCTTTACCGAAGATCCGCTGGCTGCAATAACAATATCAGGAAAATTGTCCGTTAGAATACTTGATATTGAATTTCTTACCGCAGCCTCGTCATCAACAATAATAATCTTCATCAATAAAAATATTTTTCAGGCAAAAACTTTTTTCACCGGCATAACGATTACAACCCTTGTCCCTGCAGGTTTGGAATTTTCAAACAGGTCTTTTATTTCATAGGATATATTCCTGCTTTTCATTACTTTCCTGAAGTAATCAAGCCTGCTTTTCACCACTTCCGTGGAGATGGATTTTTTCTTTCTTCTTTTATCTTTCGTCTCGGCCGCCATGACTCTTCCCACGCCGTTGTCACTAACTTCCAGTTTCATGAGCCCGTTTACCATCTTATATGAAATTTCCACTCTCCCGCCATCCTTCTTTTTCATGAGCCCGTGCTCGACTGAATTTTCAAGGCATGGCTGGGCCAGCATCGGGGGCACCGATATATTTTCTGAATCGATTGAAGGGTCAACTTTGAATTCATATTCAAATCCGCTCTCAAACCTTAATTTCTGCACATCCAGGTAGAGCCTCAGCGTCTCAAGTTCTTTCTCCAGGGGGATAAATTCCTCGCGTGAATTTTCCAGTATATTACGCATCAGGCTGGCAATCTTCACCAGGAAGGTATTGGCTTTTGCAGGTTCTCCGGCAAGGATAAGGTCCTGTATGGCACAGAGTGAATTGAAAATAAAATGGGGATTCATCTGTGCCCTGAGCAGCCGCTGTTCAAGATCGCTACGTTCGTATTTCGCTTTCAGACGCGTATTCCGTATATAGAAAAGTGAGATTATTACAAGCAGTAATATCAGTATTATTAAACCTTTGACATAGAGGTTTTGTTGTTTGATCCTGTTTTCCCGGACCAGTAACTCCTGCCTGTGTTCAAACTCGGCCACTTCCTGTTTCCTGTCATACTCATTCTGTATCTCGAGCCTTGTCACCTTTTTGAGGAACTCATTGTTGCTTATGCTGTCATTGATTGCATGGTACTCCACAAGGTAGTCATAGGCAAGATCTTTCCTGCCTGTTTCACCATAGATTGCGCTCAGCAGTCCGGCGGCAGAGGCTGTAGTAATAGCCTCGTTTTGTTCTACAGACATATTATAAGCCTTGAGCGCATTAGTCAGTGCCTCATCATACTTCCTCATTCTTCTCTGTACTCTGCCCAGGGTAAGCAGGTAGGTGGCAAGTTCAGGGTCATTGATCTTTACCGCCAGGTTGATTGACATTGATATATAGTGAAATGCTGAATCAGGTTCACCTTTAAGGGAAAATGATGATGCAATGTTATGATATGTGCTGGCAACCCCCGCGGGGTAGTTCATTTTCTCGTTGAGAAGCAGTGACTTCCTGAGGTAATAAAGTGAACTGTCATGGAGGCTTCTGGCGGTATAGATCTGGGCTATATTATTCAGCGTTTTACTCTCTTCCCACATGTCACCTGTGCGAACCGATATGGGCAGTTTCTTCAGGTTGAACTCCAGGGCCTTATCATATTCTTCCTGGTAGAAGTACATCAGGGCTATTGAACCGTATGCTATGGCCAGCCCGTTGGTGTCCTGCTTTAATTCCCACAGTTCAAGGGCGTCAAAATAAGAATCTATTGCTTCATTGAAGAGCAGCATATCCTTATAGAGATTACCCAGGGTATTCAGGGCATCGGCAAGAGGGACGGTATCGTTCACTGTTCTAGCCGTTTCTATGGCCCTGTTTGTTAATTCAAGAGCACCCTCAAAATCATTCCTCTGCCGTGCCAGGTAAGTAAGCGCACTGAGAGCATTCAGTACACCCCTTTTATCGCCTGCTTTTTCAAAGTACCCCAGGCTCAGCCTGCTATATCTTTCCGATTCATTGATCATACCTTTCAGGCTGTATACATAGGAAAGGCAGTAAGAGGCCCGTGCCTGGCCGGCAAGGTCACCCATTTCCTCGTAGAGATCAAGGGCACGGTAATTATACCAGGAGGCACTGTCGCCCGGGTTATACCTTGAAAAATAGGCCAGGCCTATTGCCAGGCTGGCATCGGCCATTCCCTTTTTGTATCCTGTCTTAGCTGATTCAGCCAGGGCTATTCGCGCATCCCTGATGGCAGTGGCAGGGTCTTTCCTTGCGAGCAGATATGCCTCCTGTGTCTGCCTGTTTATTTGGGCGGTATCCACATCAAGCTCCTGGTGGCTCCCGGGAATCATTCCCTGAACGGACATCGTAATAAGTAATGTGGCAATAAATGACAGAGACCCCATATGACAAGACCTTTGAATAAAATAGAATTACTAAAATTATAAAATTTTACCTATAAATCATCAATGACCTGAATAAAAAGCTACATCAGTCAGCAAAAGCTATGAAGTATTCATGTATTCAGGAATCTGTCTGTTCAGTCCGGGGATGTTTATAAAAAGACTTGTCTTTTTAAAATATTTTAAATAATTTGTGTATTGCTTTCATATATAAGCCTAACTCCGAAATAGTTAACCATTGTAAAATCAAAAAATCTAAGCTTATGAAAAAATATTTACCCTTTTTTAGTATGCTGGCAATACTTGGTATGCTGGCATGGCAGACGGTAGAGGCACAAACAGCCTGCACCAATTCAGACTCAGGCGAGGGGATAAGCCCGTATGTGCTTGAGGGTAATCCTAACGCCTGTGCTGTAGGGGGTACTTTCGGGTTTAAACTTAATGGCGCTCCTGATGGCACTCACTACCTGACTGCAGATTACGGTGCACTGATTGACTGTTCAGGTGGTTTACAGGAGCCGGATGCAGTCAATTACGTCACAATAAGCTCGGACGGTATATATTTTGACTGGACAGCCTCACCGGGCCTGGTTATTGAACAGGTGATAGTTAAAGGAGGTCCAAATGCTAATGTCTATGATTACAGGGGGCAGGAGTTGTATTCAGATACAGACCTGCATTCCCCGGTTAAGCAGGCAACTTATAGCGATTCTGAGTCAGAATGCTTCTACGGCATCAGCCATATTGAATTTGTTTACAGCTACAAGCTGGATATAAGCAAGACTACTGAGGCTCTTTATACCCGGACCTGGACCTGGGATATTTCAAAGACGGTTGACCCGGCACAGCATGACCTGTTTATAGGTGAAAGTGGAACGAGTACCTATACAGTGATAGTTACCAAATCCGATCCAGTCGACAGTGACTGGGGAGTAAGCGGTACTATCACCGTGGTGAACAATACTCCTTATGATGCTACTATTACCGACATATCTGACGTGGTGGGTGGACTTACCACAGCAACGCTATCCTGTAGTTTCCCGTATACACTTACTTCCGGGAGCACGCTTGAATGTACATATACAGCCGATCTTGATGGTGGAAGCAACACTAGCAATACTGTTACTGTCACAACTTCAGGTCTTGTTAAAGGTGGCTCAGCCACGGCTGATGTCATATTCGGCGATCCAACGACCCTTGTGAATGACGAGGTCGATGTGACCGATGATTATAGCGATCAACTCTGGGAGAATGTTAATGCAACAACAACATTTACCTACACCGGGGGCTTTGGTTGTGCAGGCCCTGTAGCAAATTATGTTAATGGATTTTATGAGTATTTAATTACTAATACTGCTAAAATAGAACAGACAGGCCAGTCGGACCATGCCACGGTGACTGTGAATTGTTATGCTCCTGTAGTATCCAAGACTGCAGAAGCATTATTCACAAGGACCTATGAATGGACTATTGATAAGAGCGTCGATGTGGCAGAACATCATATCTTTGCCGGGGATGAAGCTACATCTACTTACACTGTATCTGTCGACAAAACCAGTTATACCGACAGTGAATTTGGTGCGGAGGGAACAATCACGGTATTTAATCCGAACCTAAATGCATCTATGGAGGTTACTCTCTCGGATGAGATCGCAGGTGGTTATACAGCTACATTTGATTGCGGTGGTACGCTTACAGTACCTGGCGGAACCTCTCGAACCTGTAATTATACAATAACCGGTTTGCCGGATAATACCTCCCGCACCAATACAGCAACCGTAACGCTGAATGGTTATGACTTCACGGCAACGGCTGATGTGATATTCGGTGATCCTACCACAGAGGTGAATGAGGAGATAAATGTCACCGATACCAACGGTGGAAGCTGGGGGCCGGTAAGTGATGATGACAGCTGGACTTATACCAGGACCTTTGATTGCGACGGTATGGGTGAATACACCGATGGTGTTGCTTCTGATACCTATGACAATACTGCAACAATAACTGAGACTGGTGCCAGCGATGATGCTACGGTAACAGTATACTGTTATATACCGATTGTAACAAAAGATGCAAATACCAGTTACAACCGTTATTATACATGGACAATAGACAAGGCAGCTGATCAGACTGATCTGACACTGAGCCTGGGACAGGTATTTACGGTAAATTATTATGTAACAGTAAGTGCCTCTTATGTAGATGATGATTTTGCAGTTGAAGGAACCATAAGCGTTTACAATCCACACCCGACAGCAACAATGAATGTCAGCCTCAGCGATGCTTTAAGTGATGGTACTCCTGTTACACTGGATTGTGCCGGCTCACTTACAATTGGTCCTTTAAGTACAGGCACCTGTGGGTACTCCGCTGATCTGGAGGATGCGACATCACTACTTAATACGGCAACAGTTACGCTGAATGAGTTAACTTATACCGGTAGTGCTGCAGTGGAATTTGGTGAACCGGATGATCTTATAGATGACTGTATTGATTTAACTGATGCATACGCCGGTGATCATATTTATCTGGATTTTGTATGTGCTGATGATGCACCTGAAACCTTTGAATACTCCCGTGTGTTAGGTGGTTACGTTGAGTGTGGCTATTATGAAGTACCCAATACAGCCAGCTTCGTTACAGATGATACGCAGGCTAAAGGTTCAGATTCATGGATTATTGATATTGATGTTCCATGCGACGGATGTACGCTTACCCAGGGATACTGGAAGACTCATTCAAAATATGGACCTGCACCCTATGATGACAACTGGGAAAACCTGTGTGATGTTGATATTGACGGTACAAAAGAATATGAAGATGAAACATTCTTCCTGAGCGGTCAGACATATTACGAGGTACTGTGGACTCCCCCGGCCGGCAATGTGTATTACATCCTGGCACCCCAGTATATTGCTGCCTTGCTCAATGTTCTTAACGGAGCTGACCCCTCTGTCGTGCTAGTAGCTCTAGTGGATGCAGAAGCCCTGTTCGCAGAGTATGCACCTGACGACAAGAATTTGAAGAAGAAGGATGTAAGACGGGAATTCATAGCCCTTGCGGAGTGGCTTGATGACTACAATAACGGTATTACAGGTCCGGGTCACTGCACAGAGGAGGAGTTCGATACAGAAAGCAGTGCCAAGAGCCTCTCACTTTTGGAAGCCCTTGACCCCGTTGACCTGTTTGAGTTCGAGGAAACAGTGCTGGAAGCTTATCCGAATCCATTCAGGGATGAGCTGAACTTCCATGTTGTTATGCCTTACGAGTCCAACGTTACACTGGAAGTATTCAACCTTGCCGGGCAGAAGGTTGCCATACTGTACGACAACAATGCCTTTGCCGGACAGGTGATAGATGTAAAATTAAATACCTCTCAGCTGAAACAGCAAACACTGATATACAGGCTGTCCACTTCAAGAGAGCTTATGTCAGGTAAGTTAATACCCTTAAAAAAGTAAACTCAATACTGCGAGTTAGGTCATACAGGGAGTTGGAATTTTCAGCTCCCTGTTTTTTTAGTGTACCTGCCTATCAGTATCGGCATTAGTGTAACGGAGTACTTGCGAAATCACTTCCCTATCCTGTCCATGGTATAAGTGAAACGCATGGTGAAATCAACATAATCGTCGCCGTCATAAACCCTCATCCCGGTTTTGTCATAAGCCTGACCT
>JAVVEL010000004.1:4872-148493 GCA_032260385.1 Bacteroidales bacterium | reverse complement strand
GGAGAGAGCTATTATGACCAGTGCCAGTCCCATAAGACCGTTACCCGTAAGTAGTTTGAGCCTGCTTTGCAGTATATCGTAGAAAGCCCTTCTCACTCCTATCTCCACACCAAGGTCACGGTCATTGAACTCCTCCATATATGCATTAACGTATTCGGTTATCTCCTGGAGATCCTCTTCGGGGAGCTTGTCGATCCTTATCGAAGCTGCAAGCTTGCCGTTAACATATGATTCATTGGGGGTATCGGCAAATTTCTTCTTGACAGTACCGATATCGTTTATCCTGAGATAGCTGCCGTCCTCTTTGGCTCCCACTATGATATTACCCAGCTTATCGGCACTTGTACTCCTTGACCTCAGCCTGATCAGTAATTCTTCTTCGGCTGATTTGATTTCGCCACCCGACACATCCTGGTTGTTATTCTGTATTGATCTTATTATATCATCAAATGATAACTTATACCTCATGAGCTGCTCTTCTGACACCTCAACTGATATTTCCGGCTGCGGGAAGCCTGACAGGGAGATCTGGCTTATCACGCCCGAATTAAGCAGGTCCTCCTCCACTCTCTGGGCATGTTCCTTCAGGGCCATAAGGCTTATATCGTAACCCTCTGATGCGCTTACGGTAAGGAACATGGCAAAGGCCCTTGACCGCTGCTTGGAAACTATAGGCCTCTCAGCCGCCGAGGGCAGGGAAGAAATACCATCAACGGCATTTTTTACCTCCAGGAGTATTTCATCGATGGGATATTCACCCGTTGTTTCCACACTTACCGTAGACCTGTTCTCAACCGATGTGCTGTTAATTTCCTTTACCCCTATCAAACCACGTACTGCCTCTTCAATTCTCGAGGTCACACCTTCCTCCATCTCAACGGGGGAGGCTCCGGGGTAAAAGACAGAAATGCTTATAATCCTGCTTTCCGTTTCAGGGAAGAAGGACTTGTTCATTGATGAAAAGCTGAAAACGCCCAGCAGCGCTATAATAACTATCAGCACATTGGCATAGACAGGATATTCAACAAACTTCTGTATTATCTTTCTCATTTCACTTCAAGCTATTTATTTAACAGCCACTCCTGTTGTTGTTCCACCACCTCTGGATTTCTCTTCATTAACACCATCTGCCTTCTCATTTTCTGCCATACGGTCTTTTACAGGCATGTTCATATCAGTTCTGACCATTGTCCCTTCCTGCACATTCACCAGTGGCTGGGTAACCAGAACCTCACCTTCCTCAACACCCCTGAAAACAAGGGTTCTTTCGTTAAGTTTCAAAATATCTATAGTGCGTTTTTCAAGGCGGTCATTGTTAACCACAAAAACCTGGTCGGTATTAAATACGGCATTCCGCGGTATTTCCATTGTTTCCTCGATATGATGCCCGGGAAAGGTGGCAACAAGATATTCCCCGTTGAGCAGGGGTCTGTCTTTCTTACTTTCAAGACGGATAAAAATTGCCTGGGACTGGGTAGCCTCATCAATAAATGATCCTTTTCTTATTACTTCTCCCCTGAACTCAGACTTATCATCGGGGCGTACAACCAGTACTTCATCTCCCTTTTTTATCCACATGGCATCGGACCGTTTTACGGGGACTTCAAGTTCCAGAACATCGGTCTGGATGGCATGGGCCACCCTGCCCCCTGTATTGGTATAAGAGCCGGCTTCAAGGAAAACATCTGAATAGCTGCCATTGAAAGGAGCATAGATATTATGTCTCTTCAGCCTCAGCTCATCCCTTCTGATAGCATAATACTCTTCGAGAACATTCCTGCTGGCCATGAAAACTTTCAGCTTTTCATTATTAATTTCAGGCATTGGTGGAAGGTCCTCGTAAATGTTCACCGCGTTAAAAAAATCAGTGAATAGTTTTTCATAATCAGGGTAATCAATTCGTATGTCGGGCAGCAGGTTTGCAAGGGTATGCATGAACCTGCTCTTTTTACCCTGAAGATCCAGTTCAGCCTCATCCTTGTAGATGGTGAACAGCAGGTCGCCTTTTGAAAAAGAGGCGCCTTTCTTGAGACTTATTTCCCCGGGAATAATTTTTCCCGATGCCTCTGCCACTATATCCACCGCGCTCAGTGACCGCAAACGCCCCTCAGCTTCGACTGATGATTCCACTGTCCCGTATTTCACCTCAACGGATTGAACATAGCGCCTTGTATCATTATCACTCCTTGCCGGCGGTTCCTCTTTCTGGGCAATAAGGAACTTCATAATACCAAAGGCCATGGCCACTATAAATATAAATGCGGATACTATTATTATTCTCCTGTCAATCTTTTTCATAAGAACTAACTTCGTTGATTCATAAATGATTTTAAAGCATTTTATTACACTTCATGTATCACTTTTGCTTCCTTAATAACATATTTTCAGTCAACAGGTTCATTTAAATATTTAAAAACACTTATTCATTGAATGAATAACCGGAATATTTTTTTCTTTGTTTGTATATTTCTAAGGAAAAGTATATAGATTAGGTCCACCAAAGCAATAAGAAAATGGCAGAAACAAGGAAGAAAGGATTTGGAACAGCGCCTGTTTTTTTCACTGCAATATCAACCATCCTGGGGGCCATATTATTTCTTCGCTTCGGCTTTGCTGTAGGAACACTGGGCTTCTGGGGGGTGATACTGATCATCCTTCTCGGCCATATGCTCACTATTCCCACAGCACTGGCAATATCGGAACTTGCCACCAACAAGCGCGTTGAGGGCGGTGGTGAATATTTCATTATAAGCAGGTCATTTGGTCTTAACATAGGGGCTACAATAGGTATTGCCCTTTATCTTTCACAGGCTATAAGCGTGGCTTTTTACGTAATAGCCTTTACGGAAGCCTTCGAATTCTTTTTTAACTACATAAAGGAACAGTTTGACTTCACCCTGCCCAGGCAGGCAATATCAATACCGGCAATGACCCTGCTGGCCATACTGATCCTTAAAAAAGGGGCCAACCTTGGCGTAAAAGCCCTGTATGTGGTGGTAGGGATACTGGCTCTTTCACTGGTAATGTTCTTCATGGGCACAACGGAACATGCTGAACAGGCAAGCTATACACTTGAGTCTGCTTCTTTCAGGAACAAGGACAGCTTTTTTATTGTTTTTGCCATCATATTCCCTGCATTCACCGGGATGACTGCAGGAGTAGGGCTTTCAGGCGACCTCAGGGATCCGTCAAAATCAATCCCGAGGGGAACAACAATAGCCACCTTTTCAGGAATGATTATATACTTCTTTGTTGTTTTTAAGCTTGCTTCATCAGCCAGCATAGACGACCTGCTTAATAAACAGCTGATAATGGGTGATATAGCCATTGGAGGATCGTTCATCATTCCACTTGGCCTTGCTGCATCAACCATCTCATCAGCCCTGGGATCGGTTATGGTGGCCCCCAGGACTTTGCAGGCCCTGGCAGCCGACCGCTCATTTCCCTCATCCGGGATGAACTGGTGGCTATCAAGGGGAAGAAAGGGCGACAATGAACCTGTAAATGCATCACTCATTACTGTTATTATAGCAATGGCCTTTGTGGCAGTAGGAAATGTTAATGCCGTAGCAGGAATAATTTCCATGTTCTTTATGGTCACATATGGTACACTATGCCTCATTTCTTTCCTAAATCATTTTGGTGCAAGCCCATCCTACCGGCCTTCATTCAAATCAAAATGGTTCCTGTCATTGATGGGCTTTATTATCGCGATCTGGGTTATGTTCAAAATAAATGCCACTTATGCCCTTATAGCCATTATTGTAATGATTCTACTTTACGCGTATATTAATTATTACCATCGTGACAGGCAGGGATTACAATCTATTTTCGCAAATACACTATTCCAGCTCAACAGGAACCTTCAGGTCTACCTGCAAAAAACTTCGGCCAAAAAAACACAACATGAATGGAGACCCAGTGCAATATGCATATCAAAAAATTCCTTTGAGAGAGACACAGCCTTCAGACTATTGAACTGGATATCTTTCAGGTACGGCTTTGGCACCTACCTGCACAGGATAGAGGGTTATTATTCAAAGAAAAGTCATGCAGAAGCCCAGGAAGTTCTGAAAACCCTTGTGAAAAGCTTCGACCATATTGAAAATCATGTATTTATCGACACCCTCATTTCGCCTTCATACACTTCGGCCATTGCCCAGGCAATACAGCTGCCGGGAATCTCAGGGATGGAAAACAATATGGTGATATTCGAGTACAGCAAGGAAAAGCCCCTGGAGCTAAAAGAAATCATGGAAAACCATTCCCTGGTTAATGCAGGTGATTTTGATGTTTGCATACTGGCAAGTTCGCAAAAGAATATTGTTTATAAACAGGGCATACATGTATGGGTTAAATCGACCGATGAATACAATGCAAACCTGATGATACTGCTCAGCTTTATTATTTCAGGTCATCCTGACTGGAAAAAATCGCATATTAAAATATTTGATATCTGTAAGCAGGATCAATACAGCGAGGTTATGGAAAATAACCGGAACCTGATCAAAGAAGGAAGACTTCCTATTACCGAAAAGAATATTGAAATAATCATAGAGGAACCTGAACTTAATCCGAAAGAACTAATATCTAAAAAATCAAGGGATGCAGCACTTACTTTTATCGGCTTCAGGGGTGAATCATTAAGGCACGATAAAGATATTTTCTCAGGCTATGAAGAGCTGGGAACCATCCTGTTTGTGAATTCTCATAATCAGAAAATAATTGAATAGGGAAGAAATTATCCCCTTATGCAATCGTCTGTCAAACTTGTAGTGATGGCACAGTAAGCCAGGGACAGATTAATTCTTATACACGCAACACAGGAAACACATCTTTATTAAATCTTTATACATATACCTTCAATCTTTATAAGGACTTTATAAAAACCCCATTTCTTTTGCACTGACCTGCAAGCAGTATGTGGCTCTATTGCGTCGATGTCACTGCCGGCTAAAACTATATGAAATAATAATGGTCCGCATCTTAAATTTCAGAACCATCCTCAAAATTATAAGTCGTAACCTGTTCATCATAGGATTCGCACTGTTGCTCTGTATTCCTGTAGGTATCCATTACCAGGAAAGGATTATGCATTTTATTATCAGCTCCTCAATTGCCCTCTTTACAGGCTTATTATTTTCAATTATCTCTGGAGGAAAGGATTTCAGAGAACTAAAGCTGAGTCGTAAAGATGCTTTTTTTACAGTAACAATAACATGGTTATTAATCAGTCTTGTGGGATGTCTTCCGTATGTCTTATCAGGTGCGATTCCTTCCTTTATCAATGCCTTATTTGAATCTGTATCCGGCTTTACCACTACCGGATCATCAATATTGACGGACATTGAAGCACTTCCCATGTCAATACTTTTCTGGAGAAGCCTGACTCACTGGGTGGGGGGTATCGGGATCATCGTTTTGGTGATCATCATAATTCCAAAGCTCCATATTGCCGGCTATCATCTGTTTACACTGGAATCATCCTTCCAGGAAAAGATTGCACCAAGGGTAAGAACAATAGGGAAACGTTTACTTCTGATTTACCTTTTCCTTACTGTTTCGGAGGTTGCCCTTTTAATGGCCGGCAGGATGAATCTCTTCGAGAGTGTGTGCCATGCCTTTGGAACGGTTGCCACAGGGGGATTCTCACCGAAAAATTCAAGTATTGCAGATTATTCAGGATATATACAATATGTAATAATGATTTTCATGATCCTCGGAGGCACCAATTTTGTCATTCATTATTATGTACTTAAACGGGAATTCAGGAAATTGAAGGGAAATGAGGAATTGAGATTTTATCTGAACACCGTTCTGTTCATTGGTATTATTATTACCCTTACCCTGATATTTAAGATGAACAAGCCTGTCGAGGAGGCCTTCCGGGAAGGGTTCTTCCAGGTGGTTTCAGTATTAACATGTACAGGATATACTACGGCGGATTATCTTGAATGGCCTGTTTATGCCTGGATAATAATTTTCCTTGCAATGTTCTTAGGTGGCAGCACCGGATCAACTGCAGGAGGCATAAAGATGGCAAGGCATCTTGTTGTATTTAAAAACATAAAATTGATATTCAGGAAAATACTTTCTCCCCATGCCGTTATTCCTGTGAGACTTAATAAAAAAACCATTGATGACAAACTAAACAGTCAGATACTGTCCTTTATCTCTATATATTTATTGGTTTATATAGCAGGTAGTTTGCTGATGGTCTCCACGGGGCTTGACATTAAAACTGCAGGCGGTTCAGTGGCAACTTGCATGGCGGGAATAGGTCCGGGTATAGGATCAGTTGGCCCGGCAGGGAATTTTGCCCATTTACCTGCTGCGGGAAAAATTATTCTTTCCCTCCTTATGCTGCTGGGGAGACTTGAGATTTACCCGATATTTATCCTTTTCACCAGGGGTTTCTGGAGGCTGTAGCAGGGCAATATCAATTTGCATTAAATATTAGTAAATTTGCCTATGACTAATTAAATATAAGCTCAATGGGAGCATTAAAAAAGTTTACAGCCAGGATTATGAAATACAGGATATCCCCGTACCTGATGGCTGTAATTATTATAAGCGTAACGGCCCTGGTCTGCACTCCCCTTTCAAATACCCAGAACTACCATGTTGTCTCCTTCATCCTGCTTTTTGTTGTATCAATATTATCCACATTTTTAAATGTCGGTCCCGTTCTGCTTGCAGCAACACTCAGCGCCATAGTGTGGAATTATTTTTTCATTCCCCCCCATAACACCTTTAATATCGAAAAAACAGAAGATATACTGATCTTCGGTCTATTTTTTTTTATAGCTCTTTCAAACGGGGTTTTGACTACCAGGGTCAGGAAACAGGAAAAAATCACACGTGAAAGGGAAAAAAGGACTAATGCCCTGTTCATGCTTACAAAAGAACTTTCGAAATCAAGTGGTATTGATGAAGTACTTGAGGTGGCAGTTGCCGAGATAAAAAGTCAGTTTTCCATTGAACCCGTCTTCTTTCTCAACGATAGCAATAACATTTTAAATACGAATGACTTAAGGCCAAAAGGCATGAAGGCAGGGAAAGAGGATTGCGAAATAGCTGAATGGTCGTTCAGGCATTCTAAAACTGCCGGGGCACATACTGATTATTTTTCATCCTCGGAGCTAAGTTTTTACTCTTTGCCCGGGACCAGGTTAAACCCGGGTGTCGTGGCAGTTAAACATAATACATTATTCCTTGATGATCATAAATCTTACTGGGACACTTTCCTGGCCCAGATATCAAGTGCCCTGGAGAGAGAATTTCTCGGGCAGCTGGCTCAAAAAGTACGTCTCCTGGACGAATCACACAGGCTTTATAAAACATTATTTAATTCAATATCACATGAACTCAGGATCCCGGTAGCAACTATTATGGGAGCATCCGATTCTATACTGAATTCCTCCAATTCCATGGATATTCAATCAGCTTTATGCCAGGAAATATTCACAGCTTCCCTTCGACTTAACAGGCTGATAGAAAATCTTCTTAATATGACACGCCTTGAAAGCGGACATATATCGGTACGGCTTGACTGGTATGATATAAATGACCTGATAAATAAGGTGATAGAAGACCTGAAAGATGACCTGGAGCCTTTCTCATTTCGGCTTACAATCCCTGATGAGATGCCGCTGATAAAGATAGATTTCGGCCTGATGGAACAGGTATTGTATAATCTACTTCTCAATTCAACACAGCATGCTCCTGTTTCATCGGAAATATTGCTCAACATATTATATAATGTAGGAAATGTTATAATCGAGGTCATCGACAGGGGGCCCGGTTTCCCTGAGGAACAGATAAATGATGTGTTCAATAAATTTTTCCGGGTCAATGGCAGCAAGACAGGCGGACTGGGACTTGGCTTGTCGATTGCAAAAGGGTTTATTGAAGCACATAACGGTTCAATAACTGTGGAAAATAATCCCGGCAGGGGAGCAAAGTTTACAATAATTATTCCCTCGGAAATACCTGATATCAATTATTTCTAGCTAATGAAAAGACCGGATAAATGAGCGAACTTGAAAGCATACATATTATTGATGATGAATTGCAGATTCGCAGGTTACTGCAGATCACACTAAGCGCCAGCGGCTATAAGATTTTCCAGTCCGTAAATGGAAAAGACGGACTTGTTGATGCAGCCACCCATCATCCTTCAATAATAATACTGGACCTTGGCTTACCCGATATTGACGGCCAGGAAATATTGATAAAACTCAGGGAGTGGTTCTACAAACCAATAATTGTTCTGTCGGTGCGTAATTCAGAAGAGGAAATCATTACAGCCCTGGATAACGGTGCCAATGATTACCTTACCAAACCTTTCCGCAGTGGCGAATTGCTTGCAAGAATAAGGGCTGCACTAAGGTCAGCAGATAACAAAAGTGAAGATGCTGTTTTGGTGTTTGGTAATCTGAGTATAGATATAAGCTGCCGGGTGGTACGTAAAGAGAATGAAATTCTCAGGTTAACAGCCACTGAATTGTCGTTGCTCAGTCTGCTGGCAAAGAACAGGGGAAGAGTGCTTACACACCAGTATATACTGAAAGAAGTGTGGGGATACAGTTATACCAAACAGACTCAATACCTCAGGGTGTTTGTTGCCCAACTGAGAAAAAAGATTGAAGAGGATCCGGGTAAACCCAAACTGCTGATTACGGAATCAGGTATAGGTTACCGCTTTGCCGAATAAAAGAATAAAAGGCATATTCTGAATAATTCTGGCCGAATGAAAAGGGTTAACATTAAATAATAAGGCAGCTTATGCGCTTCTTAAAACACAATACTATAACTTTTAGTTTAATTGCTGTGTTGCTTGTAATAATTGATTTTGGATTTGATCAGGATATCCTGTGGCAAAGCATTTTTAGCTATGTATATATCAGTGTTCTTGTTCTTGAGATTATGCTCATAATAATTCGTCTTTCCGTAAGGAAATATCGCCCGCACAACAAAGTCCTGATTTTTGATTTAATATTATTAGTATTTTTACCTCCCCTGGCCCTGAATTTTTTCAACCTGGTTTCCTTTCATTTAATTGATGCTGATATATGGATATATATTGCAGTTTTTCTTATTTTCTTCCGTAAGTTATTTGTTCTGCGCTTTAGTTCAATCGGACGCTATGTAAATCCTGCCCAGATATTTATCTTAAGTTTTATTATTATTATTCTGACCGGAACGATACTACTTCTACTTCCGAATGCAACTATTACTAATATCTCCCCGGTGGATGCCCTGTTCACATCAACAAGTGCAGTTTGCGTAACAGGCCTTATCGTAGTGGATACAGGAAGTTATTTCACCTTATTTGGGCAAATAATTATTATTGTGCTTGTTCAAATAGGAGGACTTGGGATCATGACTTTTACAAGTTATTTCAGTTATTTTTTCAAAGGTAGCTCAAGCTATACCAGCCAGATAATGTTAAAAGAAATTATCAAAACTGAGAATATTGCAGATGTCTTCAAGACGCTCAAAAAAATAATATTATTAACAGGTTTGATTGAAATAACAGGAGCATTTCTTGTTTATATATTCCTGAAGGGAAGCAATATGGGCGGAACACCTGAAAAAATATTCTTCTCTGTCTTTCATGCCATATCAGGATTCTGTAATGCTGGATTTTCGACTCTCACAAACAGCCTTTACGATCCGGCATTTCGTTTTAACTATCCTCTGCATCTTATCATAGCAGTATTATTTATAACCGGAGGAATCGGCTTCCCCATTTTATTCAATTCCTATAAGTACATAGGGCATTTCCTTAAAAATCGCGCTCTACCCTTTCTCCGAAAAAAACAGGCTGTGCACGTACCCTGGGTAATCAATATTAATACCCGTATTGTGGTTTTCACAACTTTAATCCTGATAATAACAGGAACAGTTTTTTTCTACCTGTCAGAATATAATAATACCCTGGCTGAGCATAATGGCATCGGTAAGATTATCACTGCGTTTTTCGGGGCGGTAACTCCCCGTACGGCAGGTTTTAACACAGTTGATACTGCAGCACTGAACACTTCAACTATACTAATAATCATCTTCCTGATGTGGGTAGGTGCCTCGCCCGGTTCAACCGGAGGTGGCATAAAAACAAGCACCTTTGCAATAAGTATTCTCAACTTTTTAAGTATAGCAAGAGGTAAAAACAGGCTGGAAATTTTCAGAAGAGAAATTGCTGAATCATCAATTCGCAGAGCCTATGCTATAATAACGCTTTCAATACTTACAATATGTGTCTCAATATTTCTTGTGTCAATTATGGAGCCTGATATGGAGTTTTTACCTGTCGCTTTTGAGTGTTTTTCTGCTTTCAGCACGGTTGGTTTGAGCCAGGGTGTAACCGGAGATCTGGGAAGTGCGAGCAGAATTGTTATTATATTTACCATGTTTATTGGAAGGATGAGTATGTTAACAATCCTGGTAGCAATAATGAAGAAAATAAGATTCGCCAATTACAGTTATCCATCAGAAGATATTTTGATTAATTAACTTAGTGTAGATGAAACGACCATGAACCGATCTATCGAGCTCACGAAGTAATTTTAACATTGTATAATACACATATGAAAATGATTAAAATTCACCGGGAGTTACTGAATATGAATAAATTTTTAGCCCTTTTCATTTTCAGCAAACTAAAAACTATAAACAGATGAAATATATTATTATTGGACTCGGCAATTTTGGTTCATCCCTGGCTCAGAAGCTTACCCGGACAGGTCATGAGATTATTGGCGTTGATAAGAACCTGGATAAGGTTAAAGCCCATAAAGAAAAAATAACTCATGCAATATGTATGGATTGCAGTGATCAACAGGCGGCTAAGCGTTTACCCTTAAAAGACACTGATATTGTTATTGTTTGTATTGGTGAAGATGAGGGTGCCAACCTGATGGTAACTGCCCTGATGAAGCAGAATAAGGTTAAGCGGCTTATCAGTCGCGCCATATCTCCGCTTCATGAAACAATACTGGAAGCAATGGGTATAATTGAAATTATCCATCCTGAAGAAGAAACGGCTGAACGGTGGACTAAAAAGCTCACCATGAAAGGTATTGTTGACTCTTTCAGCTTAGACCCTGAATATAGTATAATAGAAGCTAAGGTTCCGGAAAAATTTACAGGACAAAAACTGGCTCAAATTAATACAATCAGGAATTATGGGGTCTTGATACTTACTACCATAAAAATTATTGAAACCCATAACATTCTTGGAGCAAGCAGAAACATTACGAAAGTCCAGGGAGTTGCTTCATCAGAAACTGTTCTGGAAGCAGATGATATTCTTGTAATGTATGGTAAGATCAAAGATATTGAACGATTCTTAAAGGGGGGATAAACCATGCATCAATTTTCACTACCAATCAGTCAGCCTGTTATTATTTTTATGGTGGTTCTGCTTATTGTACTGCTCGTACCAATAGCCCTGCGCAGAACCAAAACCCCTTCAATAATTGGTCTCATCATTGCCGGCATAATCCTGGGTCCGCATGCACTGAATGTTATTGCAGATAATGATACCATTGAATTATTCAGTACTGTAGGTCTGCTTTATATTATGTTCCTGGCAGGGCTGGAGATAGAGTTCAGTGAATTTCGCAAGAACAGTTTCAGGAGTGTTTTCTTTGGCCTGACCAGTTTTGCCTTTCCCTTTTTCCTGGGTTATTATACAGGAATATATATCCTCTCTCTCAATATTATACCCTCACTGCTCATTGGTATTTTACTGGCTTCCAACACACTTATAGCCTATCCCTCTGCTAACAAACTTGGCATCAGCAGGTCGCCGGCAGTGGTTACGGCAGTAAGCGGCACTGTCATTGCTGATACACTTGTGCTTATGCTTCTTGCTTTTGCTACAGCAATGCTCAAGGAAGGGGATAAAAACAACTTCATGGTAACTTTTCTTATTTCTTTTGGCCTCTTCACGGCCGTGATGTTCATACTTCTTCCGAAGTTGAGCCAGTGGTTTTTCAGGCACATGTTCTTTGACGGTCAGCTCCAGTTTATATATATGCTGTGCATCCTTTTTGCCTCGGCCTATATTGCTGAGCTTGCAGGTGCCGAACCCATTATCGGGGCTTTCTTTGCCGGCCTGGCCATTAACAGGTTAATACCAGCATCCTCCACCCTTATGAACAGAATAGATTTTGTCGGCAATACGCTTTTCATACCCTTCTTTCTTATCAGTGTGGGAATGCTGTTTGACCTGCAAATACTGTTTTCCGGTTTCCTCCCGATTATTTATGCCCTTTTACTGACTGCACTTGCCCTGGGAGGCAAATGGCTGGCTGCCTGGTTAACAAAAGTTTTCTTCAGGCAGACGAAGGCGGAGATGAACACTGTCTTCGGGCTTACTGCCGCACGTACGGCAGCAACACTTGCCGTTGTGATGGTGGGATATGAATATGGTGTGCTTGACAGGGATATTTTCAATGCGGTAATACTGCTGATACTTATCACCTCCCTTGTCAGTTCATATATTACGGAAAAAAGCGGGAGGCAACTTGCCCTGGAAGAAAGCAGGAAGATATCAGAGGAAGAGACATCTAAACCAAGGCGCATACTTGTACCCATAGCCAATCCTAAAAATATTGAAAAGCTTATTGACCTTGCGATATTGCTTTCGCACCAGAAAAGGCAGGAACCTGTATACCCCCTTGCTATTGTAAGAGATGATGATAATGCCCGCAGGCGCATTGAATACAATAAGCCCGTTCTGGAAAAACTGCATGAATATGCTTCTGCCGCAGGCGTCACCTTACAGAGCATAACCCGTGTGGATATAAATATACCACTGGCAATAGCAAGGGTATCAAAAGAACTGAATATTTCAGACATAATAATAGGCTGGAGCGGGAGAACGAATGAGATTAGCAGGATATTCGGGAATATGCTGGAAGCAGTGCTCAGGGGAACAAGCAACACGGTTATAGTTACTCATATGCCCCATCCGCTTAATTTAACAGATCGCATGCTTGTATACATACCCCTTAATGCAGAAAATGAGCCGGGATTTATAAACTGGCTTATTCTGCTGGAGCATTTATGCAAACAACTGAACAGTTCCGTTACTTTTCATATTTTAGAAGATTCCGGACCTGTACTGGTGAATCAGCTTAATAAATATTTCAAAAAGCATTCGATGAAGATCAGAAAAGCTGACAACTGGTCAGGGATGTGGTCGCTATCGGCACCTTCTGAAGAATCAATGTATGTAATAATCAATGCCCGTACAGGCAGCCTGTCCTATACGCAAAACTTTTATACCCTGACCTACAGTTTGCCGGAAGAGATAAAGGACCATAATGTGTTGAATATTTACCCCGGTCTGGGCATGTGATCGATCCGTCATTATTTACCCTTCCGGTGAGGCTGCAGTTCACCACATCGCAATGAGGAATTCTATTTTCTCAATAGCCTCTGGATATTGTATAGCTTGTTGAGTGCCTCCACGGGTGTAAGGTTATTGACATCTAGGCCAATGAGTTCATCTCTTATCTGTTTCAGGACGGGATCATCAAGCTGGTAGAAGCTCAGCTGCAGCCCTTCGCGTTTGGAAGCAAGGTCGCCTACAGGTTTAGCAAGCCCGCTTTCCCTGCTGCCTTCTTCCATCTGCTTCAGGACCGATTCAGCCCTTCTGACAACGCTGAGGGGCATACCTGCCATTCGGGCAACATGGATACCAAAGCTATGCTCACTGCCTCCCCTCTTCAGCTTCCTGAGAAAAATAACCTTATCATCCAGTTCCTTTATTGACACATTATAATTTTTTACCCTGGTAAAAGAATTCTCCATCTCATTAAGTTCATGGTAATGCGTTGCAAACAGGGTTTTTGCCCTGGCACGCTGTTCATGAATATATTCCACCATTGCCCAGGCGATGGATATCCCATCATAGGTGGAAGTGCCCCTCCCTATTTCATCCAGCAGTACCAGGCTGCGGTCTGACAGGTTATTCAGGATACTGGCAGCTTCATTCATCTCAACCATGAAGGTAGATTCCCCCAGGCTTATATTATCGGATGCCCCTACCCTTGTAAATATCTTATCCACAGTCCCAATACTGGCCGAGGAAGCCGGCACAAAGCATCCCGCCTGTGCCAGGAGAACAATCAGTGCCGTTTGCCTGAGCAGGGCCGATTTACCCGACATGTTGGGACCGGTGAGTATTATTATCTGCTGCTCTTCATTATCAAGGTAAACATCATTTGGTATATATGACTCATCAATGGGAAGTTGTTTCTCAATAACAGGATGGCGCCCGTCCTTAATATCAATAATATATGAATCATTTATATCAGGCCTTACATAATCATTCTCTGCAGACACTATTGCAAATGAAAGCAGGCAGTCCAGCCTGGCAATGGTAACAGCATTAATCTGTATGGTATTTATATAGCCTGCAAGGAAGGCGATCAGTTCATCGTAGAGTTTTTGTTCCAGGGCCAGTATCTTTTCTTCAGCTCCCAGTATTTTATTTTCATATTCCTTGAGTTCTTCAGTAATATACCTTTCAGCGCTTACCAGGGTCTGTTTCCTTATCCATTCGGCCGGCACCTTAGACTTATGAGTATTTCTTACCTCTATATAATAACCAAAGACGTTATTGAAACCAACCTTAAGGCTGGGTATACCTGTATTTTTACTCTCCCGTGCCTGAAGTTCGACAAGATAATCCTTTCCGGAGTGCAGAATATTTCTTAAATCGTCAAGCTCCTCTGAAAGTCCCCCGGCTATCACGTTACCCCTGCTCAGCATCAGCGGCGGATCTTCATTAATGCCCTCATCGATTTTTTTGAAGACTTCACTGCAGGGATCCAGTTTTGCTCCAATCTGGATGAGTGAATTACAGCCTGTTTTACCGCACAGTTCTTTCAGGGGCACAACAGTTTGCAGCGACCTTTTCAGCTGCACCATTTCACGCGGATTAATCCTGCCGGTGGCTATCTTGGAAACGAGCCTTTCAAGATCTCCAACTGCCGTAAGCTGTTCCCGGATATTATCCCTGAAATCAGAATTACTTACCATATATCCGACAACATCATGTCTTTCAGTAATCACACTGCTGTCTTTGAGGGGCAGGGATATCCACTTTTTGAGGAGTCTTCCTCCCATGGGGCTTGCAGTGCGGTCAATTATGTCAATAAGTGTTTTTGCCTCCTCGAATGGGGAGTTAAACATTTCAAGGTTACGCATTGTAAAGCGGTCGAGCCAGACATATTTATCTTCTTCTATCCTTGATATTCCCGTTATATGCCCTGTCCGTTCATGTTGTGTGATATCGAGATAGTACATTATTGCCCCTGCCGCTATAATTGCATAATCGAGGCCGTGGATGCCAAATCCTTTCAGGGAGGTGGTAGCGAAATGCTTCAGCAACCTGTCATTTGCTGCATCGATCCTGAAGATCCAGTCATCGAGTTTATAATTATAAAAGCGCGATCCGAAGCGTTCACGGTATTCACTGGTTTTCCCCTTCTCAAAAAGGACTTCTTTCGGTGCAAAATTGCTCAGTAGCTGATCAACATAAGTATATGAACCCTCAGCTACCAGGAATTCACCTGTGGACATATCCAGGAAGGCCACCCCGCAGATTGATTTATGTATATGAATGGCTGCCAGGAAGTTATTTTCCTTATGTTCCAACACATTATCATTCAGCGAGATCCCCGGTGTCACCAGTTCGGTAATTCCTCTTTTTACAATTTTTTTTGCAAGTTTTGGATCTTCAAGCTGCTCACAAATGGCCACCCTCTGCCCTGCCCTTACCAGTTTGGGAAGGTAGGTATCGAGGGCATGGTAGGGAAATCCTGCGAGCTCTACCCATGAGGCAGCACCGTTGGCCCTCCTTGTAAGTGTTATGCCGAGTATTTCCGACGAACGGATGGCATCCTCACCGAATGTTTCGTAGAAGTCGCCTACCCGGAAGAGCAGGATGGCATCGGGATGTTTTTCCTTGATGCTGTAGTACTGCTTCATCAGGGGGGTTTCGACATATTTTTTGGATCCCTTCATTTTTTTTTGCGCTTACTACAAATATACGATGATGAAGGCACAGAAGAAAGGCATCTTTATTTATTGTTGACAAAAAAGGAAAGAATGGTGGAATGATTGAATGATGGAATAAAAATTGTCATCTATCATTGGTCGCGAAAATACAATTGAGTATATTCGGGCTCTTGGTTTAACCCGATAAATATTCCTTATGCACAGAGTACTGGTATTAGGCGCCGGCATGGTTGCAAAGCCGCTTATTGATTATCTTCTTGATAAGAGCTGCAAAGTTACCGTAGCATGCAATACATGCGAAAATGCGAGGAGGATGATAAAAGACCATCCCATGGGCACCGTGGTTTACTGGGATGCCGGTAACAGCTGCGAGCTCCGCCAGATGACCGAAGAAGCAGATATTGTTGTGAGCCTCCTCCCTTACAGGTTCCATTCCGGTGTGGCAGAGGTGTGCATAGAAAAAAGGAAACACATGGTAACGACATCCTATGTAAGGCATGAGATGTCGGAGTTAGACGAGGCAGCAAAAAAAGCAGGAATACTTATCCTTAACGAGATTGGACTTGATCCCGGCATCGATCATATGTCGGCCATGAAGATTATCGACAGTGTGCAGGAAGGAGGAGGCAGCATTGAGAAGTTCTGGTCTATTTGCGGAGCTTTGCCTGCTCCCGCATATGCCGACAATCCTTTGGGCTATAAGTTTACATGGAGCCCTGAGGGAGTCCTGCTTGCCAGCCTAAATGATGCAAGGTATCTTGACAATGGGGAAACAGTGATTATCAGTCCTGAAGACCTTTTCAGGAAAACCTTCGAATACAGGGTTAAGGATGTTGGTACACTGGAGGTTTATGCCAACCGGGATTCAATAAGCTATATAGATATTTACGGATTGAAGGGTATTAAAACAATATTCCGGGGAACCTTCAGGTTCAGGGGATGGTGTGAGACCATTGATGCCATGAAAACACTTAACCTGCTGAGCAGGCAGGAGGAAGATCTTAAAGGGAAAACATATGCTGATCTGTTAAGGTCGGGAACAGGCAGGGTTAAGGGTAAGCCCCTGAAGCAGGAAGTGGCAGATTACCTGGGCACAGGAACAGATTCAGCGGCAATAAAATCCTTTGAATGGCTGGGGCTTTTTGATGCAAGGGAGCTACCGGTATTGATGAAAAGCTCATTTGAAGTTATCTCTGACCTGATGAGGGGCAGAATGGTCCTAAAGGAAGATGAAGAGGACATGATTGTCCTGAAGCATGTATTCCTTGCCAGGCATAAGGATGGCAGAAGGGAAGTGATCAGCTCACAGATTATTGACTACGGATCACCTGCCACGGATACATCAATAGCGCGTACGGTAGCCCTCCCGGCAGCCATAGCCACAGGTCTCATACTCGAAGGAAAAATCAGTCTCAGGGGAGTCTACAGGCCTGTAAAAAAAGAAATTTACGAACCGGTACTTGACAGGCTTGAAGAGATGGGGATAAGGACAGAAGAGGAGTATAAGCTTCCTGAATCAGAGCTTATTTTTTAGAAAGCAAGGTAAAATTCAGCCGTAAGCTTTTTATACTCATCAGTATATCTATGTCGTATTTTTTCTATGGTGAGAAAGGATTGTTGCAATTCCTTCTTCTCCGCTTCAAATTCCATCAGCATCCTTTTTACCGGGGCTGCAGGGAGGGGTTTTACCTTAACTATTTTATTGCAATAAAGACCAAAGCCGGCAGCTTCAGCAATAAAAACAGCTGCCTCCTTAAATGGAAATATAAGGCAGAATTTGCCACCTGGGGCCATAAATCGTTTTACGGCCGACAAAAGGTCTGTGCCTGAAAGGTCATAATCATGCCTGGCTTTGGCCAGGCGCTCATCACGGTTAGCCAGTGACTGCCTGAAGAAGGGGGGATTTGTCACAATAAGGTCAAAGCTTGCTTCGGACAAATAATCCTGAATTCTTGTATTTATGACCTCAATCCGGTTTCGCCACGGGCTGAGATCAACATTTTCCACTGCCTGTTCATACGATTGCCCGTCAGGTTCTATTGCAACAATTTCAGAAGATGTCCTTTGAGCCATCATCAGGGCAATAAGGCCCGTGCCCGTACCTATGTCCAGTATTTTTCCAGCGGATGACACATCGGCCCATGCTCCAAGCAGAACCCCGTCAGTACCTATCCTGAAAGCCGATTTATCCTGGTAAAGCCTGAAATGTTTAAAATCAAAATAGTCCATCATTAAACTTCTCTATAATCCCCAGTCCGAACAGGGAAAAGTCATATTTTACCGGGTCTTCCGGATCAAATTGTCTCAACACTGAAGTAAGCTCCTCAACCGCTTTCCAGTCGTCCTGATTACGTTCCAGCAGTCCCAGTTTACGGGAGATATTACCTGTATGAAAATCAAGCGGTATATAAAGTGCCGCTTTATCAATTCTTTTCCAGATGCCAAAATCCACACCCCGGCCATCATCCCTTACCATCCATCTGAAAAACATATTGAGCCTTTTACCTGCTGCTCCTCTTTCTATGTCAGCAAAATGCTTAAGTGTTCTCCTGTTGTGGGGTATCTTGAAAAACTCATTTCTCAGACTCATGACAGCCTCCTTCCAGCTCTCACCTTTTTCAAGGCTTGCTGCCGCTATATCTTCCATGTTGTCATGCGCTGAATAAATATTTTTCAGTCCACGGATAAATGTACAGCAATCGTTTCCGTTAAAGGTACGGTAATAGAAGCTATTCAGGCGCTCAAGCCCCTTTTCTTCAAGATTCATTATGAAATCCAGGGGACTCTCACCCATGAGATTCATAAGCTTCTTTGCAGAATTTACTATCAGATCACGCCTTCCCCAGGCAATTGTGGCTGTCAGGAAGCCTGATATTTCAATATCCTGCCTGAGAGTATATTGATGAGGAATTGCTATGGGGTCGTTTTGTATAAACCCGGGATTGTTGAACTGTTCATATTTCAGTTCAAGGAAGTCCTTCATTTCATCAAAGGAGAACTTTTTTTTCCAGGCTTCACCCATTATAGATAATACCATCTTTCATTTCAATTTTCCTGTCGGACATACCAGAAAGTTCCCTGTCATGGGTAACTATCACTATTGTTTGCCCGAACCTGTCTCTCAGGTCAAAAAACAGTTTATGCAGTTCCTGTTTATTTTCAGTGTCGAGGTTTCCGGAAGGTTCATCGGCCAGGATGACCCCGGGGTCGTTTACGAGCGCCCTGGCCACGGCCACTCTTTGCTGTTCGCCTCCGCTTAATTCCGAGGGTTTATGTTCGAGCCTGTCTTTCAGTCCAAGGAAGCCAAGTAAATGCCTGCCCCGGTCTTCGGCTTCCTGTCGTAGCTTACCGGCTATATAGGCAGGGATACAAACATTTTCGAGAGCTGTAAATTCAGGCAGCAGCTGGTGAAACTGGAAGACAAATCCTATCTGCCTGTTCCTGAAACGCGACAGTTCCTTTTCATTAAGATTATTAAGCAAGACACCGTCATATTCTATTGTCCCGGTGTCGGCCTTATCCAGGGTACCCAGTATTTGAAGGAGGGTTGTTTTGCCTGCTCCGCTGGGTCCGACAATGGTAACAATTTCACTATCCCTGATATCGAGGTCAATACCCTTAAGGACTTTAAGGTCACCAAATGCTTTGCTTATATTTTTTGCTTTTATCATATACTCAGGTTAAAATCATTTTTTTATCTCGCGTAGAAAACGACATAAAGATAGCATGAATAGGCCATTATCAAAAGAATACCTTTCCACCTGCTCAGCCTGGCATTACTCGAGTGCAGGACCATAAGAATAAGGAGCAGGGCAATGCCTATCATTATATACATATCCAGATTAAATCCTGCATCCTTGATGTTATAGGGTTTAACAGAAGCTGTGATTCCCAGAATTGCAAGAACATTGAAGATATTTGAGCCCACCACATTGCCTATGGATATACCATTCTCCTTCCTGATGGCAGCCATAATTGAAGTTGCCAGCTCAGGGAGGCTTGTTCCCACGGCAATTACAGTAACGGAAATTATCCGTTCGCTAAGCCCCATCCTTAAGGCAATGTCTCCGGCACTCTTCACCAGTAAATCAGCTCCTGCAACCAGTCCCAGGGATGACAGGATTATTATAAGCACTGAAACGGGCAGGGAAAATTTCATATCAGTTGGCCTGGCCAGCAGGTGTTTTCTGTCATTTCTGATTGACCTGTAGATATATGCCACCAGTAAAGCAAACAGGATAAAGCCTTCAAGGCGACTGAATTTAAGGTCGATGAGCATAATTAAAAGCAAGACAAAGGCGCCAGTCATTATAATCATGTCATCGACAATTTCCTTCCTGCTGACGAAAAATGGAGTTATTATGACGGTTATAGCCAGAACAAGGGCAATATTTGATATGTTGCTGCCGATAACATTCCCGAGTGATATATCGGGATGACCCATGATTGCTGCATCCAGGCTTACAACCAGTTCAGGTGCTGATGTACCAAAGGAAACAACTGTCAATCCCACGACCATGGGGGATATCCTGAAATAGCCGGCCAGGCTGACTCCACCGCGTACCAGGAATTCACCGCTTATTAGCAGTAATGCCAGGCCAGCAAGAAGCAATACATATGTCATCGGGAAGATAATATTGTGATGAAATACAGATTCATCAGCCTTTCAGATTCTTTTTAACCGTATCGGACATGTCTTTTATATCATCCTGGACGTCACTGGTACTTTCATTGAACTCTCTTTTGATATCATCTGTTGCCTTGCGGAATTCACGCATACCCTTACCAAGGCCTTTAGCTATGTCAGGTAGCTTTTGGGCCCCAAACAGAATAAGGGCAACAATCAGGATGATAAATATTTCCTGCCCGCTGATGAATAAGTATACTGACATATTAAGACCTTCTCTCTTGCTGTACAAATTTAGTAAGAAATATCTTATTAGCAATAGGATGTCGCCCGGGTAAAAAAGAAAGCACGGACCAGGTGATCCGTGCCTATAATATTTTGTGGGTTTTATTTCCCACTACATTCAGATCAGCTTGTCTTTTTACCTTTCAGCACTCTTTCTGTTTCTTTCTTTTTTATCATGTCGTACATAACGGGTGTTGCCACAAAGAGTGAAGAATAGGTACCTATAACCACACCCAGGAGCAGGGCAAAAATAAAGCCCCGGATTGTTTCACCTCCAAACACAAATATTGCCAGCAAGACGACGAAGGTACTCAGTGATGTACTGAAGGTACGGCTTATTGTACTGTTAAGTGCGAGGTTTAGTATTTCGGTCCGTCCTCTCTTACGGTATAATCCGAGATATTCCCTTATACGGTCAAAAACCACCACAGTATCGTTTATTGAATAACCAACAACCGTAAGTATGGCAGCTATGAAAGCCTGGTCGATTTCGAGGGAGAAGGGCAAGAGTCCATAGAAAATTGAAAAGATACCCAGCACTATAAGCACGTCATGCACCAGGGCCGCAATGGCCCCCAGTCCGAAGCGCCAGTTCCTGAACCTCAACAATATATACAGGAAGATTATTATGAGTGAAAATGCGATGGCATACATGGCCTGGATCATTATGTCAAAAGCGATTGCCGGCCCCACGGTCTGGCTGCTCTGCCGGTAAGTTTCCAGGAAGGCATCCTGGTCGACTCCTTCGGGAAGCAGGGGTTGAAGACCCTGGAATAATAAAGTTTCGACTTCCGTTTCGGCATCGGGTTCATCAACCCTGTATTTAGTAGTGATTTTAACCTGGTTTTCGTTACCATAGACAACAACCTGTGGGTTTTGGCCGTATACTTCCCCGAGAAGGTCGGCAACCTCGGTAGTTGCAACCGGCTCATCAAAGCGTACCACATAGGTGCGTCCACCAGTAAAATCAATCCCCATGTTCAGGCCTTTCATTCCAAGTGATACCAGGCCGGCGATAATTATAATCCCGGAAATAACATAGAATAATTTTCTCTTACCTATAAAATCAATCTTTGTATTATTGAAAGCGTCCTCGGTAAGCTTTGTGGCAAAGGTGAGCTTCATATTACGTTTCAGGAAGTAATCATAAATGATTCTCGTAATGAAGTAAGCCGTAAAGAATGATGTAATAATACCGATAACCAGTGTTGTGGCAAAGCCTTTTATGGGACCTGTGCCGAAAATATACAGGACTGTACCTGTGAGCAGGGTTGTCAGGTTAGCATCAATAATTGCTGATCTGGCATTTTTATAACCGTCGGCCACGGCCAGTTTAACTCCCTTACCTGCTTTCAGTTCTTCCTTAATCCTGTCATAAATAAGCACATTGGCATCAACGGACATACCTATTGTAAGGATGATACCAGCAATACCCGGCAGTGTCAGTACCGCACCGAGCGAGGCCAGCACGCCCACTATAAAGAACATGTTCACGATAAGTGCAATATCGGCAACCATTCCCGCCCGGCGGCTATAGTAGAATACCATATAGGCCAGCACCACCACGAAGGCTATCACGAATGAATTGAGACCTGCCCTGATGGCTTCCCTGCCCAGTGACGGACCCACAACGGTATCATTGATTATATGTGCGGGAGCAGGCAGTTTACCTGATCTGAGAATATTGGCCAGGTCTTCCGCTTCTTCAATGGTAAAATCACCCGTAATTTCAGATGATCCTCCTTTGATTTCGGTTGATACCCGTGGAGCCGAACGGACATAGCCATCCAGTACAACGGCGATGCATTTCCCGATATTGGAGCCGGTAAGCCTTGCCCATACGCGTGAGCCTTCGGCATTCATTGACATATCCACTTTAGCTGCTGAGCCTGTTTGCCCGTAGGACACTCTTGCAGATGTTATCACATCTCCATCGAGTGGCGGTCGGCCGTCACGTGTTGTAACCTTTATTGCATGCAGCTCATAAATACTCTCGCTCTCATCACCCCTCATGGGATCGGCACTCCAGTAAAATCTTATATCACGGGGAAAAAGTGACCTTACCTGGGTCATGTTAAGATAATCCAGGACCTTGGCGGTATCCATATAGTGTGAATAGCCGATTGTAGAGCTTGGCAGTGGTTCTCCCTCCCTGCTAACTGCAGGGCTGAGTACGGCAAAGAGTGGATTCTGTGTATTCCACTCATCACGGCTTTCTGCCTCCTCCGTACCGGTAGTATCACTGAGCATATCGAGGAGTGTTTCTTCTGCTGAAGTATCCTGAATGGCTTCTGACTGAATAAGGTCTTCCACTGAAGTCACTTCACCTTCTTCAGCTTTTGTTGAATCAGCCTGTTCAGAAGTTCTGAGGGCTTCCATGTCTTTCTCCAGGTCAGCAAGAAGCTTATTTGCTTCCATGAGGTAACCAATGACCTCCGAATTCTCATATGTTTCCCAGAATTCCAGCTTTGCCGTCCCCTGCAAGAGTTCCCTGACCCTCTGTGGGTCTTTTACTCCCGGCAATTCGACCAGTATACGTCCTGCGGCCTCAAGTCTTGATATGTTAGGCTGGGCTACACCAAACCTGTCGATCCTGCTCCTGAGAATATTAAATGCATTATCGATGGCACTCTCTGTTTCTTCACGGAGCACATCCAGCACTTCAGCATTTGTGGAATTAAAATTGACCTTATCCCGTAGTTCCATTGTTCCGAAGATAGCTGCCAGGCTTGCATTGGGATCAAGTTCTTCGAAAGATTCGCCAAAAAGTTCAACATAGTTACGCTGGCTTTCCATATGTTTCTGCCTTGCCAATTCCAGGGCGCGGTTGAAGTTTTCATCGGTATTATAATTCGAAAGAGCCCTGATAATTTCTTCCACTGAAACTTCCAGGACCACGTTCATACCACCTTTAAGGTCAAGACCAAGGTTCAGCTCTTTTGACTGCACTTCCTTGAAGGTATTACCCAGGAAGCTCCATTCGGCCTTGGGAAGTGATGATATTGAATCGAGGTACTGCACCTCTTTCACAAGGTCTCCGCCGGCATACTCTTTAGCATGCTGCTTAACGTTATAAGATGCTACGGTGAAAGAAAGCTGGTATATGCTCACCAGTGCCAGTGCTATAGCCAGAAACAGAATAGCTCCTTTGTTTTGCATTTCAAAGTGTTTTATATTTTGCTAAAAATCAATATTTGCATCCGGGTCCTAAACGGACGGGCAAAGATATTAATTTTTTCCTATTCTGCTATAAGTTCATCGAAATCATATTCAATGGGCTTATTAGCTTGAAAGTCGAAAAGAGTAAGGCTGCGGATGTTATAATAGTAGGTCCAGTAATTCTGCAGTGACTGTATATAGCCCCTCCTGTTTTCATCTTTTTTGGTATCGGCATTATTCAATTCCAGGACATCAACATTGCCAATAAGGAATCTTTGTTTTGTGACTTCATACATTTTCATTGCCACGGTATCTGATTTGGCTGCTATGCGCACCTGGTCCTCCTGGAGGTTAAACTGTGCCACATCAAGAAATAACTGTTGCTCAAAATCGATCATTGACTGCTGAACCTGGGTTTTTGTTACTTCCTGTGATGACTGAGCCATTCGGTACCTGCCCCTGCGAAGTCCCCAGTCCATTATGGGTATTGAGAAGCCTATGCTGACACGCTGCTGGTCATCAAGGGCCTGGTAGGCTCCCGGTATTATCAGGTCCTGTCCCTGCAGCCCATAACTTATATTCATATTGGCATTCAGTCCTCTTTCTGCTTTTGCCTGGGCCACATTCATGTTGGCTTCGAGCAGCTGCACCTGGTAGGAGATTATATCCGGGTTATTTTCAAGTGCCAGGTTGAGCACCTTATCAGCACTAACATTGAAAGTTGGTATTTCATTTGGTATTATCAATTCTATCTCCACATTTTCTGTATAACCCAGGAAGGAGGACAATCTTTGCTTCATGTCGTTAAGATTATTTCTGGACTCATTCCTTGAAGTCTCAGCATTAAGGAATGAGAGTTCCATCTGCAGCATATCATTTTCAGCTATGGTACCAAGGTTATACCTTCCCTGTGCAAGCCGGTAAAGAGTGTCAGCATTGGCATAATTCATATTGGCAATTTCCATATTTATCTGCGCCAGTGCCAGCTGAAAAAATCTCCGGACGGCATTCAGATGCACTTCCTCGATGTTAGACAGGTAAGATTTTTTTGCCTCCTCGTATTTAAGAGGTTCAATTTGTTTTTGCCATTTGAGTTCGTTAAACCTGAAAAGGGGCTGGTTAAAATTGATACTGACGGGTGTTGAGATATACTGTGTTGACCCGTCTTCACCCAGGACATCAAATCTCCTGAGGTCAGACTGGAGAGAGATACTACCACCCGTTAAGCCTATATTTTGCGACAGTGAAAGTTGTCCGAGCAGGCTATTGGTATTTTTTTCGACATAATACTCCTTGCCTGTACTGTAGTCATATTCTTTTTCATATATCCTGTTATATTCGGGGAAGGTACCGGTAAGGGTCAATGAAGGCAGGTATTCGGCCTTGAATGTCCGGTACTGCCAATAGCTGGCCCTGAACATATGTTTTGCCAGGATGCCCTGTAAGGACTGGTCTTCGGAGAGTTTGATAACGTCTTCAAGAGTCAGTCTTTTAACTTCCTGTGAATAAACCGGCTTACCTGAGCCTATAAAGGCTACAAGTAACAAGAAAAAATATATTCGCTTCATAACAATGATTGATTTTTATTCGTACCTGAGTGATTCTATAGGATCTCTTTCAGATGCCCTTTTGGCCGGTGAATATCCGAATATAACTCCTACGGCGGCAGAAACGCCAAAAGCGACGATTACTGAGAATGGTGATACAATTGTCAGTATTCCCGCAATTTCATCTATCAGTTTGGAGAGTACGATTCCAATGAAAACACCAATAAAACCACCGGTAACACTTATCAGGATAGCTTCGGAGAGGAATTGCACCACGATATCCATTTTCTTTGCGCCAATGGCCATACGTGTTCCGATTTCCTTTATCCTTTCCATTACCGATGCAAACATTATATTCATTATTCCAATACCACCCACCACAAGTGAGATGCTGGCTATTGCCCCAAGAACTATGTTAAAAACATCTTTTGTCCTCTGTTGTTGTTTGAGCAATAATTCAGGGACGGTTATTTCAAAGTCCTTCACATTCATATGTCTTCTCATCATCATACGGCTGAGAACTTCTGTTGAAGGGTTCAGCTGTTCGGTTTCTGCCACCTGCACCACTATCCTGTCGAGCTGGTGGTAGTTGGTTGAGGATGACTGTGAAGGATCAGAGCCGCTGCTTACAGTACGGCTCATCATCCTTCCGTGACCCATTGCCATAACCTGGGTGGAGGCTTCGGTGGTAAGTTTCTTTGTAAGGAGTTCCCTGTTCTGGTAGCGGAGCAACATTGTTTTAACAGGAATGTAGATATTGTCATTATAAACATTGACACCTGTTTCCTCGAAGCCGGTAAGGTCCACGTTGGTACGTTCGAGCACACCAATTACTTTAAGCCATACGCCGTCGAATTTTATATACTGACCCACCGGGTCGACCTTGCTGAAAAATTTAGCCCTGATATTTGCTCCTATTATACACACCTGTATACCATGCTGTTCCTGGTAATCATTAAAAATGGTACCATGGTTAAGGGGTAGGTTATAGAGGTCAAAATAGTCATTCTTTACGCCCACCAGTTTGGCAGGATAATTCATCCCGTTCAGCACAACTGTGGAATTAAAGGATATTTCCGGGCTTATACTTTTTACCGATGGCAGTATCTCCCTGATGGCATCCACATCATAAAGGGTGAGTCCGGGGCTGAATTTATTCTGCTGTTTCTCACCTTCTTCATTTGAGGAATCATCGGATTTAATTATGGGGCTTATAAGTATGTTATTGACACCAACCATCTTAATTTGCTCAAGAATTTCCTGTTGTGCCCCCTTACCGATAGCAAGCATACTTATAACAGCCGCGACACCAAAAATAATACCCAGGGCTGTTAAAATAGATTTCAGTTTATTAGCCAGAATTGCCTCAAAAGCAATTACCACATCATGCAAATACCTTTTTCTCATATCAGTTCAATAAAAATGATTTAAAAAGTGCTGGTTTATCAGCTGTTGGCAGATTGTTCCCGCACTTCTCCCTGGCCCTGGCCACCTCCTTGCTGCTGCAACCTACTGCGCATCTGCTCTCTTTCTTCTTCGCTCATATTCATTAAGCGTTCCCTCATCTCGGGAGTCATCTGCTGTGAGCCACGATTATTTCGTTCTTCGATTTCTTTTTCCCTTTTTTCTTCCTCTTCCCTTTTCAGTCTCTCTTTCTCACGAATTTTTTCAATCAGTTCCTCCCCGGTGAGCTTAAATGTTTCCGGTTCTTCAGGTATGCTGAGATAGAGCTGTTCTCCTTCCTCCAGACCTTCTTCCACTATCACCCTGTTTTCATTTGACTCACCAAGAACAACAACCTGTCTTGTCCCGTTTCTGCGATAGACATAGGGTATACTGTCCTCGGTAGCATGAACACATTCAAGAGGAATAGAGATAACATTTTCAAATGTTTTTGTAACTATCTGGTTACCTGTTGTCATTGAAGGTCTGAGTATTGACTCCACGGCATCAAGCTTTATGATAACCTCGAAAACCTTTGCATCAGTATTTGGCAATTGCTCCCCTATGTTAGCCACGCTTATCACCTTCCCCGAGTATCTTTTATCGGGAAAAGCATCAACCGTAATTCTCACAGGCTGCCCCTGGCTGACCTTGCTTATATCTATTTCATTAACATAGGTTTTTGATATCATAGATGACATATCAGGCAGGGTGGCCACAACCGGGTCCCAGGGACTGATGCTCGATCCCACTTTCCGTTTCTCACCGCTCCATTCCCGTTTGTAGATAACCATTCCCGGTGCAGGTGCAGTTACGGTGAATTCCTTAAGCACGTCCTGCATTTGATTTACAGTCTCCCTCTGTTTTTGCAGTTCCAGGTAAGCCTCCCTCATATCAGCCTTTGCCTGCTGAACCTTGAGCTCATAATTTTTCAATGCCTGGTCGTAGGCCCTTGATGCTTTATCCAGGTTTATCCTGTTCTGCCTTATGGTAGTAGGAGGTTCATACTTGGATTGTTCGAGGGTAATCTCAGCCTCATCCATATTGAATTTCAGATTAAGGATATCATCCCTCAGGTCGCCCAGGGTAATGGTGCTATCCAGTTTCTTCATTTCGTAGTCATTCTCCATCTGCTCAAGTTCATCCAGCTCATCTTTCAGGCTGTTATCGGCATCTGAACGGTCAAGTGTAGCCACATAATCGCCCTTCTGGACAACGGTTCCCTCGGGTATGAGGTCCTGTATTGTTATATCCCTGAACCTCATATTCCTTCCTCCAAGGCCCTGGGGCCCCTCAATATCAGTTGAATTTTCTGCCTGCAGTTCCCCGGTGGTCGATACAAGAATCTCAAAAGTTCCCCTGTTGGCCTCAGCAAAAAGAAGTGCAATCTCGTCCTTTTTAGTAAGACGGTTAAATACAATAAGAGCAATTATTGCAACTACTACTACTATTCCTGAGATAATTAAAGTCTTCTTCATTATTTTATAAGTTTGTACAAATCAAAAAAAATCGTTGCGAAATTATTAAAATTTTATTCTACTAAATCCGCATAAATTATATTAAATACCTATTTAACAATTATTAACAATGGAATTAATAAATTGTTCCATCAATAAAGTTGACAAACAGAATGAGGCTTTTATTCCATCAAACACAAATAAGTGCTTGTTAAATTATTTTTTTAACAAATTTTATGATTTCTTCTGCAAGCCGGTCGGCATCCTGACTGGTTTTCCCTTCGGAATAAATCCTTAATATTGGTTCAGTATTGGATTTCCTGATGTTCACCCATCCTCTTTCATCCTCAAGAAGCAGCCCGTCTTCCTTACTTACAACCTTTTGCTCCAGTTCTTCATTTATTTTTCTGATAATTTTTTCTGCCATGCTGCTATCCGGAAGGTCTATCCTGTTTTTGGAAATAACATAATCCGGGTAAGTTGCCTTTAACTGTGAGCAGGTGAGTTCACTTTCCGCCAGCAATGACAGGAAAAGAGCTATTCCTGCCAGGGCATCACGCCCGTAATGAAGTGGAGGGTAAATAACACCACCGTTCCCCTCACCGCCTATCACGGCCTCCACCTCCTTCATTTTTGCAATCACATTTACCTCACCTACGGCAGAAAAATACCATTTGCCGCCATGTTTTTCAGTTATATCTCTCAGGGCCCTGCTTGAAGACATGTTGCTCACGGTGTTCCCCTTTTGTTTTGAAAGAATGTAATCAGCGCAGGCGACAAGGGTATACTCTTCATTGAAGCAGGTACCATCCTCCGAGACAATCGCCAGCCTGTCAACATCCGGATCAACAACAAAGCCAAGATCAGCCCCCCTGCTTATGACAGTCTTTCTGAGTTCACCCAGGTTTTCCGGTAGTGGCTCCGGATTGTGCGGGAATATTCCTGTTGGTTCCGTAAATATTTCTATAATATTTTTCACTCCCAGGCTCCTGAGTAAGTCAGGTAATATTAAACCGCCCACGGAATTAACACAGTCAATAACCACAGTGAAGTCCCGTTCCTTTATTTTCTCTACATTTATATCCGGCAGGGCAAGGAGCATTTCAATATGCTTTTTATTATAATCACCCGTATGCACAAGCTTTCCAATCTTATCATAAGAGGTAAAACAATAATCCATTGATTCTGCTATTTCCAGTATTTCAGCTCCGTCAGCCGCAGTCACAAACTCGCCTTTGCCGTTTAATAATTTAAGGGCATTCCACTGCACAGGGTTATGGCTGGCCGTCAGTATAATCCCTCCTGAGGCCTTTTCAGATGCTACGGCAATTTCGACGGTAGGAGTGGTAGCCAGTCCAAGATCCAGCACATCTATGCCCATAGCCGTGAGAGTGGCAGTGATGATTTTGTTTATCATCTCACCGCTGGGCCTGGCATCTCTCCCCGTGACCACCATTGCTTTCCGCTTATTTACGCTCCTCAATACCCATTCAGCATAGGCAGCAGTATATTTGACCACATCAAGAGGACTCAGACCCTCACCCGGTTTGCCTCCTATTGTTCCCCTTATACCCGATATTGACTTTATTAATGACATGTTTTTTGATTGAGTTTGAAGATTATTTTTTCCTGTCAGGCAACAAAATTGCAAAAAATTATTTTGAGGGGGTGATTTAAAGAGTTAAATCTTTCATGGGAGCTTAACCGGAAGTTTATGCGGAGGGCGATAATAGAGGCTAAGGTTGAGGCTAATAATTTATTAATTATCCTTACCTTTGCATCCGAAATTATAAAGCAATGAATGACAGGCAAAAAAGGGCTGTAAAGAAAACACCCGCAGGGGATGAAATGATAAGGTTGAACAAATACGTTGCCAACAGTGGTGTATGCAGCCGCAGAGATGCCGACAAGCTAATCTCCGACGGGGAGATAAGCGTTGACGGGAAAATAGTTACCGACCTGGGGACGAAGGTTTCAATCAAAGCGAAAGTAAAATATAAAGGCAGGCTGCTCAACCCGGAAAGGAAAGTATACATACTTCTCAATAAACCGGCAGGTTATGTCAGTACAATGGATGATCCTCATGCAGGCAGGCTTGTTAGCGACCTGATACAAAACGCCTGCAGCGAAAGGGTATACCCGGTGGGAAGGCTCGATAAAGATACAACAGGTGTGCTCCTTTTCACCAATGACGGGGAGCTGACAAAAAAACTCACTCACCCGTCGCACGGTAAAAAGAAGGTTTACCATGTACACCTGAACCGTCCTCTTACAAAGAATGACATGATAAGTCTTACCGAAGGAGTTGATATAGGTGAGCTTGTGGCCGCTGATGCCGTAGCTTATCCTGATCCTGAAGACAAGACACAGGTTGGCATGGAAATACATTCAGGCCAGAACAGGGTGGTAAGGAAAATGTTTGAAGTACTGGGTTACAGAATAAAAAAGCTTGACCGTGTATCTTTTGCAGGCCTCACAAAAAAGAATCTTCAAAGGGGTAAATGGAGATTCCTGACGGAAAAAGAAATAAATATCCTGAAAAGATCATAATATTAAGCATATATGGTTCATAAATCGGGTTTTGTAAATATCCTGGGTAATCCCAATGTGGGCAAATCAACCCTAATGAATGCCCTTGTGGGGCAAAAGCTGTCTATAATTACATCGAAATCGCAAACAACCAGGCACAGAATACTGGGTATAGTTAATGGTGAGGATTTCCAGATCGTATACTCCGATACCCCCGGTATCATAAAGCCCGCCTACAAACTCCAGGAAGCGATGATGAAATCGGTATTTACCGCCCTTACCGATGCTGACCTGATAGTCTATGTCACTGATGTAAATGAGACAATAGATAAAAACAGGGAAATCCTGAACCTGGTGATAAATTCTGACGTTCCCGTCATACTGGTGATAAATAAAATAGACCTCAGTAACCAGGAAAAGCTTGAGCTTCTTATTGAGAGGTGGAAAAGCATCATGCCCGGGGCCACTATAGTGCCTCTTTCAGCCAGGGAGAAATTTAACACAGATAACCTTTTCAAGCTTATCCTTGACAGGCTGCCTGAAGGACCGCCCTATTTCCCAAAGGATCAGCTTACCGACAGGTATGAGAGGTTCTTTGTAAAAGAGATAATACGCGAAAAAATACTCAGGAACTACAGGAAGGAGATTCCTTACTCGGTGGAGGTTGAAATTGAGGAGTACAGGGAAGAGGAAAGGATAGTAAATATAAGAGCACTGATCCATGTCACCAGGGACAGCCAGAAAGGTATCATTATTGGCCACCGCGGGAAGATGCTGAAAAAGACGGGCACGGAGGCAAGAATGGACATAGAAGAGTTCATAGCAAAAAAAGTATACCTTGAACTCTATGTTAAGGTAAGCAAAGACTGGCGCGACAAGCCCGGGGCTCTGAAGAAATTTGGTTATTGAAAAATTATTATGAACAATATAGTAGCAATAGTAGGAAGGCCCAATGTTGGCAAGTCAACCCTGTTTAACAGGCTCACCGAGTCAAGGGAAGCCATTGTTGATGAAATGAGCGGGGTAACGCGTGACAGGCATTATGGCAAGTCGGAATGGAATGGCAGGGTATTTTCAGTAATTGACACGGGAGGCTATGTAAGTAACTCAGATGATGTTTTTGAGAGTGAAATAAACAGGCAGGTTGAGATAGCAATAGAAGAAGCCTCCTTAATCCTGTTTATGGTTGATGTTGCCAGCGGCTTAACCGACCTTGACATGTCTGTTGCAAATATGCTCAGGCGATCGGGGAAAAATGTCATTCCGGTGGTCAACAAGGTTGATAATAACAGCCGCCTGCTTGATGCCGCCGAGTTCTATAAGCTGGGACTGGGTGATTATTTTCCCGTATCATCAATCAATGGCTCGGGTACTGGAGATCTTCTCGACAGTATAGTCAGCAAGCTGCCCGAAAGCCCGGAGGAAGCAGAGGAGACGATGCCGAAAATAGCAGTGGTGGGAAGACCCAATGTGGGAAAATCATCCCTCCTGAACAGCCTTACAGGCGAAAACAGGAATATTGTCACGCCCATAGCAGGAACAACAAGAGATTCAATTTTTATACACTATAAAAAATTTGAACATGAATTTCTGCTGATAGACACAGCAGGGTTGCGAAAAAAAGCAAAGGTCAATGAGGATGTTGAGTTTTACTCCACCCTGAGGGCAATCAGGGCCATTGAAAATTCCGATATTTGCCTGCTGATGATTGATGCCACAATTGGTATTGAATCACAGGACCTTAACATTATGAATATCATTCTGAGCAATAACAAGGGTCTGGTCCTTCTCGTTAACAAGTGGGACCTTGCTGAAAAAGATTCAAATTCAGCCAGGCAGATCGAAAAAAAGATAAAAGAAAAAACAGCACCCTTCACTGACTATCCCCTGCTTTTTATATCGGCCATACAGAAACAAAGGATACACAAGGTGATCAACGAGGCCATACGCGTCTATAACAACCGGACAAGGAAGGTAACAACCTCATCCTTGAATACTTATATGCTGCCTATTATACAAAATAATCCACCCCCTTCCAACAAGGGAAAATATATTAAGATTAAGTACATCAGTCAGCTCCCTACCTTTTATCCCTCGTTCGCTTTCTTTTGCAATCATCCGCAATATATAAAGGAACCGTACAAAAGGTTCCTTGAAAACAGGCTCAGAGAAAAGTATGAGTTTACCGGGGTTCCCATAAAAATATTTTTTAGAAAAAAATAGTTATTTTGGTGTAATTTTTGATACTGAAGTCTAGTATGAAATATCTGGCATTTATATTATTTATTGCTGCTTTATCTCTCTCATTTTTGAACGCTTGCGAGAAGATAAAACAACTTCCGCCGGAACCATATATTGAATTCAGGCAATTTACCATGTATGATACCATTGATCTGCTGGGAAATCTTGCCAAGGCAGGCATACTTGAATTTTATTTTGAAGACGGTGATGGTGATCTTGGACTGAAGCAACCGGTTGCAGGAGAGACTGATACCACCAACCTTTTCTTCTCACTTTATAAAAAGGAAGGCGGTGTTTTTTCAGAAGTGGACGAATCCGATCCCAACGATCCCTCTGACTACCGAATCCCCTACATGGAAAGGGAAGGACAGAACAAGATTCTTCAGGGGACAATAGAAATTACCTTCCTGTATTTTTTCTATGGACTCACCGACACCATTATGTACGAATTTTACGTTAAGGACAGGGCAGGTAATGAAAGCAATATTGCTTCCAGCTGTCAGATACCTTTCGGACTGGAGGGTCCGTGTGAAAAATAATAATCAGGGGAGAATTTATATTTTAAAGCCCATCAGCAATACATCATCAACCTGGGGATAGTCTCCTTTCCATTCATCAAAATACTCATTCACTCTGGCATACTGTTCATCCATGTTCAGATCCCTGATATTTTCAATCAGTCTCTTCAGCCTTACTATTTTAAGCTTTTTACCATCTTCTCCTCCGAACTGGTCAGGGTAGCCATCTGAAAATAAATATACAGAATCATTTTCTTTGAGATAATACTCCTGGTCATCAAAATATTTCTCTTCCATATATTCACCTCCAACTGAATTCTTATTACCCCTGATATAATACTGTTCGTCATCCATTATGATTATCACCGGACGAAGGGCAGACGCAAACCTCAGCAGGCGTGTTTCCGGGTTATATTCGCATACAACCATATCCATCCCGTCGTTCGAAGTGTCATCACCTGTCTGGTTAAGCGTGGTGGTAATTTCACTGTCCAGGGCGTGTAATATCTGCGAAGGCCGTGTAATTTCTTTCCTGTTGACTATCTCCTGCAGCAGTGAAGATCCTATCATTGACATGAAGGCTCCCGGCACTCCATGGCCTGTTGAATCAGCACATACTATCATTATTTTACCATTTTTCAAGGTGTCGAACCAGTAAAAATCACCGCTTACAATATCTCTCGGGCGGTAAAACACGAATGAACCCCGGAAATTATCAGTCAGTCTTTTAACAGGGGGCAGCAGGCTGGCCTGGATTCTCTGTGCATAATTTATGCTATCGGTTATTTCCCTGTTCTGGTATTCTATTTCTTCCTTCTGTTTCACCACTTCCTTTGTACGTTCTGCCAGCTCTTCTTCGAGGAATTTTTTTACCCTGGCCTGGGTTCTTTCACGCACCTTTATTATAATTATCACTGTCACCACCAGTAAGAGGGCTGCAGCAGAAATAAACCACCATGTTCTCCAGAAAGGTTTCTTTATGTTGATCAGAAAACTTTCGGTCTGGTTATCTGAAAGTCCCTCAAAGCTATACGCAAGTATGTTAAAACGGTAACTGCCGTCACCCAGCCTGTATGTCACGGTCCTGGAGTAGGTTGGATCGCACCATTCCGTATCATAATTCTCCATGCTATAGCTGTAATATACCTTCTCAGGATCTGAGTAATTGAGACCCACATAGTCAATTTTTATCATGTGCCTCGGACTGTAAGGCAGGTTATACACCTCTTTCAGAGGCATTATACTGTCGTTTATGGTTACCGACACTATATTTGTTTTTGGGGGTTTTTGTTTCAGCCTGTCCTTATCAGGCTTATATACCATGAAACCCTCTGTGGTTCCGAGAAGTACATAGCCTTCGGATGTTTCGAAAAGTGCATTCTCGTTGCAGTCGGCTCCTGTTCCGAAAATGTCAACAAAGGTTTTTATTTCATCACTGGTCTGGTTATAGACTGAAAACCCTCTCCGGTGACCTACCCATATATTGTTCCTGCTGTCGCAGAGGATACTGTAACAATAGTCTGAGTACAGGCCACTGCGGCTTGTAATGCTCAAGACGGCATCACTCTCAAAGCAAAAGACGCCCTGGCCCCTTGTGGCACCCCATATTTTATCCTGCTTTTCCACATCGAAGGACTGGAATACGTTCCTGGCACCACCGTGAATGACAGCCCTGCCTGATGAAACACCTTCGCGGGGATTAACCTGATAGAGCCTGTTACTCTCCGTAGCCACTATAACATTTCCATCGCCCAGTGGGACTACCTGGTTTATATTGTTGTGTGGCAGCTTTTCTGATGTGGTAAAGCGGCTTATACCTCCGGTCTGTTTATTTATGGCAATAAGGCCTCCCCTTGTCCCAAGCCATATGTATCCTGCTTCATCAAGGATATCTGCTATGTAGTTTTCCATATTATTATCTGACCTGAACAGTAGCTGTGTCCCCCCCCGGCTATCCCTCCTGAAAACCCCCTGTCCTTCCGTTCCAAGCAGAATTGATCCGTCATTGTAAATAAAATAATCAGAGATTCTTCCCCCCCTGACAGAACTGCCAAGGTCAGTGTAGCTGATTATACGCTCATTATCAGTGTCAAACAGGTGATAACCCGAAGCTGTACCGGCAAATGCATAATCTCCGGCTTCGCCTACATATATTATATTATTCTTATTCTCATCATTCCCTGGCCGGTAAAATTTATATGCTTCAGACCTAAGTACTGAAATCCCGTTCCCATAATACCCTATCCATAAATTTCCCCATACATCCTCATAGCTGGTTTTTATATCGTTGCTTCCAAGTCCTGAGTTAACACTGAGAGTCTCATAAGATTTTACATTATTGTTTACACTGTCAATTTCAGATTTAATGAGCCCGTTCCCGAAGGTTGAAATCCACAGGGCTCCCCCCCGGCCCATCATAAGAGACTGCACATTTGATCTTGAAAAAATATCTTCTTCTCCTATTCTTTCCAAACTGACACCGGAGGAATTAATAAGGGCAGCATAGACACCGTCGTCTTCAGTGCCGATAAAATAAAGATCCGGCCTGCTGCCTTTCTGTATAGCCTGGACCTTGGAATAATTAAGCTCCTCAACTTCAGATATTAATTTCAATTCCCCTTCTGAATAGTCACATAGTACCAGTCCGTTTTGCGTACCCAGCAGCATGGTGCCCTTATCAGTAAATCCGGCACAGTAGAGCAGATCATTCACAGGATTCTCAAGGGATATTGTTTCTTCCGGCTTTCCCGGATCAAAAACATAAATGCCGTTAGCCTGGGTAATTATGAAAATCAAGGAATCACTGTTTTCAACTATATCATTAATCCTTCCGGTCTTAATGCCCTGTATTTGCAGCAGCTGGCGCTTTTCGGTATAGTGCACTGTGCCATCATTAAAGCCAAAGTATATTTTCCCGTCTTTTGTTTCATAGGATGCCACAGGAAAATGTGTCTCAAGTGTATCTGAAACATAGGTCATATGATAGTCAAAACCATCGAAATAACATAGTCCCCTGTCAGTTCCAAGCCACATAAATCCATCCTTATCCTGGTTTAATGTATATATGAACCGCCCGGGCAGTCCTTCATTTTCACCATAATTTTTAAACTGGTAGGTCTGTGCAAGGGACAAGAAAGAGCTTGATGATATTAAGAATAAGATCATCGAATTTTTAAAAAGTAACTTCCGGATCATTAAAATGCTATTTTTCTAATGGTTTCGCTTTAATACTGGGATTATAGACAGGCACACCCCCGATAGGAATGGTAAAAAATTCAAGGTATTCACCGTACTGGTTTTCTACGGATATAACAACATTATTATTTCTAACAAGTTCGGGTCTTTTTTTTATAAACTGGAAGTCGAGTGATGAATTAATTTCCTCCTCTTCTATCCTTATTTTACTTTCTGCCCAGTCATCCTCATCTGAGTGTGTGGCGAGCAGTCCTCTTTTCACGCGCGACACCACCCTTATGTAGCCGTCATCGTCCCAGTCAAAATTAACCTGTTTTACATATATGGTGGCTGTGTCAATATAGGGATAGATATGTGAAATATTTTCATTATTATTCCACATCCTGAAGGAATATTCGTAGGTAAAGGCATTACCGTCCTCAAGTGCCCTGTTATCATCCTGTTCCGTACTCAGATAATACCTGTACAGGTTACCGTCCTCACCCGTCAGACCCTCACAGATAATCTTAAAGATATAGCCACCGAAGGCTTCAACGAGTTCTCCCTCCGTGGGGTTAAAAGGGCCAAAAGTATACCAGGCGTCATCATACCTGTTATCCATTCCGAACACCTTTGATGCCAGCAGGGTACCGCTGCGGTAGTTACCTTCAGGACTGATACCCCTTGCATCTTCATCACTCCAGCAATCCTTCCCTCCGTAAACCGAATAGGACATCCTTGTATCCCATACCCCGTTAATCTCATCCACATTACCCCCAATATCGGGGTCATATACCCGTATATAGAAAGGCTGGGAGTATGAAAGAGGTATTTTAAAGAAAAATGTCTGTGAAAAGTCATCGTCTCCCCAGGAGGTTTCACCCTCACATCCGAAAGTCATCAGGTAAGGAATATTCTCGTCATTGGCAGGTACCGGTTGTGCAGCGCAGGGCATTATCGGAAGCGTTAAGCCAATAAGCAGTATTAATCTGTATATATATTGTGCATCCCTCATAATCAGTGCAAAAATAGTATAATTCCCAAGATCATCTTCTTTTCACCACAATAGTTCTTGTAACGCATATTTCGCGTATATTTCCTTCAGCATCAGGGAACGAGCTTATTATAAGCTGAACATCATAAGATCCTTCCAGTAAATATATTTTTTCATTGCTCATACCCTGTGCAGCGGTACCGTCATCAAAATTCCAGTAGTATGATTCAATATCCCAGTCAGGGAGATAGGTCCCGGAGGCATCTATGCTTACTGCCTCACCTGCGAAACAAGTATCCGGTGCAGTAATAAAGGCCTGTTCTGTTCTTTTTACCTCAAGGAGGTAGGTTGCTTCATTTCGCCGCACTTCACCTGTTATGGTATCTATGGCATGGAGCTTAACAAGATAGACACCCGGCTGGCTGAAACAATGTTCGGCTCTCGTCTCCGTTGTCTCTATAACAGTACCATCATCAAAATCCCACTCATAGACGAAAGTCATGGAATCAGCCTTTGCTGAGTTCTCATCCTCGAATTCCCAGCAGTAGCTGTCATAAACGAGTTCATTACATTCACTCATTCTTCTGATCGATGACGAGTACATATAGATATCATCAGACCGGCCCCTGTTTGATGCGAAGAATCCTTCGGTGGAATTATGTCTCTTTGCAAGGCTGAAATCATCGTCTGAAGAATTTACAGGTTCAGGCAGTAATACAGGCTTTGTCCATCCCCTGCTTATCATCCGGGAGCTGTAGATATCCAGGCCTCCTATCCCTCCCTCACGGTCTGACGCATAATATAGTTCACCTGCAGCCGTGAAGCAGGGATACAGTTCAGATCCCGTACCGTTTATTTCGGGTCCGAGGTTCTCCGGTTCAGTCCATTTATTATCTTGCCTCCTGCACATGTAAATGTCGGAGCCTCCAAAGCCTCCCGGCCTGTCAGATGAAAAGAACAGGTAGTTGCCGTCAATGCTCAGGCATGGATGACCGGTGTTCCACAGAGGATCGTTATATTCAAAAGCAACTGGTTCGGACCAGCCATCAGCTGTTTTTTCCGCAATGAGTATCCCGCGCCTGTTCTTAAAATCCCTCTCGAAGGCATTATTGCCTCTTTCCACATCACTTGTATAGTAAATCTGTCTGCCGTCAGGGCTGAAGCAAAAGGGTCCCTGGTTAAATAATGTCTGCAGGTCTTTTGAAAATATTCCGGGCTGGCCCCATTTCATTGTATCCTCCCGTTCAGCATAAAAAATATTGTATACCCGGTCGCCGTCAAAGGTTTTATTATTAACCACCCCGGATATGCGCCTGTCGGAACAAAAGACAATGCCGCCGCTTACAGGGACAGCTGCTATTTCATTAAACTGGTTCGTATTAATGGATAGTTTTTCAACTTTGATCATATGGCTGACCTGGCCATGCAGGTTTATTACAGGCAAGATAAAAAAAAGGAGCGATATGTAAAAAGGGCTCAGTTTGCTCATTTTAAAAATATCGTGGATTAGCTGCACTCACTGTTTTCCCGAACTCAAACAGTAGTGCTATTTCGTGGGTTCCCCCGACAAAGGTGCTTATGTTGCCCAGATTGTATTCATATGCATATCCCAGTCTCAACTGCTGGTTAATCTGAAACTCCACTATCCCGACGAGAACCTCCTCTCCCAGCCTCCATGAAAAACCCAGCCAAAGGAAATCAGAAATAATGAAGTTACCGTTGAGGTCAATCATGAGGGGATTATTCAAAGAATACCTTACGAGTGTAGAAGGTTTAAATTTCAATCCCCTGGTAAAGGTGAATAGTCCTCCGGCGGTGCCCATAAAATAATAATTCTCATAATCATGATAAATTTCGTAGCCGCTGTTGCTGCTTTTTTCACGGTAGCTGAACAATTCAGGCACTGCCAGGCCGGCAAAAAATAACTGTGAGCTGTAGTATACCCCAACACCCACGTTTGGCAAGGTATATGAAGAGACTGCCCCGGTGAATGCCGGGTCAGGATCTACTGTTGTTACATTGTAATAATCATTGTTAACCATATCTGCACCTGCCTTGAGGCCCAGTGACCATCTCCCCCTGTTTGTTTTGATATGGAAGGCATACTGCGCAAAGATACTTGCCTTGCTTGTTACGCCGTAGGTCTGGTAGTGGGCCATCATGCCAAGAGCGATACGATCATTTTTCAGCGGCGAATGCATTGAAAAGGTCCCCATTGAGGGGGCGCCGTCAAAATTCATTGACTTCTTCCTGAAAGATAGTGATAAAGCCAGCGCTTCTCTTGTTCCTGTATAGGCAGGGTTAATAACGAGGCCGTCAAGGAGGTACTGACTGTAAACAGGATAATTTTGAGCCTTAAGACCGGTCAGGGTAATCAGCAGAAAGAATGCTATATGTATTATCCTCTTCATATTATCTCTTTATTATAATATAACCACTACGCTTCTCCTGCAGAGGCGCTTTTATGGTGAGGAAATAATAATATGTTCCTTCGGGCAGTGGATTGCCATCCATATTGGTTCCTTCCCAATCATTATAATAATTCGTTGTCCTGTAAACAACGGCACCTGCCATGTTTGTAATTATTAATTCATTATCCGTATATTCCAGTCCTTCAATATAAAATGTCTGGTTATAGGCATCTCCATTGGGAGAAAATCCTTCCGGGACCAGAACACTGCTTACACTCAAGGTTACCCTGTCTGTTTCGGTGGGACAGACATTTTCCCTGCTGACTATTTTCCATTCCAGTATATTATCACCATAAAAGAGGCCCCGTACCATAGTCCCAGCAAAATTATAGTCATCAAATACAGGGCTCCCCTGGCTCTGTATGACTGACCACGTCCCCGTTCCCACTTCAGCTTCGCCGGCTTCGAGGGTATAGGTGAACTGGTATGGTTTTAACTGTACATCCTCGCCTGCATAGGCCGGGGATGGAGGCTCCCAGAAGCTTATATCAACGGAGGCTGAGTCCACGCAGTTCCAGTTTGTTTCCTTCCACCAGAAAGTATGAGTCCCGTAGGCGTTTACACCAAGGCTTGCCGACGGGTCTCCGGCATCTGTAATATTATCTATCGCTCCGCTGAAGTTGAGCCATAAACCATCCCCGGTGTCTGGATTTGCCTGAAGGGTATAATCCAGTCCGCATACTTCATCGTCATTTCCTGCATCGGCTACCGGGACCTGATATACCACAACACTACGTGAACCGCTAATGGATACTGCCTCACATGTATTATTATCAGTAATTGATGCAAAAGTATAGCTGCTTGAATAAACCGGGGAATGATTGAACTCATACGGTGAAGCTGTAACTTCAAAGGGAGGAAGATTGTCCGTAGCGTCATTAAGTACTACCGTCCATGGCCCGGCACCGGTGAGGTTCAATGCAATACTTATCTCAGAACCTGCACAGATTGTATCCAGGGCGGCAGTTATCACACCTTCAGGCAAGGGATTAATACCAACCAGGACTACATTACTTATGTCCTGGCAACAATCTGACAGACCCGAAAAAACCGTTCTCCTGTAATAAGTTTCGCCGGTCAGTGCAGGAGGCTGATAATCGATTCCGCTATTATTTCCTGTTGCCGCTGACCATCCGACATTGTCAGTACTCTCTTCCCACAGGTAGGAATAGGAGCCATCGCCCCCCAGCGGATTACTCCCGGTAATAATTTCAGGCTGAGTATTGTAGCAGGTCATTTGATCAGAGGAAATTGAATTATCAGTTATCAATGGCAGCACTGTAATACTTATTAAATTACTCACAAGGGCACATTCACCCGAGAGCACTTTGCGCCGGTACCAGGTGTTTTCAAGCAAGGCAGGCGGATTGTAGCCGGCGAGGTTATTTGTTCCCGGAGCCGTGTTCCATATCAACTGATCAGTACTGTATTCCCATTCGTAAAGGTAAGAGCCATCGCCACCTCCCGGAGTTTCTCCTATGAGGTTACCAGGCACCTGGCCCAGGCATATTGTTGTATCGACAAGTCCCGAGAGAGTGCTTATATTATTGTTTAATATTGCAGGGTGCGCATTAATAACGACCACATTACTTGTATCATCGCATACAGAGGAGGTAACAATTCTCCGGTACCATGTGGTATCGGTAAGTGCCGGCGGGTTATAGTCTGCCTGGTTGGCCCCGGCAATTGGAGTCCATGACTGTAAGAGGGTACTGTCTTCCCAGATATAGCCATAATTGATCCCGTCGCCTCCTTCAGGTTCGTCTCCCAGAAGCGGTGCAGGTATTGAATCCTGGCATATTACCTGGTCGGCAAAAATGTTATTATTGCCAATTGAGGGAAGGCTTGTAAGAAGCACCTGAGCAGAGGTATCGACACAGCAGTCCAGGTAGCCTGAAAGAACAATTCTCCTGTAGTATTTATCGCCGGGAAAATCTGTCGATGTTTCATCAGGGTTATAATCTTTGCCATCACTTGTCCCTTCTGCTGTCACCCAGTTATTCTGGTCGGTACTGCTTACCCATTGATAGTTGTACGAACCATCACCATCAGCAGGATCTGATCCGGTAAGGTCATCGAAAAGGTCATCGTGGCATATAAGCTGGTCAGATTCAATGGTATTATTTGAGACCGGGGCTAATACTTCAACAGTAACTATATTACTGGTATCAATACACATACCGGAGCTGATTATTCTCGAATAATATGTTGTGGATGACAATGCGGGAGGGTCATAGTCTAAATTAGTGACTGTACCAGGTGCTGTCTGCCAGTTTTGTATTTCAGTGCTGTCCATCCACCTGTAGTTATAAATATTATTACCGCCTCCCGGTAATCCATTTTGAGAGATGAGCAGTTCCGGGTCCTGTCCTGCGCAGATAATGGTATCGTAGCCCACCAGGTTATTTGTTATCGATGGCTGAACGATGATTGTAACAGCCTTACTTGTATCTGAGACCGGTGTTGTGTTGCTGTCGGTGACCACCCTCCTGTACTGTACGGTATCTGTTTCCTGAAGCGTGATTGTGAGATCCCTGGTGCTCCCTGATCCCGGGGCCTGAGACCAGGTAGTTTCTTCATCAGTCTTTCTCTCCCATCTGAAAATATAAGGTTCTATACCACCAACGGGTTCGGTTCCCAGCAGGTTATTTGGTGATTGCCCGTAGCATATTGAATCGGTTTGTGACTGTGTAAGGGATGATATTATGGAATTAAACAGAAAGCCGTTGAGCAATAAGTTCAGGTTTGTCCTGATGATACCTGCTCCTCCCGCGCTCCCTTGCGGTGCTCCGGCGGGATAGTTTATAATGCCTGCAGATCCTCCTGCAACATTAACACTTAATTCGGTTTGGGTACCATCGCCACTCAGCCATATAAGGCCACCTCCGCCCCCGCCGCCGGTACCAAAAGCTTCGGAGCTGTTTCCTCCTGCCCCACCCCTGGCTTCAATAGTAAGCTCCGAGGCTGCGTATGTTCTTGCCGACACTACTACTGAGCCGCCACCGCCTCCGCCACCGGCTCCTCCATCTCCTGATGCCACAACAGTCACTGAGTCTCCGTTTGCCCTTATCGTATGTCCGTTAGCCAACAGTGAATCAGTCAATATAAGTACTATACCCCCTCCTGCTGCACCACCGGAGCCTGTACCTGATCCGCTGAAACCACTTCCTCCGCCACCGCTACCCATAAGCACCCTGGTCGAAAAGTCAGCTGCATCAATTCTTCCACCGCGTCCGCTGGCATTATAGCCTTCCGTTCTCTGCCTGAAGCCGTTCCCTCCGTCACCAAAACCGGCTCCTCCACCTCCACCGGAATATTCACCTGTTGCACCACCTCCACCGGAATATAATCTGCCGATACCCTTTGCATAATTTTCAATGCTGATAATTTCGTTAGTGGCATTCCTGTGGCTGGCAGGGCTTTCTCCCTTCCTTCCGGCAAGTGAGGATGATTCAGGGTAGTAATAATCAGGGTTAAGCTGGGGTGTTCCGTCCATAGCGGCCACCGTTCCACCCCTGAAGCCCTTACCTGAAACGTCGATATCGGCATTCAACTCAAGTTTTTTATTAACTATCATGGCCAGCACACCTCCTGTACCGCTTATGCTGTCCCATGCAGGGCATTCCAGTCCGGCTGTCACTGTTGCACTCTCAAAGGAGGGCACCCTGATGATCTGTATCAGGCCTTCGATATCATAGCCGTCATAGCCTGCAAGGTTATTCCTGAAAATGATCCTGTTCGGACCTGTTTCTACCTGCTCGATGATTATAAATTCATAAAAGCCTACGCCATAATCCCCGGGTTGTCCAAGGTAGCCATCCCAATTTCCGAAGACAGAACTCTGGTCAGTTATTATTGAAACCCCCTTCATTTGCATTACCAGGACTGTATCCCCGTTACTGAAACCAGTAACGTCATCAACTATAACAGCATCAGCTGCTTCTATTGTAGTAACCCTCGAATATGTGTTGATTATTCCCGATATTTCCTGTTGCGGCGAAGCCAGCAGCTTACCCTCCGTCAGTGAAGCGATAAAAAAGAGCAGTGTAATTAACTTAATATACTTAAAAAGATACCGGGCCATTTATCAGATCTTCAATAGTGCTAATATAACTAATTTATCGTATTTATCAAGCAAGGATCTCAGTTGTAAAACGGGATTCTGTCAGGAACTTATTCACTTTTTATAAGAAAGTAAAGGAAACTCAACAAAAAACACTGTTCCTTTATCCGGTTCTGATTCAAACCATATCTTCCCGTCAGCTGTTTCGACCACCCTTTTTACTATGGAAAGGCCAAGTCCCATTCCTGATGATTTTGTCGTAAAATTAGGAGTAAAAAGCTTATCTTTCAGCTCATCAGGTATCCCCATTCCGTTATCCTCTATTCTTATCAACGCTTTCTGCTCATTTACTGAAAGGCTCACATTGATCATTCCCTTCCTCTTCCCCGGCATTGCCTGGACTGCATTTCTGAAAATATTTGAAAGCATGCTGTTTACCTGTTCTTTATCGGCAAATATTATTGCCTCGCTAAGACCATTGAAATTGATATTAAAATCTATGTTCTTTATATCACTGTAAAGATCAGCAACGGCATTAATATGGTTTACCAGATTGGTTTCCCCGGGGCTTGCCTTTGGCATCCGGGCAAAGCTCGAAAATTCAGTCGCAATTGAAGAAAGATTATCTATTTGTTCAATCTGGTATTGTTTGAAATTTTTAAGACTTTCTTCAAAATTCTCCGGATTGTCCTTATATTTTTTATACAGCTGCTGCACATTCAGCTTCATAGGAGTAAGCGGATTCTTGATTTCATGGGCTATTTGTTTGGCCATCTCCCTCCATGCGTCCTCCCTCTCCGACCTTGCCAGTTTCAGTGCGCTTGACTGCAGCTCATCCAGCATGGTATTGTATTGCTTTACGAGCTCTGAAATTTCATCATGACCCCTGTATTCCAGGGGCTTGCTTTTTTCTTCCAGCCGGACTGAAGCCAGGCCCTGTTGCAGCATCCTCAGGGGGCTGGTTATTCTGACAGAAATAAAAACAGCAATACTTAATGAAATTACCAGGAGTATCATGGTAAAATTAATCATGGCCACAATCAGGTTTGATGTCTCCTCGCTTATCCTGCTCTGCATATTGAAATACGGGAGGTTAAGATAGGCAAGTATTTCTTTCCTGTTATTCGCAAAGGTTGAGTAAGCCGACAGATATTCAAGGCGTCCTATCCTTTCGTTAATAATATACTGGGCCCCTCCCTTATTTTTCAGCTCATTGAAGGCAGCAAAATTCATTCTTTCACTTTTGAGATCTTTCTCAAAAACTTCCCTTCGCGATGTTGCCAGTAACTGCCCCCGCGTATCGTAAAGGTTGATATCCGTCTTAAAGACATTGGAAAACTTGACGAGTAAGGCATCCAGGTTGGCGTAGGATTCAGCGCTCCAATCACTGTCAAGAGAATCAAGGTCAGATAATTTATGTTCAAGCTCAATGTATACCGATCCTATTTTTTCCTCAATATTTTCGTAATGCTTCCCGCGATACTGGTTGATACTCAGGATCACCACCACAGTTCCTATTGCCAGCAATGTACCAAGTAGAAGGCTTATAAAAGCGACCTGCAGTTTCTGGGTAAAATTCATTTTACCCGGGAAAATACTTTCCGGAGGCATTAGAATCAACAGCACTGCAAGGAAAAGGATGAAGAAAGCAATAAAGAGGTAAGTAAATGTTACGACTATATCCATAAAATTCGGGAGTGGCCTTGCCACAAGAACCGATATATCATTATCAGTATAGACAAAAAATTCCATCTTCTCGTCGCCCGGCAATGTCAGGTAAGTAGTGGATGCATCTTCCGGGAGGCTCAACCGGGTGTCAAAGGGATATTCACCCGTTTGCAGTACCAGTGAGCCATGGACATATTTGGCAATTGAATAATCCCCTGTATTAGCCTGTTTATCAAACTCTTTATTCATCAACAGCTCAGGGTAGCCCGTCTGGGTATATCTGACAAGGTTGATAAGCTCGATGAACAAACCATTCTGATTACCATCGTCTCTTTGATAGTAGAGGCATCCAAGATAATAAGGTCTGCCTGAATTATTATCCAGGAAAACCAAATTGCTGTCGATCACAGGCACCCCCATTTCTTTTGCCCTTCCACGGAAGAAAGCAAAGCAGTTTTCCACTCTCTGGGTATCAGACTCAAAATACAGGGGTGAATCATCCTCACATATCGTATAAATCCTGTCATAATTATCCCAGTAGCCTGTAAAATAAACACTGTCGAGGTATGAGTAAACCAGGTTAACCTCTGCAGGACTCAAAAAATTATGGTTCATAATTGCGGGCAGCAGGCTGTCGGCTTCGAGCTCCGGCCACAGATCAAGAAGGAGGGCTTCACCATAAATATCATTCTGATTGCTGAAATTTGCAGATATAACCTTCAGGTTCTCAGTTTCTTTCTGAAAGGTCAGGTCAGGAATAACATAGGCTGAGTAAGCGGCGGCTAATAAAGCAAAGGTTACTGATATATTTATCAGCCTTGAGCTGCCACTTCTGAAAAACCAGGCCTGCAATGCAAGTAGCAGGTAGGCAAGAGCCGGGACCAGTAGACGCTGTCCTGACAGGATATTAAGCAGGCATATAAGTAAGCCCGCTATAATCATTGATGGGATTACCACTCTGAGAGGCAGGTTTTTACAAAATTTCACAAGCCTGAGCATATAGATGCTGAAACCAACCAGTAGCATGGCAGCCGCAGCAAAGGAGATTACTGAAAATATATCAATGTCAACTATATCAAAAATTCTGAAATGTATGTTTGAATTGAGTATCAGTATATGCAGTAATCTGCTGAAAAGAAAAAACATAAAGGAAGAAACCGTCAGGAAGAGGCTAATTATAAGAAAGCTCCTTACCGGCTTTTCTTCGCTGCACGAAGGCTCAGGGTAATATCTGTAAAATTCGAAGCATATAAAAAGGAGGAGGGTACTTAAGAATAAGAGATGCCCGGGAGAAGGTATCAGGGGGCCAAGAGTAAACCTGAAGGGAGAAAAGATTTCCATCCCGGTGAAAACAGCAGGTTTGTCAAACAGGAGGAAAATCAGGTAAAAAATAACAACGAACTGAACTGAGGACAGAAATGCCAGGTAAGAAAAGCCTTTTTTCACCAACCATGCAGCAATCCTGTCCACGGCAATAAGAAAAAAGACCGAAAACAATAGCCACATAAAAAGGGCAATAACATAAATGCCGTTAATGAAATTAGCTGACCTGTCAAAAACCAGTGAAAACAGGTACTGCCCGGAAATATCATGAACGGGATATCCCGAGTCCCCGTCATTGCTTATGTCTGTATTTATTCTTAAGCCAAACTCCTGGTTAAAGCCTGATTTCAAATATTTATTGCTTATATCGTACTCATAATAGATGTTGATAAGGCATATATAAGTATCACGGCCATATTCCAGTTTATTAGCAAGTACTTTTCTGTTATCCAGCTGGAGCAGTTTCTTATCAAACAGTTTATTGTTCAATTTTCCAGGCACGGAGATACTGTTATCGGTCCACGCGGTAAGGCTTCCCCCTGAGTATTTAAATAAGCTGTAAATTTCATTCGAGAGGGTGTAATCAGCAAATTTTGACAGGGCTAAAAGCGAATCGCCATGAGCAATTTTTTCAAGGCACTCCATCCCCTTTCTTTCAGCCTTATGCAATTTGCGTTCAAAAGATCCTGCCTCCATCCTGTAAGGAGCTTCACTTTCAGATACGAAGTCGGCTATCAGTGCCAGGAGAAACAAGGCTGCCAGTAAAATAAACAGGTTCCGCTTAGTAAATGTTACATTCATTTTACAGCTTTCATATTTCAATCATGGTGGTAAGGAATTCCCCTTAATATAGTCAAAGCCCGGTATAGCTGTTCAGCAAACAATAACCGTACCAATTGATGCGAAAATGTAAGACGAGAAAGGGCTATAATCCTGTTTGCTTTCCCGGCCAGTCCGGCATCCAGTCCCCATGGTCCACCAATAACAAATACTATCCTTTTGGGACCTGAATTCATAGTCTTACTGATAAAAGAGGCAAGGTCACGCGAATTCATCTGCTCTCCAGCCTCATCAAGGAGAACTATGAAATCACCCTGTCTGAAGCGGTTTGAAATTGCCAGAGCTTGATCTGTTTTCTGAACCGATTCAGGCTTATTCCGCGATTCTTTCTGGGTATCTACCGTAATTATTTCCAGAGACAACATTTTTCTTATCCTGGAATAATACATGGATAATCCATCCCTGATAAACTGTTCATCCGTTTTTCCCACCTGTATTATCGACAATTTCATAGGAGGACGGTATAGTTTTTGCTAGCATTAATTATTGAAGGTAAACATACGAATTTATACAAACAATCTGAATTTTACAGTGAGGCATAATGAGCCGTGTTATTTCATGATTTGATTAATTTCGACTATTTTTGCCCTTGTAAGATAAATAAAACTGTGAGCTTCATGAGAATAGTATTAAGCATAATAATTGTTCTTGTCCTGTCAGGAACCAACTATATCAGCGGGCAGGCAGTAGATATCCCTGATAAGATAACACTTGCTTTCAAAGCCGGTAATGTAGATGTACTTTCGGAATATCTGAATTCAACTGTTGAGCTAGCCCTGCTCGACAAGGAAGATTTTTACACAAAAAAAGTTGCTGAGGGAATACTGAAGGATTTTTTTCGTGAACACGCCACAAATGATTTTGTCATAAAGCACAAAGGAGGGAGGTCTGAGTCGGCCTATGCCATAGGCACCCTGCGCACCCGAAAAGGTAATTACAGGGTATATTTTCTTATCAAGACCATCGATTCAAAACCACTTATACATCAGCTTAGAATTGAAAAGGATGATACAGGAGAAAATTCGTAATCTTGTTGACCTTGCAATCACAGAAGATATAGGAGACGGTGATCATAGTTCCCTGGCATGCATACCAGGCAATGCAAGGGGCAGATCCGGGCTGCTGATAAAGGAAGCCGGAGTGCTTGCAGGCATTGATATTGCAGGCTATGTGTTCAGCAGGATTGATAGCAGGATTAAACTGCTCGATTGCCTTGCCGACGGGACCAGGGTAAAAGCCGGAGAAACAGGCTTTATTGCAGAGGGCCCGGTTCAGGGTTTGCTTAAATCGGAAAGACTGGTGCTTAATATTATTCAGAGGATGAGCGCTATTGCCACCAGCACAAGAAGTTACGTGGATGCCGTTAAGCCTTACAAGGCCCGCATACTCGACACCAGGAAAACAACACCAGGGTTCAGGGCTTTTGAAAAAGAAGCAGTCAGAATAGGAGGAGGAGTAAACCATCGAATGGGCCTTTACGACATGATAATGCTCAAGGATAATCACATTGATTATGCAGGAGGCATAAAAAAAGCGATAGCCAGGGCCAATGAATACATTAAGAAGACGAAGAAGGAGCTGGAAATTGTAATTGAAGCCAGGAACCTTGATGAACTTGAACAAATTCTGAAAGAGGGCATGATAAACAGGATCATGCTGGACAATTTCAGTATTGCTGACACTGAGAAGGCAATCAAACTTGCAGGCCGAAGATATGAAATTGAATCATCCGGAGGCATAAATCTTGAAACAGTTATATCATATGCAAGGTGCGGTGTAGATTATATTTCGGTTGGTGCTCTTACCCACCATGTTAAAAGTCTTGATATCAGCCTGAAGGCCATATGAGGTTATTCAACAGGGATAAAACAGGCGAATATATTCTTGAGCGTCTCAAAAACCTGGTTTTACCGGGCTTTGACAGGGTGCCGATTTATGATGTCATTGTTTTTTTTGTCAGGGGTTTTAAGAAGGGAGCCCTGGTTACCCGGGCTTCATCCATAGCCTTTAATCTTTTAATAAGCCTTGTCCCGGCTACCTTCCTTCTTTTTACTCTCATTCCTTACATTCCCGTTCAGGGCTTCCAGGAACAGGTCATACTACTCTTCGAGAGTATAATGCCTGAAAGAGCCTATACTCTTCTGGAACAAAGCATCCGGGATGCTGTCACAAACCGGAGCAACATCTTTCTCATTATAATGATAGTAGCCTCGGCCATAATGTCAACCAATGGCATTCATGCCCTTATCAACGCCTTTGTGGTATCCGATCACAAGTTTGAAACAAGGAGCTGGGTGGCACAGAGAAAGATAGCCTTTTTTCTCTTCTTTTTAATAGGCCTGCTGATTACTGTATCAGCTATATTACTTATTTTCGGCAGGTCGGTTGTTGAGAAACTGGTTGAAAACAACATTGTTGAAAGCGGGATTGTATATTACCTCTTGCAGATCTCAAAATGGATGGTCATAATAGCCCTTCTGTTCACCGCAATATCTTTTCTCTACTACCTGGCGCCCTCCAGGAAGGCAAAATTCAGGTTTATTTCAGCAGGATCTTCGCTGGCAACACTTCTTTTTATTGCCACCTCACTGGGCTTTTCGGCATACGTAAATAATTTTGACCAGTATAACAGGCTTTACGGATCGATGGGAACCATACTTGTAATCCTGCTTTGGCTCTACCTTAATTCAATTACCCTCCTGATAGGTTTTGAGCTCAACGCCAGTATAAAAAGTGCCAATTCAAATACAATCGACCCGGATGATCAGCGGCAGTGAAGATATTTATTAACCAGCCCGGCCAGCTCCTCCTTTTTGCCATATAATCTTTCGCTCAGATTTTTATCATCGTATGATTTCAATCGTTTCACTATGCTATTTATAAGACCGGAAGGAAAGACATTAGCCTCTTCGTAATATTTACGTTGCTTATCAAGATTTTCAGCTGATTCCCAGCATGATGCAGGTAAAGATTCAAGCTTTTCAAGGAAGCTCTTATTCTCATTGGCGAAGAGGTTACCAGAAACATAAAGGCTGTTGGCATATTCGAGTCCATTCTCCATTTCGAGTCCATGCTGTATTGCCGTAACCAGTCCGGCCATAAGGAGGTAGAGGTCGGCCGAGCCGTCAGGTGCCCTGAATTCAACGGTCTGCCTGCTTCCGGAGGACTCAGGTTCAGACCCTTCAAGGGGGTTTGCATTTTTTATCATGTTCCCGGTACCCGTCCAGCCCAGGGGCACACGCACGAGAACCGATCTGTTTCTGTCGCCCCAGCATATGTTCGTCGGTGCTTCCTGGTGAGGAACAAGCCTCAGATATGATGTCGGGATGGTATTGCCAAAGGCTGTCAGTGAACCGGACAGGTCAAGTATACCTGCTATCATCCTTTTCGCCAGACTGCTGATCTCACCGTTTTCAAGCATAATATTCTGCCCGTCTTTCTCGAGCAGCATATGAATATGAAGTCCACTGCCTGCTTTTCCAACAGTTATTTTGGGTGCAAAACTTATTTCCACTCCACGTTCATAGGCCAGCATTCTGAGGATCCATTTTGTTATTACCATCTGTTCAACAGCAAAGTCGACTTCTGTGGGAAGAAATTCTATCTCATGCTGTTCATAATTATCCCCTTCCTTTGTAAAACCACCCACTTCTGAATGCCCGTATTTTATTTTGCATCCAGCCCGGGCACACAGGTCAAGGGCTTCAATACGCAGATCTTCAAACTTGGCAAAGGGCATTGACTGGTGATAACCTTTCTGATCAAGCATGGGATAAAGGTCATCTTCAATAGATCTTACATAATACTCCAGTTCGCCAAGAGCCTTCATGGTCAATCCTGATTTTGATACAAACCTGCCATAAGCTTTTTTCAGTATATTTTCCGGTGAGCTCTCAAGGGGTTTTCCCTCGAAATCATAAAAGGAACACAATATATCAAGTGCAGGCCTTTCGGTGAAAGGATTTAAAAATGCAGTACGGTACCTTGGTATAACATAAAGGTCGCTTGATCCTGCACCTACGAATGAAAACAGGCTTGACCCGTCAACTCTCTCTCCTTCTGAAAGCAAGTCTTCAAGATGCCGGCGGTTAGACAAAACAAAATTCAGGGTCTTGAGCTTGCCGTCTTCAGCAACATACCTGAAATTTATCATTTCTATACTTTTGGCTTCGACAAACCTGATAATGTCTGCCTTTGTAAACTGAGCGGCCGGTTTCTTCAGGAACTGAACCAGCTCATTCGGATTCATTATAATTTCACTATCTGTCATCATATATTTTTTTACCCGGTATTAACAGGGTTTCAAATATATAAATTTAGTCTGTTCGAACAAATGTCCTAAATCATGCTGATCATTCAATCAATTATTATCCATAGGCTGTTAGCCGGGTTTAAGATTTTTATTATTTTTGAAGACTAAAGAAATACAAGCATGAAGAGATGGAAAGTTGTGATTTTTTTTCTTCCTGTATTATTTGCCGGGTGTAAAGAAGATGAAGGCATAGACTACTTCACCGTTGAAAAGGCAGACTATTATTTATCTGAAGTTAAAAAATTATGTGACAGGGATGATGGTAAACTCTGGGGTGAAAATCTCTACGGTCCCATATTACTCATCGATACTGAAACAAGGAAGCTGTACTCAAATGTACAGGACAGCGAAGGCATTCTGAAGCCCAGGGGAAATATATTTACCGGAACCTACCCCAGGGAAGAAGTCATAAATTATGCAAAGGAGTTTGGAGGCACTCTTTTTGCTATGGCTCCAATGCCTGAAGAAGAAGACTATTTCAGGATTACGTCAAGATGCATCCATGGTTTATTCCATTGTTTACAGATAAGAAAAGACATAGATACTCCCGACTATAACACAAGTCATATGGGTGAACGCACCGCGCGTTTATGGCTGAAAATGGAATGGAAAGCACTTGAAAGAGCCATCAGGACGAACGGGGAAGCAAGAAAACAGGCTGCCAGGGATGCTCTTGTTTTCAGGTCGGCACGCAGGGAGTTGTATCCTAAGTATATACTGGACGAAAATAAGTTTGAGAATTATGAGGGGCTTGCTTCATTCACATACATGATGCTGAGTTCTGAATCCAGGGATGAATATCTGAAGATGCTCCTGGAATATTATCACCGGATATATGATTTCCGCTCCTACACTTTTTCATACGGTTTTGTTCATGGTAATATCTACGCTTATCTTCTTCACGAATCGGGTTTTGATTTTTCCACAATAAATAGCAGGGATTTTGATCTCGGAGAAACCTTGAAGGAAAGATATGACATCACACTTCCGGAAATCAGCCGTGATATAGCGGGCAGTCTTGCCTTCAGCTATGATGTAGACCTGGTGAAGGAAGAGGAAAGACAGCGTGAAGAGCAGTTAAGGGAAGGCTTGAGGCGAAGGACGGCACAATTCACCGAAAAGCCTGTTGTGCTTCTCGAACTGTTAAGCCCGAATTTTTCTTTTGAGGCCGAAGATACCGACCCTGTTGATACACTGGGTACTATATACCAGACAATCAGGGTTACGGATAACTGGGGTAAGCTGGCTGTTGAGGAAGGTGGGTGCCTGGTATCTCCCAATCTCAGATTTCTTCGCGTACCGGCTAAAAATGTAAAACAGGAAAAACAGCACGTCACCGGTGACGGCTGGCACATAGTTCTTAATCATAACTGGGAAATGGTGAAGCTCGAAGAGAATTATTTTATACGCAAGCTCACACCCTGACCGATCTCTATCCTCCGGCTTTTAAGTCGTTGATTCGTTCAACGAGAGCATTGATCCTGGTTTCGGTATCAGATTTCTTCTTTTCTTCAACCTCAATCACTTTGGCCGGAGCGTTTTTTACAAAACTGTCATTCCCAAGCTTTTTCATTACCGATTCCAGGAAACCCCGGTAATATTTTAAATCGGCTTCAAGCTTTTTAAGCTCAGATGCAAGATCAATCATACCGCCCATCCGGACATAATATTCTGATGTGCCAACCATAAAACTCACGGAATCCTCAGGCTTACCTGAGACATCTTCAATACCTGAGACATCTTCAATACCCGAGACGTTTCCAAGCCGTTTAATAAGGTTCCGGAATGGCAAGCCTTCATCAATAGTATTTTTACCCGCCAACAGATCAAGCTTATCTTTCGCCGGCAGATTATTTTTCTTTCGTATGTTACGCACGGCACTTACAATCATCCTGGCAGTCTCAAAATCCTTCAAGACAGAGCTGCTTACCTTTCCTGCTTCGGGCGTATCTGCTGCCATGATGCTCAAACCCTTTTCTCTTTCCTCCATCATCTGCCATATTTCTTCCGTGATAAAGGGCATAAAGGGATGAAGGAGGCGTAAGAGCTTATCAAAGAATTCAAGGGTAGATTCATAAGTTGTGGTATCCACCGGTTTACGGTAATCAGGTTTTACCGCCTCGAGGTACCAGCTCGAGAAGTCTTCCCAGAACAAACGGTACACAATCATTAAAGCGTCAGAGATCCTGTACTTGTCAAAAGCCCTGTTGTATTGCCTGATTGCCTCATTAAGCCTGTTGTCGAACCACTTAGCCGCCTCTGCCGACCACAGAGGCTGCTCTTCAATATCCGGATCCAGCTCCCAGCTTTTAACCAGCCTGAAAGCATTCCATATCTTATTCGCGAAATTCCTTCCCTGCTCGGGAAGTGAGTCGTCGTAAAGCAGGTCATTGCCGGCAGGTGAACACAGGAGCATGCCTACCCTCACCCCGTCAGCACCATACTTGCCTATAAGGTCCAGGGGATCGGGTGAATTGCCAAGTGACTTTGACATTTTCTGTCTCTCTTTGTCCCTCACAATACCGTGAAGATAAACATCGTCAAATGGTTTCAGGCCACGGTATTCATAACCGGCAATAATCATCCTTGCAACCCAGAAAAACAAAATTTCCGGGGCTGTAACCAGGGCATTTGTCGGATAGTAATAATTAATGTCATCATTGCCGGGTTCAAGTATGCCGTTAAAACAGGTAATTGGCCATAGCCAGGAAGAAAACCAGGTGTCAAGCACATCCTCATCCTGGCGTAAATCAGAAGGAGTCAGTTCTGGGTTGCCCGAAGCTTTACGGGCAAGGGCCAGTGCCTCTTCCGCGTTCAGGGCAACCACATAGCCCGTTGAACCATAATACCAGGCCGGGATGCGATGCCCCCACCACAGTTGCCTGCTTATGCACCAGTCACGCACATTCTCCATCCAGTGGCGGTAAACATTTTTGAACTTGGGAGGGTAAATATTTATATCTGAGTTTATTATTGCTTCAAGAGCCGGTTCTGAAATTTCTTTCATTTTCAGGAACCACTGCATTGACAGTTTTGGTTCAATAACCGCATTTGTGCGCTCTGACCTCCCGATTTTATTCCTGTAGTTTTCAACCTTCTCGAGAACTCCTTCTTCTTTCAGCAGGCTCACTGAGAATTTTCTTGCTTCAAACCTGTCAGATCCCGTAAATAATCCGGCTTCGCTGCTCAATGTCCCGTCGGGATTGAAGATATCAATAATTTCAAGCCCGTGTCTCTGTCCTATTTCGTAATCATTAATGTCATGAGCGGGGGTTATTTTAAGGCAGCCGGTCCCAAATTCCATATCAACATAAGTATCAGAAATAACAGGGACTTCCCTGTTCACCATCGGGACAAGCACTTTCTTACCCACCAGGTGCTGATACCTTGTGTCGGCAGGATTAACGCATACGGCCGAATCACCCAGTATGGTCTCGGGTCTTGTTGTTGCAACTGTTATATATTCATCTATTTCCTTTATCCTGTATTTCACATAATACAGCTTTGAATCTTCTTCGGTATACACAACTTCCTCATCCGAAACGGCGGTCTTTGCCTCGGGATCCCAGTTTACCATTCTAACACCCCGGTAAATGAGTCCCTTATTGTACAAATCGACAAAAACCCTGATTACCGATCTGTATCTCAGGTCATCCATCGTAAAGAGTGTTCTGTCCCAATCACAAGAAGCCCCGAGCCTCTTAAGCTGCTCAAGTATTATTCCGCCGTGTTTTTCAGTCCACCTCCATGCGTGTTCAAGAAATTCATCCCTGCTCAGATCATTCTTTGCTATTCCTTCCTCCTTCAGTTTTGCCACAACCCTTGCTTCAGTTGCAATTGAAGCATGATCGGTACCGGGAACCCAGCACACATTCCTTCCCAGCATCCTCTGCCTTCTCACAAGGACATCCTGGAGGGTATTGTTAAGCATGTGTCCCATGTGCAGCACACCTGTAACATTGGGTGGAGGAATGGTAATAACATAAGGATCACGGTCATCGGGCACGCTCCTGAAAAAGCCCTCTTCCATCCAGTACTTATACCATTTTGATTCGGCACTGGCCGGATTATATTTGGAAGGAATATTCATTTTGTCAATCAATCAGTTTCTGGTGAGCAAAAATAAACATTAATATTAAATCATACATAAGATTTGACCCCGGGAACTTTATACTAAGATTGAGAATGCATAATATCGAATGTCGATTTGAGAAATATCTACGACCTACGGCAGTCTCAATATGCCCGGTTCCAATTAAATGTTGTAAATCATTCCTTTTTATGTCCTGAAAACTTAACTTTGTGTGGTTGAACAAATAAAAATCAGGATATGCCACAGATATCAGAAAAAGGCAAAGCTATGCCTGCCTCTCCCATCAGAAAACTTGTACCCTATGCAGAAGAAGCAAAGAGGAAGGGACGCAAAGTCTATCATCTCAATATCGGTCAGCCCGATATTCCAACGCCACAGATAGCGCTTGATGCCCTGAAGAATATGCAGGAGAAAGTTATTGTTTACAGCCATTCGGCAGGCAATGAATCGTACCGCAGGAAGCTTGCCGGATATTACCGGAAGCTGGGAATAAATATTGATCACACAGAGATTATAGTTACCACCGGTGGCTCTGAAGCAGTTCTTTTTGCTTTTATGAGCTGCCTTAACCCAGGTGATGAGGTAATCACTCCTGAACCCTTTTATGCCAATTATAACGGTTTTGCCGCTACAGCAGGCGTAAAGATCGTAGCTGTAACCTCAAAAATTGAAGATGATTTTGCCCTTCCACCGGTAAGTGAGATTGAGAAAAAAATAAGCAAGAGAACAAAGGGTATTTTGATTTGCAGTCCGAATAATCCAACCGGCTACCTCTATACTGAGGATGAAATCCGCCAGTTGCGCGAAATAATTGTTAAACACGACCTCTTCCTCTTTTCCGATGAAGTATACCGTGAGTTCTGCTATGACGGCGAGAAACATTTTTCAGCCATGCATCTTGAAGGCGTTGAAAATAATGTTATACTCCTCGATTCAGTATCAAAACGTTACAGTATGTGTGGTGTTAGGATTGGTGCCCTGATAACCAGGAACAAAGATGTTCTTGCCACGGCCCTCAAGTTCGCACAGGCAAGGCTGAGCCCTCCCGGATTGGGACAGATAGTGGGTGAAGCCTCCGTTGACACACCCAAAGAATACTTCGATATGGTGTATGATGAATACATAACAAGACGCGATTTCATGGTGGATGCACTAAATAAGATGCCGGGCGTGTACTGCCCCAAACCAAAAGGGGCATTTTACAGCACTGTTAAGCTACCGGTGGATGATACTGACAAGTTTTCACAGTGGCTGCTTGAAGAATTCGAATATAAAAACCAAACCGTCATGCTGGCCCCGGCCTCCGGATTTTACTCAAGCCCCGGACTGGGTCGGAATGAAGTAAGGATTGCCTACGTCCTGAATACGGACGATCTGAAAAATGCAATGGAAACCCTGGCTGAAGCCCTTAAGGTTTATCCGGGAGCAGGATGATTGAAGATGGCCTGCGGCAAATTCGTGATTCTCGGTTAAAGATTTTAGATTGATTAAGGATTGAGGGTTAATAAGCCTGATGAAGACTGCATTATTCATATCAAAACGCCTGGTTCGGGAAAGAAGGAAAGGATTGACCTTCTCGAGACCTGTCAACAGGATTGTTATTGCCGGTATAGCACTGAGTATTGCTGTGATGATACTTGCCTTTGCCATACTGACGGGATTCAAGCAGGAAATAAGGAATAAGATTGCAGGATTCAGCGGGCATATACAGGTTCTTAATTTCGACTCCAATTACTCCTTTGAAACAGCCCCCATCTCATCCGACCAGGAATTTACCGCCAGGCTGAATAAGCAAAGAGGCATTGATAATATTCATGTTTTTGCCACAAAAGCCGGCATAATTAAAACAGATGAAAATATCCAGGGAGTTGTGCTTAAAGGTGTGAGCACCGATTATGACTGGAGCTTTTTCCGTAAAAACCTTATCGAAGGCAGCATCCTCAGTCTGAGCGACACCAGCATATCAAATGGCGTAATTATATCAAAAACAATATCCTCAATGCTAAACCTGGGGCTTGGAGATGATTTTGCCATGTATTTCGTTCAGGATCCCCCACGGATGAGAAAATTAACTGTTGAAGGTATATATGAAACAAGTGTGGAATCGATGGATAGGGTATACATACTAGGAGATATTGGTCATATACGCAGGCTGAACGGCTGGCAGGAGAACCAGGTAAGCGGTTTCGAGATCTTCATTGACAAGTTTAATGATATTGACCTGATGACCTTTCTTGTAAGGGATGCCATAGGTTATAAATTTGAGGAGGACCAGGAAAAACTTAAAGTCACGAACCTCAGGATGAAATACCCGCAGATACTCGACTGGCTCAATTTCCAGGACACAAATGTAATTGTGATAGTTGTACTTATGCTCCTGGTTGCAGCCTTCACAATGATTTCAGGACTCCTTATCCTGATACTGGAAAAAACAAACATGATAGGCATACTCAAAGCCCTTGGCTCGGGTAACCGGCTTATTCAGAAAATCTTTCTTAACCAGGCGGTATACATCATTGCAACCGGGCTCCTGTGGGGCAATCTTGCCGGCTACGGTCTGGCCCTTATGCAGAAAAAATTTGAAATCATAAGCCTTGACCCAAGCTCTTACTACCTTACCACCGTCCCGGTCAATATTGACATCCTCCATATTATCCTGCTTAACCTGGGAACAATACTGATTATCCTTCTGATGCTACTGATACCTTCCCGCCTGGTAGCTTCCATAAGCCCCGTCAAAGCCATAAAATTTGACTGAAAAACCTGCTGTGTGTTCACAGGATTTTACCTGATTGAAATAAAATATTACATTTCCCCGATTTTTTATTTCAGCCTATCTGTTTAAGATTTTATATAAGCAAAAGCACAAAATGATAAAAATATATGATTTCGCGTGCTTATTATATATTTTATTAATTTACTGAATTCAGGATGCCGGCACCGGAATTTGATATCTCCTCATTCTTCAATAAATTGGGCAAATTATAGACACAAGGATGAAGAGCTTTAGCCCAAAAAGGAATTATGAATCAAGCCGTAAGCTGATTGCTTATGTTAGTTTGCGCGAAGCCACGGAAGAGGACTATCGCAGGATAGGATTTAAATCGGGGCTGGAAGTCCACCAGCAGCTGGCCACCGAAAGCAAGCTTTTTTGCCGCTGTCCTGCTGGCATCTATCATGAAGATAACGATTACGATGCCGAGGTAATAAGGCATATGCGTCCCACACTGAGTGAGCTGGGGGAATATGACGGAACTGCCCTTATGGAGTTTAAAACCCGTAAGGAAATTATCTATCGTATAAATAATGAAAATGCATGCACCTACGAAGTGGATGACACTCCCCCCTTCCCCCTTGACAGGAAAGCCCTCGATATAGCCCTTGAATTATCACTTCTGTGCAAACTGAACATTGTCGGAGAGGTCCACATCACACGCAAACAATACCTTGACGGAAGTATCCCGACAGGCTTCCAGAGATCAGCTATACTGGGAGTGGAGGGAGAAATTGAGCTCAGCAATAAAAAAGTAAGGATAATACAGCTGAGTATTGAAGAGGACTCATGCCGTGAAATATCTGACATAGGGCACACACGGGTATACAAAACCGACAGGCTGGGCATGCCTCTTATTGAAACCGTTACCTACCCTGACATGCTCACACCATGGGAGCTGGCTGAAGCCGCTGAATATATAAGGTTCCTTAACAGAAGCACCGGAAAAGTGAGAACAGGAATAGGGTCCGGGAGGGAAGACGTTAACGTGAGCTGCGAAGGAGGAAGCAGGGTGGAAGTAAAAGGTGTTGCACATAACAGCTGGATACCTGCCCTGTCACATAATGAAGCATTCAGGCAATACGCCCTGCTTCATATCAGGGAGCTTTTGAACGAAAGGATCAAAGACCCGGGCGTATGGAAAATATCCTCCAAAGAAATCAGCCCTGCCGAAACAGGCCTGCTGTCAGAGCCGGTAAAGAAAGCCTTTGACAATAAGATGCGCGTTTATGCTCTCAGACTTCCCCTGTGCAGGCAAATACTTTCACATTTTACACAGCCGGGAAAGATATTTGCCGACGAGTTAAGCGACAGGCTGAAGGTGATTGCCTGCATTGAAAAACCAAATATGAGCCATTCAGAGGAGCTTAAGCCCCTGTTGACGAAAAGACAATGGGGAAAAATAGCTTCCTTCATTGATGCAGGTGATGATGATGCAATAATCTTATTATGGGGACCTCCGGAAGATATCCCAACAGCTCTTGAAACAGTTGAGGAAAGAATGCAGCTCGCTTTCAAAGGGGTGCCCAATGAAACGAGGAAGTCCTTCCCCGATGGTAGTACAATGTTTGAAAGAGTGCTGCCGGGTAAGGACAGGATGTATCCTGATACCGACTCGGCGCCGATACCCCTCCACGACGACCAGATAGAAGGAATAAGATCAAAGCTTCCGGAATCTGTTTCTGACAGGATTAAGAAAATGAAGCAATGGGGAATACCTGAAGATACATACAGGTATATCCTCAGTAAGAATCTATATCCTCTAATTGTCTCAATATCTGAGGATTTCGGTTTTAACCCGAGAGACATTGGCATCTTCCTGGGTCACAGGTTAAAGAATATTGAAGGGACAATGAGGGCACATAAAAACTTCAGTTATGAAATAGTACATAAGCTCTTTGGTTTTATCAGAGCACAGGACCTCCGGATTGAAATAGCCGGGCCAATGCTTAAAGTCCTGTACCTCCATCCCAAAATGAGACATGAATCAATACTTACAACACTGAATTATAAGAAAAAAGAGATAGATGAAATACTCGCACCCATTGAGTTTCTTCATGAGAAATTCAAACAGGAGCAGATATCAGAAGCCAGTGATTGTGCTGTTAACTGGATTATGGGGCAGATCAGGAAACAGGCAACAGGAAATGTCAGTTTGGGCGATCTCAGAAAAATAGTTGAAAAAAGAATAAAGGCAGATGACTGATCAGATCTTCCAGGGATACAGGGGCCGTGCCCTTAATACCCTCAAAAAATACAATGTAAGGGTCTGGGGACAGGCCTATATTGAAACAAGCAGGGGCGTGTTCAGGGGGACAGTTCTGCCCAGGTCTGAGAATGATGACGATATGCACCTGGTACTGAAAATTGAAACCGGCTATAACATCGGTATCAATGTCAGTACCATTACTTCAATGAAAGAAACAGGCTACAAAAAGGCAAACTACAAAATACCCGAAAAGGAATTTCCATATTCTGATGATAAACCATCTGTGAAACTTTTTGGTACGGGGGGAACCATAGCATCGCGTCTTGACTACCGCACGGGAGCGGTTATTCCAGCCTTCTCACCGGGAGAGCTATATGGTGCTGTGCCTGAGCTGGCTGATATCTGCAACATAAATACCGAAAAATTATTTGCCGTGTTCAGTGAGAACATGGGCCCCGAGCAGTATATCACCCTTGCAAAAGCAATAGGAAAGGAGATCGAGAACGGCGCCGACGGCATAATAATCGGACACGGCACCGACACCCTTCACCACACTGCTGCAGCTCTTTCCTTCATGGTGCAAAACCTGCCCATACCCGTTATACTTGTCGGTTCACAGAGATCATCTGACCGGCCTTCGTCCGATGCGGCTCTAAACCTTATTCATGCCTCTTATGCTGCCGGCCATGGTGATATTGCAGAAGTGATGGTTTGCATGTTCGGACCTACCTCCGATGAATACGGATTTCTCCACAGGGGAACCAGGGTAAGAAAAATGCACAGCTCCTACAGGTCAACCTTCCGGACCATAGGAGATACACCGGTGGCAACAGTAACCAGGAAGGGTATAGAACATATCAAGAAAGACTTCAATCCACGCCGCAAGGATAAGAAAGTGAAAATAATGCCCTACTTCAACGAAGAGGTGACCATGATGTATTATTACCCCCATATGAAACCTGAAATACTCGACAGCCTTGTGGATATGGGCTATAAGGGGATTATTATTGTGGGAACCGGGCTGGGTCATGTGAACAGGGAGCTCTACCCGGCGCTTGAAAGAGCCAGGGATAAAGGAGTTTCAGTCTTTATGACCCTGCAAACCATCTGGGGCTACGTGCATATGATGGTATACGAGACAGGCCGCGACATGATGGCCAAGGGCGTGGTGCCACTGGGAAATATGCTTCCGGAAGTAGCCTGGGTTAAACTGGGCTGGGCCCTGGGACAGACTGATGACCCTGAGAAGGTTAAGGAGATAATGCTGAAGCCGGTTAATGATGAAATCACAGAAAGGGAACCATATAATGGATACCTGGTATACCAGGGAGGTGTAAAGGAAGTGGAGGAATTTGTAAGGCAATTCAGGAAATAAATTTTCCTATTGGAGCATGGTCAGCCCGGTTGAACCCTCAAGTTCAGTATCAATCATTGACCGCTCATCCTCAAATTGCTTTTTTGACTTAATGTGTTTGAATTTACCGAGCATGGCCAGTATCACCACCGAGATTTTTTCAATGTGTGCAGAAGCCTCTGAAAGGGGCTGCATTACCTGTGCAGGCTACAGGCTTTATAATTCAATTGCTATATTTACAGCATGAACGAGGATAATTTTACAGGCAGGCTGAGAAATGCCCTCCGTAAACCCCTGCCGGGGACTGATGTTCAGTGGGAGATGGCTTCTTCCGACAGGATGATCACCAACTTTCCGCGTAAAAAGAGAAGCGATTCAAAGCTTGCTGCTGTTTTGATCCTGCTCTACCCGGTGAATGGTAAGATCCACACACTATTTATCCAGCGGCCGGTATATAGGGGCGTTCACAGCGGCCAGATATCCTTTCCCGGAGGAAAGATGGAAAAAGATGACCGGGACCTGACAGATACCGCAATTAGAGAAGCCTGCGAAGAAGTCGGACTATGCAGTGGCGACCTCGATATACTCGGATCCCTTACTCCCCTTTATATTCCCGTAAGCAATATTGAAGTAAGCCCTGTAGTCGCTTATTGCAAATCACAGCCCTCATTCATCCCTGACGGACAGGAAGTGGTTTCAATCATAGAAGCCAGTCTTGCAGATTTCTTTAGTGATGACATAGTGAAGGAAAAACCTATGGTAATAAGGAATGAAGCACTTAATGTGAAGTATTTTGATTATAAAGGACATATAATATGGGGTGCCACGGCGATGATCCTGCATGAGCTGCTGGTGATAATTCTAAGGGAGGAGCTTTCTGCAGGTCTGGGCTTATTATCGGCAAAAGGCTGAGGCCGGAATTATTCTCCGTCTCCAATAAAGTTCTTGTAGTGTTCGTACCTGTCCAGCACCTCTATGACGTAATTATATGGTTCTTCGCCCCGGCAGAAGCCATGCTCCACAACGGGATCATGGTAAAATTCAGGGTCTGATTTCCGCAGCAGGTAATAAGCCACGTTATCATCCCAGACCTCGGGATCACGCCCGTGCTTGCGTGCCAGCCGGCGGGCATCAAGTACATGTCCCGGTCCTACATTATATGCTGCAAGGATAAATTTAATCCTTTCCTCCTCATCATTTACCTTATCGTAAAAAAGATCCTGGAGCCACTGTATATATTTTATTCCTGCCCTGATATTATTTTCAGGACTTGAATAAATATCTATACCAAACTGTTCCCCCGTTGAGGGCATCAGTTGCATAAGACCGTAAGCTCCTGCCCATGATTCCACCCCGGGATCAAAACGGGATTCCTGCAATACCAGTGAGGCCAGCAGGCGCCAGTCCCAACCAATTGAATCACTATATTGCCTGAAATATTCATCCCAGCGTGAAATACTGCCACCTCCAAGGCTGAAATAATCGGATCGTACAATATGTTTTGACCTTGAATTCTTAAAATATTTGGCATACAATAATGAATAACGTTCCGTTTCTTTAAATCCGTCTATCCATTTATTGAGTTCCTCCAGCAGCCTGTCAGACCCGCTCTTTCTTACCGCCCATGCCAGGTTTTGTTCAAAGCTGACCGGGGTGGCAAGGTCGAGGTCAGGATAATAGGTACGGTTTACCATGGCTATATTTTCATCTGCAACCGTAAAACTGATTTCACCAGAGGCTACGAGTGAAATCAGCTCTTCAGCTTCCATAGGCACTTCAACAATATGGATTGTGTCACCGATTTCATTCTGCAGGTTTTTCATTCTCTGTGCAGAGGATGATTCAGACTGTACGTATACAGTCCGGTCAGCCAGGTCCAGGAGGTTTCTGACAAGCACCCTGTTAATCTCATCCATTGTCATCTCACGCCAGTTATCAGGTCTTTTCTGAACCAGCACCTGACGTGTCTGTCCGATGGGATGGGTAAACTGCACCATTTCCTTTCTCTCGTTATTAATGGTGAGGTTAAGGGCCAGGAGGTCGGTTCGTCCGTCATTCAGCATCTCAAAGGAACTGATGAGGTCATTTTCGGTTATGAGTTCAAGTTCAATCTGCAGGTAATCAGCAAAATCCCGGAGCATTTCAAACTGAAAACCCATGGGTTCGCCCCTGTAAATAAAGTAACTTATTGAATTATAATCCGTAAGGGCAATAAGCCTTCCTCTTTCCCTTATCTGTTCAAGGTCACGGCTTACAGGTGTGTCATCAACGAGTCTCACTTTTCCGGAATCACAGGAAAATATGAACAGAGCGAGAATGAAAACAAAAGAATATATCCTGCCTTTCCGAATAATATTTTTTGTCCTGTCTTGATGCATCATCAGTTTGGATGAAGAATACTAAAATACAGATTAATTATAAAAGGTCCATGCAAGCCCGTACTTGAACATTCTTATATTCATCGGGTAATTAGGGCTCAGGAAATAATCATAGCCCATCAGCCCGTAGTTGAGGTGATCAAAGCCGACAAATATCCTTGTCCTTTTTATTTTTAAGTTTGCAAACACATTAATGACGGGATAATTACCTGTTTTAAAATCATTCTGCACATAGAAAACACCTGTGGCAGGCATGTAGGCATATGAATAGTATGCCGCATTGTATTCTGCTTCAAATCCCAGCTGTGTCTGCAGGCTGCCACCGGTTGCCTTAAAAAGGAACTCATGATCGAAGTAAAAAGCCGTCCTGGCACAAACCAGTGGAAGGTCGAGTATATCTATGTTGCTGCTTTTCTGGAAAAGCAATGAATTATCAAACCTTAACTTCCAGAAGCTGAAATTTTTATTCAGCCTGGCGCTTAACACAGATATTGCTCCGCCATGCTGTTCTGGCACTGCACTCCCGTTAAAATAGAACATGTTTGTTACAAGTGAGTAATCGAGTCCGGCGCTAAAATCTATCCCCGGATTATCGTAGCTAGCCCCCAGGTTAATCCTGAACTCGCTGCCAAAATCATTTGTCCATTTAAAATGCTTACTGCCCCAGTTGTTTATCCACCATGCAGGTCCGGTATTTAAAACGCTGCCCCGTGCCCTTACTTCCGATTTTTTCTCGTCTTCATTAAAGCTCCACCTGATATTACCCTTTAGTTCGAAATCACCTGCCCTGAGTCCTGTAAAATACAGTTTCCCGTCGGCCTGCCACCCGAATTTTTTCCCTATCCTGTTATAGAGTGTCCCGATCACAGCATTGGAGCTTTGTTTCCAGCGTAATGAGTCTGCCGGTATTTCCTCTTCTGCTGAAGGTACTATCTGGGCAAAGACATTCTGCTCATTCACGGCTCCCACACCTATACCCAGCTGAAATTTAGCTGTCTCAGCGGTATTAAAATCGAACCTCAGTGTATTTTTCAATATTCGTGCATAGAGCGAATCGCAGGTAGCGGGCCCCTCTATATATATGGTATCATAGAAGCCTGAACCAGGTGCATTATCCTCGTAGCTCCGTCTCCCCTTATCATATTCGAGTATATGTGAGAATGTTCCTCTGACTCCACCTTTTTGAAGAGCATCAACAGTATCGGCTGAAACTTTCTTTGCTCCCCCGAGTGTATATTTCTGCACAATCTGAAAATTCATGCTCTGCACCCTGCTCTTCGCCTCATTTAAACCGCCGAGGTTTACCGGAACATCCCTTGTATCATACTGATCAAGCACTGAAGGGTCTGCAATCCCTCCGTTTTCATATGCAATGAGCTTATTGATACTCCACGAAGCAAAGGCCTTATATTTATCCTTCAGGTAGGACCCATGGAGGGTAAATGCTTTATTGTCTGACTTCTGGTAATGATACTGTCCCAAACTGTAAATAATATTAAGGTCAAGGCCCAGGTTTAAGAAGGGATTAACATTCTGTGCATGTCTTACCCCGAATGTTTGTTCCGCCACTTTTCTTTCTCCTCCGTAGGTCCATTGCAGTTCAGTAAAAGGTACCTGAGTATCGATATATATTTTGTTAGCCGCATGATGCATATAATACCCCAGGTGCCTGTAGATAAAATTTTCCGGATCAACGGGTCTGTCAAAAAAATCTGTTTCGACAAAGGCCAGGCCGTAATTACCCAGTCTCTGAAAGAAGGGTGAAATATCTTCCGTTATTTTATACCTGTGGAAGGCATCTACAAGTGTATCCAGTGGTACATCAATTATTTCAGTATAGGTTTCATTTAATTTATACTGCCTTGTAATATGGGTAACCGAGTCGGTTTTCTCAGGTATCCTGCCTTTTTGTGCAAAAGCATTTAATGAGACAATTAATAATAAGATGTATATTAATGTCCTTTTCATGGTTTCCAAAGATAAATAAATCTGACGAAAAAAGGCAGGTCCCGGAGGTGACCTGCCTTCGCATCAACAGTTAAGTATGGAGCAGCTAGTCTACATTATCGTTAAGATAAGCATTGTCGTCCCTCAGTGAAGGTTCGTCATCATCATCCGATAATGTAAATTTTGATATTTCAGATTTATCTTTCCTCTTCTCGTTATCCAGTTTGATTTTTTTCCTTATAAAAGCCGGCACATCTTCAAACTCATCCACATTCTCCCTCATGGTTTGATGGGAAAGACCTTCGTTTTTGAGAATATTCTGCATATGCTTTATTTTCCTCAGTGTACCGTCACCCTGGCTCAGGTCGCTTTGTTCCTCATTATCCTTAACAACGAAATCGAATTCAAGTTTCCTTTGAAGTTCATTCTCATAGTCATCGAACATTTCAGGTTTCTTTGTTTTGACCTCTATGGTTGCCGGTTTTTCCTTTTTCTTTTCAGGTGTACCGGTGTTTCCCTGGCCCGTTTCCAGGTTTACTTTTTCAGTTTTTGTGGTCGACCTGTATGGTTCAAGCACACTGTTTGGCTCGAAGCCTGTTGCGATTACGGTAACGCAGATCTTGTCGCCAAGGCTTTCATCCTTGGATAATCCCCTGATGATCAATGCATCATTTGATGCCACGTCGTATACATAATCAGTTATTTCACCCAGTTCATCCATGGTTAGTTCATGTTCACCGAGGCCTGTTGTTATATTAAGGAGTATACTTCTGGCGCCGTGTATATCATTCGAATTGAGCAATGGCGATGATAAAGCCTCTTCTATTGCTTTCAGAGCCCTGTTTTCCCCGGCTGATGACCCTGTTCCCATAACGGCGGCACCTGAATCGTGCATAACTGTTTCAACATCGGCAAAATCGACATTTATATAGCCTGCCACTGTTATTATTTCAGCGATACCTTTTACAGCCATAGTAAGCACATCATCGGCTTTGGCAAAGGCTACTGACACAGGCTGGTCTCCGAATATCTCCCTCAGTTTTTCATTATTTATTACCAGCAATGAATCGACATGGTCTTTGAGTTCATTTATACCCTGGACTGCATTTTTTATTCTTATTTTACCTTCCGATTTAAAGGGTATTGTAACCACTGCTATGGTTAGCAGGCCTGCTTCCTTGCATGCCCTGGCTATCACGGGTGCCGCGCCTGTACCCGTTCCTCCTCCCATACCTGTGGTAATAAAGACCATCCGGGTATTTCCTCCCAGTGCATTAAGCACCTGGTCAATATTTTCTTCGGCAGCCCTTCGCCCTATCTCGGGTTTACTGCCCGCTCCCCTTCCTTCAGTCAGATCTTCACCTATCTGTACTTTTACGGGTATACGGCTCTCGGCCAGGGCCTGGGCATCGGTATTGCAGATAACAAAATTAACATCGGTAATTCCCTCGTTAAACATATGGTTAACAGCATTATTACCTCCGCCGCCTATTCCCAGGACTTTAATTATTGAAGATCTCTCAAGAGGGAGATCAAAATTCATTAATTCGTCAGACATGGTTACAGTATTTAAGATTCATATATTCGCTACGTAAGCATATTAGTTTATCAGCTTATATCCTGGTCTTCTGTTTCAAACATCTTGCTGAGGCTTTTTTTGACTTTCTCCGTCCAGCTGATTTTTGTATCAGGCTCATCGAGGAGTTTAGTTTGTGTTTCAGCCTTCTCTTCCTGAAAGCGTTCCTCCTCTTCTTCAGACATTGCCGATTTTTCACCGGCATTAAAATTACTTTTATAGGTTTCGAGGTAATCCAGTCCGCGCATTATCAGACCCACGCTGGTTGAGAACATAGGCTGGTTAATTTCATCCCTGGAGCTTCCTGCAAGGTGTTCATTAGGATAACCTATCCTCACATCCATTGCCGTTTTGAATTTCACGAGCTGGGGAAGGTGTTTAAGCATGGCTCCTCCGCCTGTAATAACAACTCCCGCAGATATTTTATCAGCATAGCCTGATGCCTGAATTTCGAAATTCACTGCATCGATTATTTCCTCCATTCTTGACTGGATAATATAGGCGAGGCTTTTAAAAGAAATCTCCTTGGGATCACGGCCACTGATACCGGGCACTGATACTACCTTGTCTTCGGGTGCAATATCCCCCAGTGCTGAACCATACTGTACTTTCAGCTGTTCGGCATACCTCTGTAGTATTGAGCATCCTTCCTTGATGTCCTTGGTTACGACGTTACCTCCAAAAGGTATTACAGCCGTATGCCTGATTATATTATCATAATACACAGCCACATCTGTGGTACCGCCGCCTATATCAACGAGAACGACACCTGCTTCCTTCTCATCATCGGTGAGTACCGCATCGGACGAGGCCAGGGGCTCAAGTATAAGATCCTTGACTTTTAGCCCTGATTTCCTGATACATTTCTCGATGTTTTTTGCTGAAGCAACCTGCCCTATTACAATATGGAAATTGGCTTCGAGCCTCTTTCCGCACATACCAATGGGATTCTTCACCCCCGTTTCATTATCAACGATGAAATTCTGCGGAATGACATGTATTATCTCCTCCCCGATCTCAATAGGAATCTTATGCATATCCTGGGTAAGGTTAAACACATCATCCTTGGTTATTTCATCATCAACCGAATTACGGTTAATATAACCCCTGCTTTTCATACTTTTGATATGCTGGCCTGCTATACCAACAAAGACATCAGTAAACACAATTCCTGATCGCTGCTGCACATCAGTCACCGTGGTTTCGATGGCACTGACGGTTTCCTCAATATTGAGCACCACACCTCTCTTTACTCCGTTTGAAGGTGCCTTGCTTAAACCAAGGATCTCGATTTTGCCGTTAGGATTCTTCTTTCCGACAATTGCAACTATTTTGGTGGTTCCAATGTCGATTGCTGCTACATACTGTTCATTATTGTTCATAACTTTCTCAATATGAAATTGTTTTAACTGTATAATATTATTTTTTCCTGCATACTAACTGTCCGTTATACCGCATATCGATCTCATCATACTTATCCCAGCCTGCAAGAGGCATGGCCTGGCTGTAAAATGTTCTCAGAACATGAAATTTCCACTCATAATTATCTGCCTCGCCGAATTTTACGATATGGCCACCCACTCTTGGAACCAGTTCAATCTCTTTTTTCTCATTTATCCAAATATGCTCTATCTGTCTTTTCCAGAATTCATCGGCACCTATATATTCAACCAGGACAAAGGTTTTTTTCACCGTTGAATTATCATCCTCTTCCAGAATACTTTTACCAAGGATGCAACTGTCAGGCACCTCAATATTCCCGGAAACGACAATCATACGTGGTGTGTATATCTGCCTGTGAGGTGTTACATATCCGTATTTATCTATATAATAATTATTCCCGTAGGCAGTTATTACACGCATTACAGGATCACGCTGATCGGCATCTACATGCAAAACGCCATCAGCAGTGACATACACCTCAGCACGTTCAAGTTCACGCACACCTGAAAGAAGGTCCTCTATCCCTTCCAGGTTAATTGTATTGAGCCCCTGCCCCAGGAATTCAATCTCTTCGTCCTGTATCATCGAAAGTATACCTGCACTGGTGATAAACCTGTACTGTGATGAATCCACTATTGATATTTTAATCTCCCTGCAGATTTCATTATAGACCCTGTCAGACATAAATGAAGGTACAAGGGTCATATATATAAGCAGAGGCATCCACCATATTTTTTTTAATACTTTCATCCCCTTCGTTTTCTTAGCATGTCTTCTATTGGCTTAACGAGCCTGTCAATATCTCCTGCTCCCAGGGTCAGCAGTATATCTATCGGCCCGGATTCAAGCATCTCAATAAGCTCATCCTTCTCTGCAATTACTTTGTCTTTCAACTTCATCCTTTCATATATCATCCCTGTGTCAACACCCTCTACCGGCTCTTCACGGGCAGGATAAACAGGTAATAATATTGCCCTGTCAAGCTTATCCAGAGCAGCGGCAAAGCCATCGGCATGATCCCTTGTCCTGGAATAAAGGTGGGGCTGAAATATTCCTGTTATCATCCGGTCCCCGTAAAATTCCCTGACCGATTCGATGCAATAATTAAGTTCCCCGGGGTGATGAGCATAGTCATCGATATAAATAATCCTATCGGTGCTTACCCTGACGTCAAAGCGTCTTTCGACGCCCCTGTAATAAAGCAGGGCCTTCCTTATTTCCTCATCTTTCACTCCCGCCAGCTTTGCCAGGCTTATCGCACCCAGGGAGTTTTCAATATTCATCTTCCCGGGGATAAGCAGGCTAAGTTTATCTATACGGCCCCATGGTGTATTAACATTGAAATTATAAGCCTGCATTAGCCTGCTTAAACCTGAAACGTGAAAGTCAGCTGAAGGACTGAAACCATAAGTATAGGTCTGTAATCCCGGTGGCAGGTCTATCCGGCCGGTAACTTTCTCATTCAGGACAAGGGTGCCCCCTTCTTTGATTTTTCGTATAAATTCACCGTAAGCTTTCACCATATTTTCATAAGTACCGTAAACATCGAGATGGTCTGCCTCCATCGATGTAATAAGAGCCATTTCAGGGCTCAGCTGGTGAAAAGACCTGTCAAACTCATCAGCCTCCATCACCGCAATATTGCTGTTTCCCGTAAGCATATTTGTGCGGTAATTCTTTGATATGCCTCCGAGGAAGGCAGAGCAATCGACTTCAGATTGCTTAAAAAGATGTGCCGTTATAGTTGATACAGATGTTTTCCCATGGGTTCCGGCTATTGCTATAGCACGGCTTTTTCTTGATATAAGTCCCAGTATTTCAGAGCGTTTATGCATCATGTAGCCTTCTGCCCTGAACCAGGCTGCCATATTATTTGCCGGCGGAATTGCAGGAGTATATATTACCAGTGTCTTATTGCGGTCAAGGAATTCACCCGGTATTTCTCCCGCAACATCCCTGTAGACCAGCTTCATTCCTTCAGAGCAAAGTTCACGGGTAAGTGATGATTCCGTTCTGTCATAGCCACCGACATTGAATCCTCCTTCAGAAAAATATCTGGCAAGGGCACTCATACCGATACCTCCGATACCAATAAACCACAAATTTGATATTTTTTTGAAATCAATCATTCAGCCAGTTTCAAAATTTCTTTAGCAATTTTTATATCCGAGTCTTTAAAGGCCATTGAAGAAATATTATCCGACAGTATCTTTCGTTTCCCGGGATCATTCACAAGGTCAATAATTGTATCTGCAAGCCTGAGTCCTGCTTCACTGTCAACAAGCATCAAAGCAGCCTTCCTGTTAACCAGTGCCATTGCATTCTTAGTCTGGTGATCACCGGCAACATTGGGTGATGGAATAAGTATGGATGCCCTGCCTGTGAGGCTTAACTCAGATATTGTACCTGCGCCGGCACGTGAAACCACTATGTCAGCCACAGCATAGGCATAATCCATCCTGTCTATGAAATCGCAGATATGGACCAGCCTGTTTCCCAAGCCGCCAAAGTCATCATTTATCGTCTTATAGTAATATTTACCTGTTTGCCATAGTACCTGGATCCCCTTTTCCTCAAGTTTTTTATGAGCAGCAGCAAGACTTTCATTGATTGTCCGGCTACCCCCTGAGCCCCCGAGAACAAGTACTACGGGAAGGGAGCCATCCAGATTAAAATACCCGTATGCCTGTTGCTTCTTATCATCAAGTTCAACTAGGTCTTTTCTAAGCGGGTTACCCGTTAATCTTATCTTTTCCGCGGGGAAATATTGCTCCATTCCTTCATAAGCGACACAGATCAGTCTTGCCTTTTTTGCAAGAAGCTTATTTGTAACTCCGGCATAACTGTTCTGTTCCTGGATAAGGGTAGGGATACCTTTTCTCTGTGCGATTTTGAGAATTGGTCCGCTGGCGTAACCTCCTACTCCAACAACCACGTCGGGTCTGAAGGATGAGATTATCTTTTTTGCCCCATACATGCTCTTCAAAAGTCTAATGATAACGGAAAGGTTTCTGAAGCTCAGCTTACGTTCAAATCCGGCCACAGGCAAACCACTTATTTCATATCCGGCTTCGGGCACTTTTATCATCTCAAGTCTTCCGGCTGCCCCGACAAAATGAATAATCACATCCCTGTCAATACTCTTCAGGGCATTGGCAATTGAGATAGCGGGAAAAACATGGCCTCCCGTACCTCCTCCGCTTATGATTATTTTTTTATCCATTTACTGTTTCATATATTAAACCATCATCGGGGTTTTCCTCTTCCACTTCAGCCTGCTGATGCTCAAGGGTTTTAGCTCTTACCACACGGCTCACCGCAAGTATGGCTCCCAGTGAAAAGCTGGATACAACCATTGATGTCCTTCCCCAGCTTATCATCGGCAGAGTCTGTCCGGTTACAGGCAGGAGGCCAACTGCAACCGACATGTTTATTACGGCCTGGCTTACCAGCATGATTGTAAGGCCCAGTACCAGGAAGGCAGGAAAGGCTGTTTCACATTTCCGGGCTATCGATATGCCCCTGAACAATAAAATGAGGTAGCCAAAAAGTACCGGCAGCGCACCGAACAAGAGACCATACTCCTCAATTATTATGGCGAAGATGAAGTCGGAATTTGATTGAGGCAACATATTCCGCTGAACGCTGTTACCGGGAGCCTTACCAATTAGCCCACCGGTAGCAATGGCTATCTTTGCCTGGTTAGACTGGTAATCAGCATCACTGTTTTCCTTATCTCCCTTTACGTAATTCTCAATCCTGCTCTTCCATACCGATACCCTGTTTGTTTCGGTTACCATGTCAAGGAGTAAGGCAAAAATAATTATGGCTGCCAGAGCCATACCCATCCAGGCAAGCAGATATTTAAAGGGCATCCTCCCGATAAACATAATAAGCAGCGCCATGGCAAATATCATTACTGCGGTGGAAAGGTTCTCAGGCATGATCAGGGCACACACGATAGCCACAGGCACTATCATAATCCTTGTCATGAGTTTGAAATTATTCAGGTTATGCTGGTTCTGTGATAACATACGGGCCAGGTATATTACAATCGCCACCTTTGCCAGGTCTGAAGTTTGTATCATAAATCCAGTACCGGGTATCATTATCCACCGTGAGGCTTCATTGATACGAACAGGGAAAAGGAGAGTTATAATCAATAAAATAATTGCGACAAACAATATAAAGCCTGCCAGTGACGAATAAATCCTGTATGGCAGATGGTGAGCAAGGGTTATTATGAATAAACAAAAGACCAGCATCATAGACTGAGACTTGAGGAAGAAGGTAGTATTGCCCCCATGCCTGGCAAAAGCCACGCTCACAGATGAGCTGTACACAGCAAGAAGGGAATAGATCATGAAGAGTACAATCAGTCCCCATACAACTCTGTCACCCCTGAACAATCCGCCAAACGCTGTTTTCATCTCAAAGTATCTTAAAGGTTTCTTACCGCTTCCTTAAATTGTCTTCCCCGGTCCTCATAGTTCTCAAACAGATCAAAGCTTGCACAGGCCGGGGATATTAGTACCGTGTCTCCTGTTGAAGCAAGATAATAGGCTGATTTCACTGCTTCTGGCATGGATTTGGTTTCGATAATAGTCGGTACCAGTTCTTTGAAACTTTCAATTATCTTACTGTTATCCTTTCCAAGGCAGACAATAGCTTTTACCTTCTCCCCTGCCAGCTTATGCAGTTCGGAATAATCATTGCCCTTATCAATTCCACCTGCTATCCAGACTACTCTGGTGGTCATACATTCAAGGGCATACCAGGTAGAGTTCACATTTGTAGCCTTGGAGTCGTTAATAAAATATATACCATGCACGGTAATGACTGATTCGAGCCTGTGTTCCACCCCCTGGGAATCAGTCAGGCTCTCCCTGATGATCTCCTTTCGTATATTCAGTATTTTACCTGCTATTGCCGCAGCCATTGAATTAAAGGTATTATGGCGGCCCTTAAGTGCAAGGTCATGAATAGTCATAATGGTTTCGGTTTTATTGTGAATGGAAAGGGTTAGATTGTTATTTTCAATATATCCTGCCATCCCTGCTTTTCTTTCAGTGGAAAATGGCAGCAAGCGGGCTTTCGGGTTTCTGAGCGAAAGTTCCCTGGCTATTACGGGATCGTCAGCCCAGAAGATGAAGTAATCATCCGCCGTCTGATTATTAAGTATCCTGAATTTGGAGTCTATATATCCCTGGAAAGTATTGCCATAGCGATCGAGGTGGTCAGGTGTGATATTCAATAAAACGGCAATATCAGCCTTAAAATCGAACATGCCGTCAAGCTGAAAACTACTCAGCTCTATAACAAAATAATCATAGTTAGCCTCGGCCACCTGCCGTGCAAAGGAGTAGCCAACATTGCCTGACAGTGCAACGTTAAAGCCTGCTCTTGTCAATAATTCATATATAAGATTTGTTGTTGTTGTCTTACCATTGCTGCCTGTAATACATATCTTTCTGGCACCGGTAAACCTTCCGGCAAACTCAATCTCGGATATTACCGGTATTCCTGCGTCAATGAGTTCACGCACCGGCGACTTATCATCGGGTATTCCGGGGCTTTTAACAATCAGATCAGCTTCATGCAGGAGTTCTATGCTGTGCTTACCTTCCTCGTAATCAATATTATGGGCAATTAGATCCTGTCTGTATTTATCCTTTATCCCTGCTATATCTGATACAAAGACATCATACCCTTCCTTTGCAGCCAGGATAGCCGATCCTGTTCCACTCTCACCCGCACCCAGTATGACGATTTTCTGCTTCATTATCTGATCTTCAATGTTACTACGCTCAATACAGCAAGCATTATGGCCACTATCCAGAACCTTGTTACAATTTTTGCTTCAGGGTATCCTTTCATCTGGTAATGATGATGCAGTGGAGCCATTAGGAACACGCGTTTACCAAGCCCGGTTTTTCTCCGTGTTCTCCTGAACCAGCTTACCTGTATTATTACGGAAAGGCTCTCTGCCAGGAAGATCCCACACAGTATCGGGATCAGCAGTTCTTTCCTTATAACTATTGCAAAAACCGCTATTATACCACCCAGGGCAAGGCTTCCGGTATCGCCCATAAAAACCTGGGCAGGATAGGAATTATACCATAGGAAGCCGATGGTTGCTCCTATAAAAGCGCTGGCAAATATCACCAGCTCCCCTGTATAGGGGATATACATGATATTCAGGTAGTCAGCGTAAATTATGTTACCTGACACATAGGCAAGCACCCCGAGGGTTACACCTATAATAGAAGATGTGCCGGTTGCCAGCCCGTCAAGTCCGTCAGTCAGGTTAGCCCCGTTTGATACGCCTATTACAATAAATATGGTTACAATAACGAAAACGAACCAGCCTGCAGTCTGCCTGTTTTCATCCTTTATAAAGGGAACCAGCCATGAATAATCAAACTCGTTGTCCTTTACAAATGGAATGGTTGTCTTGGTACATTTAATATCCCTGGTCACATAATCGGCTGTCTGGTCTACATTTGCTGCCTGGAGGTATTGAGAAGTCTGGAAAATATTCATCTCCTCAACGGCCACTATTTCCCTTACCACTGCCTGATCGCTGAAAAGCAGGGTGACCCCGACGACCAGGCCCAGCACCATCTGACCAATAATTTTAAACCTGCCGGCCAGTCCCTTCTTATTCTTTTTAAAAATCTTTATGTAGTCATCGACGAAACCTATTAAGCCAAGCCAGAAAGTGGTGACAAGCATGAGTATCACATAAATATTGTCAAGCCTGGCAAAGAGGAGAGTCGGGATGATTATTGAAGCAAGTATTATCAGGCCTCCCATCGAAGGAGTCCCTTCCTTCCTGTGTTGCCCTTCCAGTCCCAGGTTGCGTACAAGCTCACCTACCTGCTCCCTCTGCAGTCGCTTTATTATTCTCTTGCCGACAAGGAGTGAAATAAGCAGGGAAGTAATAATTGCTGCGGCTGAGCGGAAAGAGATATATTCAAAGACTCCCGCCCCGGGGATATCCAATGATTCAAGATATTTAAACAGGTAATATAACATCCTTTCTGTTTTAGTTAGCCGACATAAATATTTTTCTAAGCTCTTCCCGGTCATCAAAATGCTGACGCTTTCCCATTATTTCCTGGTAGGTCTCGTGGCCTTTGCCCGCAACAAGTATTATATCATTTGCACCTGCCAGCATAGTAGCAGCCCTTATAGCCTCTCTTCTGTCTGCTATTCTCAGCACCCTGTCTGACATATTCCCGGGTATTCCCTTTATCATATCATCAATTATCATATTCGGATCTTCAGTTCTGGGGTTATCTGACGTCAGGATTAACCTGTCACTGTTTTCAGCACATATCCTTGCCATTATGGGCCGCTTGCTTTTATCGCGGTCGCCGCCTGCACCTACTACCGTAATAAGCTTGTTCCCGGGCCGGCGTATTTTTTTAATGGCTGACAAGACATTTGACAGGGCATCAGGAGTATGTGCATAATCAACAATAGCAGTGAGTCCCAAATCTGATCTTATGACTTCGAATCTTCCGGGCACCGGTTTAAGACTACTGATACCGGTAAGTACTTCCAGGCGGTCCTGCCCGAGCAGGTCAGCAGCAGAAGCCACTGCCAGGAGATTATAAGCATTGAATTCACCAATAAAACCTGTCCACACATCCTGGTTCCCGAATCTTATATTCATGCCATCAAAGCCCTGCTCCACTATCCTGCAGGTATAATCAGCCACTGACTTAAGTGAATATTCATAAATCATAGCCTTACAGTTCTGCACCATAACAGATTTGTTGCGATCATCTGCATTTACCAGGGCCGTGGAGCCTGCAGGTAATTGATCAAAAAATTCCTTTTTTGCACTGAGGTAATTATCGAAAGTGCCATGATAATCAAGATGATCGTGTGTTATATTGGTAAATATGCCCATGGTAAATTCAAGACCTGCTATCCTTTTCTGCACCACTGCATGCGAACTGACTTCCATAAAGGCATACTCACAACCTGCCTCGGTCATTTCCCTTAGCAGCATATTAATTTTTACAGGGTCAGGTGTGGTGAGACTTGCATCAATCTCTTTCCCGGCAATATAATTTTTGACTGTTGATATTAAGCCGGCTTTATATCCCATTGCAGTGAAAAGCATATACAAAAGGGTGGCCGTTGTTGTTTTTCCGTTTGTACCTGTAACTCCTACGAGGCCTACCTTCCCTGATGGTTTGTCATAGTAATTTGAAGCACAGAGTGCCAGGGCATGGGCAGAGTCGGCTACATTGATCCAGCATATGCGGGGGTCGGCCTTCCCGGGCACATTTTCACAAACCACCGCTCTTGCACCCCGGCTCAGGGCATCATCAATATATACATGACCGTCGGTAAGCTTACCCTTCACGGCAACAAAAAGGTCATTTTCACCCACCATCCTGGAATCAAAGCATATATTAGCTACAGAGATATCATCCGGCTTTATTGAACATCGGCAATCAATTCCGCTCAATATTTCTGTGAGTTTCCTCATCAGTTTCGTAATTCAATGTTTATATTAGAGCCCTTTGTTATTCTTATTCCGGGACGCAAAGACTGACTAACAACCTTACCCCTCCCGCTGACAGTCACCTTAAGTCCTGTATTCTCGAGCAGGAAAAGGGCATCCCTGAGGCCCATCCCGATAACATTCGGAACCAGGTTTTCAATCAATTCCACTTCCCTGAATCTGACTGTGTCGCCTCCTGTATATGCTTCAACCCATTTCTCTTTGACAGGGCAGTTAAATTTCACACCCAGTTCAGCCAGCAGGTATTTCGCGTCACCTGCATATCCCTTTTTTACCTCAGGAGCGTTATTGCCAGGTGTCTCAGGATCATCAAAAAAATGTGTTGCATATACCTTATCAGCTATTTCTTTGAACACCGGGCCTGCAACCAGGTTGCCGTAATAAACCGAGTTTGAAGGAGCATTGACAACCACAATGCATGAGTATACCGGGTTTTCTGCAGGAAAATAACCAACGAATGAAGCCTGGTAGGAGACCTTGCCCCCATGTTTATAGCCATATTTGTCGTTTGCTATCTGTGCTGTTCCCGTTTTGCCGGCTATGCTGTAAGTATCATTATCAAGGTTTTTTGCCGTACCATTTTTAACAACACCTTCCAGTAATAACCTGGCCTTTTCTATGGTTACACGGGAGCAGATGGCAGGGTTAAGGACTTCGGTATTTATTTCTTTTATGGTTTCACCATGATATTGTACTTCCCTGACAATTCTTGGTTTCATCATCCGGCCCCCGTTGGCCACGGCATTGTAGAAAGTCAGTATCTGAAGTGGTGTCATCTGCACCTCATAACCATGCGACATCATTGGTAATGAAATACCCGACCAGTACCTGTCGCCCGGGTACCTGATCAGCGGAGTGCCTTCTCCCCTGATATCAAGACCCAGTTTCTCATTCAGCCCCATGCGGTAGAGCCTGTCGACATAAGCACCCGGGCGGCTCTTATAATTCTCGTAAATTATTTTGGCCGTTCCCACATTGGATGATTTCTCGAAGATTTCTTTGACACTTAGTCTTCCATAACCTTCCTGCCTTGTATCCCTTATTGTTTTGTCATAATACCTGACACTTCCGTCACCGGTATCTATTGTATCATCCAGATCGACAACCCCATCTTCCAGGGCAGCCATGAAAGATGCCAGCTTGAAGGTTGAACCCGGTTCGGTGCTCTCACCAACGGCATAATTATATGATTCATAGAAATTACCATCCTCTCCCATCTCCAGATTGGCCATAGCTTTTATGTCTCCTGTTTGAACTTCCATGAGTACTGCCACACCATGATGGGCATTATGCTTCACCAGTTGTTTCTCAAGTGCCGTCTCAGCTACGTCCTGCAGGTCAATATTTATTGTAGTCAGAATATCATTGCCATCCCTAGGCTCAACCGAGTTAGGGCTGTTCACAGGCATCCATGCTCCACCTGTCAGGCGCTGCTTTAAAACTGATCCGCTAATGCCTGTAAGCTCGGCATCATAGGCACCCTCCAGTCCGACCACATTACCTGCAGATCCCTTTGTCAGATATCCGATGGTGCGGCTTGCCAGCCTGTGGTGCGGACGTAAGCGCAAATTCTCAGGTTCTGCAATGAAACCTCCCTTATACCTCCCATGCTCGAATATGGGCAACTGTTTCAACTCTTTTAGGGTATTATGACTGACCCTTCGTTTTATGAGGTAGTACCTTTCTCCGTTTCTCCTTGCGTTAAGCAGATCCCTTTTCCATGCATCTGCAGACTTAAGTCCTATTATTTTGGAAAGGCCATCACACAGGCCGTCAAGACCATGGGTCCATGTCTGCTGGTCCATGCCCGTGCTTCGTGTATCGATGTATACCGAATAATATGGGACGGAGCTGGCCAGCAGTCTCCCGTCATCAGATAAAATATCACCTCTGTTGGCGGGGACAATGTCGGTTTTGTAAACAAATTCCTCCCCCAGTTCGGCCCATTCCTCACCCTGGAGAAACTGAATAATGAAAATACGGGCAAGTATAGCAAGTGCAATAAGCATAATAGCTATATATACAACACCGCTTCGCCATATTATTTCATCCCGGAGTGCCATAGTCTATTGTTTTACCACCAGTTTAAAAGGAGGCTCCTTCATCTCCTCCAATTCAAGTCCGCGCTGTTTTACCTGGTTTATTACCTGCGATTGTTTGCTCAGAAACATAAGCTCAGATGCCGTAGCCATTGCTTCAGCCCTCAGTTCCTTAACTTCTTCAAGCAAAACGTCGGTCTTCCTTATTATTTTTTCTGCGTGAAACCTGTTGCCTATGTAGAAGGCCCCGAGAACCGTGAGCATAAATATCAATGGAAGGTTCCCCAGAATAATTCTTTCACTGAATAAAGAGCCACTGATAAGGCTCTTAATGAATCCTTCTCCTTTTGGGCTGCCATTATTCACAGTAGATTTATTACTTTTTCCCATCCCTATTTCTTTTCTGCAATTCTTAACCTGGCGCTGCGTGCCCTTTTATTCCTGCTTATCTCTCCGGGGGAAGGACTTATCACCTTCCTGTTAACAAGTATAAAGGGGCTTTCGGTATTGCCATAAAAATCCTTTTGTTCCTGTCCTTCAAAATTTCCGTATCTGAAAAAATTTTTCACAAGCCTGTCTTCTACAGAATGGTAGGCTATCACAGCTATCCTTCCACCTTTTATGAGTATATCCGTTGCCTGCAATAACATATCCCTGAGAAAATCAACCTCCCTGTTTACCTCAATCCGCAAGGACTGGAACAATCTCGACAGATATTTATTCATTGTCCGCTCAGGTAAGTATTTCCTTACTGCTTCAATTAGTTCACCTGTTGTCCGGATGGGTGATTCTGACCTGGAGACAACTATTGCTTCAGCAAGAGCGCCTGCATTCCTGAATTCACCGTAATCGCGAAATATTTTACGCAGACGGTCTGCAGGGTAATTATTCAGAATATCTGCCGCTGTTTTACCGGCAGCCTGGTCCATCCTCATATCAAGATCTGATTCAAACCTGTATGAAAAGCCTCTCTCCGGATCGTCAAACTGCCTGAAGGAAACACCGAGGTCAGCCACGAGCCCGTTTATTTTTTCCACACCGTGGTAGCGCAGGTTATTTCTCAGAAAGCGGAAATTCTGATTTATAAACAGAAACCGGTCGTCAACCGGTTTATTTTTTTCAGCATTTTCATCCTGATCGAAAGCAATCAGCTTGCCCCTGTCAAGACGCTTCAATATCTCAAGCGAGTGCCCCCCACCACCGAATGTTACATCGACATAAATCCCGTCAGGCTGAATGTTCAGCCCGTCAATACATTCATTCAGCAATGCAGGGACATGGTATAACATCATAATTCTCCTTCAGGTAATTTACCTCCCATCAGTTTTTCTGCCAGGTCAGCAAAATCATCAACCGGCATATCAATCTTCTCATATCGTTCGCCGGCCCAGATCTCTATCCTCCCATCCTGCCCTGCCAGAACAACCTCTCTGTCTATTCCCGCCACTTCAATGAGCCTGCGGGGAATAAGTAAACGATTACTGCTGTCAAGGCTGAGCTCGGCCGTTCCCTTAAAGAAATTGCGCAGAAACCTGTTATGCTCCCTGTTATAGGGATTTATCCTGCTCCGTATCTTGTTCATCTGCTCCTCCCAGTCGCCCGATGTGTACAGTACCAGGCACTGTTCGAATATGTCTCTCCTAACCACAAAATGATCATCATCAGTCGATTGCATCTGCTTTTTGAAAGCAGACGGGAAGATCAACCTACCCTTGGCATCAATCCTGCAACTGTAATCACCTATGAATGTGGCCATATCTAAAAAACAAGTTTGATGGTAAAATTAAGAAAAAATCCCCACTTTACTCCACTTTACTCCATTTTTTTACACTTTGTTGAAAACTTTTAATAATATCTCTTTGAGATATTGATTCCTGGATTCACTGTACCATGATTAGAATCCGGCTCTTACCTGAGGTCTGGTTTGATGTTTTTGACTAAATTTGTACTAGCATAAAACATTTATCAGGGGCTCAAACATATGGATGAGAATACAGTTTCAGCTGAGACCAGGTTAGACATAAAAGAAATATTCAGGGATAAAAACCCGGGTCTTGCCAGGTTAATACCAAATTTCATAATCAGGTATCTGAAGAGGGTGATTCATGAAGATGAACTCAATGACTTCCTTTCGAGATATGGTAATCTCAAAAATATTGACCTGGTTAAAGCCGGGCTTGAATACCTTGATATAAATTACCGGGTCCACAATAAGCACAATATACCCGGATCCGGTCGTTATGTCTTTGTCTCCAATCATCCCCTGGGAGGTCTTGACGGGCTTGTTTTTATGACTGAGGCATCAAAACATTTTGATGAGATTAAATTCCCTGTCAATGACATACTGCTTAATATCGGTAATATGTCGGGTATCTTCCTGCCTATCAACAAACACGGGAGCCAGGCCAGGGAATCGGCAATTAAGATTGAGGAAGCTTATGCTTCTGATGCCCAGATTTTATATTTCCCTGCCGGCTTATGTTCAAGGAAAAAACGTGGAAAAATTGAGGATCTGGACTGGCAGAAGAATTTTCTCGTTAAGGCTATCAAACATAAGAGAGATATAGTTCCGGTTTATTTTTCCGGCAGAAATTCCAGCTGGTTTTACAATCTCTCCAATTTCAGGAAAGCTCTGGGCATAAAAGCAAATATCGAAATGCTGTACCTGCCCGATGAGATGTTCAAACAAAAAAACAAGGACCTCCACATCGTATTCGGGAAGGCCATAGCATGGGAAACTTTTGACAGATCCAGAACCGCTGTTGAGTGGGCCGACTGGCTGAAAGGCAAGTCATATGAACTTGCTGAAGCAATTGACTCTCCTTGCAGCAAGCTGTGAGGAAACTTTAGCTCGGTGGAGCCAGTAGTCGATTGATTGTTTATTTTATTATTTTTGAATTGACACTTTCGTCCGTTTTATTTAAATGGTCTAAATTTAAAAGGGCAAATAAAATGATAATGAAGAAGATTGTAGATCCAATACCGCATTATGAGATTGAAAAGGAGCTGGCCGGGCTTGAGCTTTTGCGGAAGACAAACAATGCAAATAACGAGGTATATGTTTTTACCAGTCATGATTCCCCCAAGCTCATGCATGAAGTGGGAAGGCTAAGGGAGATCACCTTCAGAAGTGCCGGTGGTGGAACAGGCAAGGCCATCGACCTTGATGAATATGACTTTTCTGTTGAATCACCACATCAGCAATTGATTGTATGGGATCCGGAAAACCGGGATATAATCGGGGGCTACAGGTTTTTCATTCATGATAACAGCAGGAAGAAGGCTGACCCTTCTGACATGGCATCTTTTGATTACTTTTATTTTTCAGAAACTTTCACCACGGATTACCTGCCTCACCTTATGGAACTGGGAAGGTCGTTTGTACAGCCTGATTACCAGTCAAGGGCAAAGGGAAGAAAAAGCCTGTTTGCACTTGATAATCTTTGGGACGGTCTGGGTGCTATAGTAATTGAAAATTCTTTGGTGAAATATTTATTCGGGAAGGTCACCATGTACCCTCATTTCCATGTACTTGCACGCAGCATGATAATCTATTTCATGAAGAAGCATTTCAGTGATCCTGACAAATTGGTAGTGCCTAAAAAAGATATATCTCTTGATATTGACTATGAATTCATGAAAAGTATTTTTACAGCTGACAATTACAGTGATGACTATAAAATACTGTCCCAGGAAGTCAGGAATATAGGAGAGGCAATTCCCCCACTGATAAATGCCTACATGAACCTCTCACCTACCATGCGTACCTTTGGGACCATACACAACGAGAGTTTCGGGAATGTAAATGAGACCGGCATAATGATAACTATCAAGGACATGTATGTAGAAAAGATCAACCGGCATCTTGCCTCCTACAGGGAGGATTACGATATCGGCCTTTAGTATGCCCGTTCATTTTTTTTCTCGAAGTAGTTAATATAGGATTGGTTAACGACCCTGTTGCCCCCCGGAGTGGGATAGTCTCCCGTAAAGTACCAGTCGCCTAGGTGGCCGGGGCATGCTTCATGAAGCCCTTCAATGGACTGGTAAATTATCACAAGCTCGGCCTTAATTACTGGGAGTTTAAGCATAGTGGCAATCTGGTCTGATATTTCATCAGCAGAAAAGGGATTATAAATATCCTTCACAACATTCTGTATTTCATCAAGAGCTTTCCTGTTTTCACTCAATGCCTTCTCATAGGTCTCTTCAATTTTCCCCTTCATCCCCCTTTTTTTCAACAATTCAATTGCAGCCCTGAAAGCTATAAAGTCTCCCAGCCTGGCCATGTCTATTCCGTAACAGTCGGGGTACCTTATCTGGGGTGATGATGATACAATAACTATTTTCTTCGGATCGAGTCTGTCGAGTATCTGTACGATACTTTTTTTAAGTGTTGTTCCCCTTACAATGGAATCATCAAGCACCACCATACTGTCGATTCCCCTTCTGATAACCCCGTATGTTACATCGTACACATGTCCTACCAGGTCATCCCTTGATTTGTCTTCTGTTATGAAAGTCCTGAGTTTTGCATCCTTTACTGCCAGTTTTTCTATTCGGGGTCTTATTGAAAGAACCATATCCAGTTCCTTGTCTGACAGTTTATTTCCTTTTCCCCTTATAAGGGCTATCTTATGGTCTCTCAGGTAATCCTCCAATCCCTTTATCAAGCCATAGAAAGCGCTCTCAGCCGTATTCGGGATATAGGAAAAGACTGTATTTTCAAGGTCATGGTTAACTACATCCAGCACCCTGCCGGTAAGCTGTTCACCCAGTTTTTTCCTTTCCCTGTATATTGATTTATCAGTCCCCCTGGAAAAATATATTCTTTCAAAAGAGCATTTTCTCTCAGTTCCCGGTTTACGGATCATTTCAACTTTAATTCCCCCATCGGCTTTTGAAATAATGGCATATCCGGGCTTTAGCTCTTCAACCCTGTCGGTTCTTACGTTGAAGACAGTTTGTATGACTGGTCGCTCCGATGCCACCACTATTACCTCATCATCATTATAGTAGAAAACAGGGCGTATTCCCCAGGGGTCTCTGATTACGAAGGTGTCGCCATGTCCCAGCATTCCCGCCATTGCATAACCTCCATCCCACCTCTTGCTGGCTCTATGAAGTACTTTGGCTACTTCCAGATTACTTTCAATCAGGGGGGATATGTCCTTTTTTGTAAGTCCTTTTTCCCTGTATTTACGGAACAGGTTTTCCACTTCTTCATCGAGAAAATGGCCGACATTTTCAAGGATGGTAACCGTGTCTGAAAAATCGGTTGGATGCTGGCCTATATCGACCAGGGAAGTGAATATTTCATTGACGTTTGTCAGGTTAAAATTTCCTGCCAGCACAATATTTCTGGAACGCCAGTTATTTGATCTTATGACCGGATGAACATTTTCAATATTATTAAGTCCGTATGTTCCGTAGCGTACGTGTCCGAGATATATATCCGAGGCATAAGGAAGGTTTTTTCTCAGTGAATCATAATCATAAACTCTTCCCTGTTCATATCCCAGTTTTTTTACGTCGTCATAGATTTCATCAAATATTTCCATTATAGGATTTTCCCCGTTAGACCTGTGTCTGAAGAAATATTTCTCACCAGGTTTTACTCCCTTTTTCAGGCCTGCTATTCCTGCGCCATCCTGTCCCCTGTTATGCTGCTTCTCCATCAGGAGATACATTTTTTGCAGACCATAATCCCATCTGCCGTATTTCTCAATAAAATACTCGAGCGGCCTCAGCAACTTCACCATTGCTATGCCACACTCATGTTTAATCTCGTCACTCATAGCTTATTTTTCGGGATCGGGGTATGATATTACATCAGTTACGATATAAGCATTCGGGAATTTCTGTTTTACCCTGATAAAATCGGGATAGGCATCATGCTTTGTGCGGTAGTCTCCGACCCTGACTTTAAAATAATTGGGCGGATCAAACCTGGGGTAAGATTTGATGGAGGGAAATTTCGAGATAAATTCTGCCATTACGTCATTTGCTTCCTCCCTGGCATTCCGTCCTGAGCCTCTGTAAATCTGTATTCGATATCCGTTTATGCCATCAATTTGCTCATTGGCCATTATATGACGGCTCAGGAGTGAATCAACTCTGACATCCTGCTTTATTTCCACCCTGCCTGCCCCGTAACTGCTGTTGCCGTTCACCAGTTCTTCCGCCTTCACAAGTTTTTGTCCCTGTAAAACGGCGCATAAAGCCAGCAAGGGTATTAACAGCAAATATTTTTTCATGCCACAAAATTAGTAAAATTATTCTCTTCTACTGCTTTTCCAGCTCAGCGGCCAGTTCTTCGGTCATCTCCAGGTTATGAAAAACATTCTGCACATCATCATCTTCTTCAAGGGCATCCACGAGCCTGAGGACTTTCTTGGAGCTTTCCAAATCGAGCACCCTGGTATCATTTGGTATTCTTTGCAGGTCGGCGCTAACCGCTTCCACGCCAATCTCCTCAAGTTTTTTATTGAGATTTCCAAAATCTTCCATGGCGCATGTTACCGTTATCATGTCATCATCTGTTTCAATCTCTTCGGCACCGGCATCTATCAATTCCAGTTCAAACTCATCCATATCAATATCATCATTCTTTCTTATGGTAAATATACCCTTCCTGTCAAAGAGAAAACTAAGTGAACCGTTTGTTCCGAGGCTGCCTCCATATTTGTTAAATACTGATCTTACGCTGGCAACCGTACGATTATTATTGTCTGACAGACATTCGACGAAGACCCCTATTCCGTTGGGAGCATAGCCTTCAAAGCTTATCTCTTCATATTTTGCCGCATCATCGCCCGTTGCTTTTTTTATAGCCCTTTCAATGTTTTCTTTTGGCATGTTTGCCCCTTTGGCATTCTGCACGGCCAGTCGCAGCCCCGGGTTGGTCTCGGGGTCAGCTCCTCCTTCCCTGGCAGCAATTGTAATTTCTTTAATTAAGCGGGTAAACATTTTGCCTCTCTTAGCATCATTGGCACCCTTCTTCCTCTTTATGGTCGACCATTTGCTATGTCCTGACATAATTGGTAATATTTTATTTCAGTGCAAAAATAAGAAAAACACCGGTTTCTCAACCGGTGTTAGGAAAACAAAAAAGCAGGTTGTAAAATATATTTAAAACAAAATATTTCGCAAATAATTACATGTAAGGGGTTCGTAGCCCCGGCAGATATGATGATTACTAATTACCATTTCCATTGGGCACAACATATTCGTCCTTTTCAAGCAGCACTGCATGGTAAAGGGAAGCAAACGCAGCACTTATCCACATACCGGCAATAAAGACCCCGAAAAGGAGGACAATTAATCCTGCAATTGAAATGAAAAATGCCATTATTCCCATCCACAGTATTCGCCATCCGTGGCCTTTTGTCAATCTCCAGCTTTCCTCAACAGCCTTAACGGGATCAAGCTTCTTGTCCATCACCAGGTAAGGCACAAAAACCAGGCGGCAGGCGAAAACAATACCCGGTATGATAAGAAAGAAAAACCCAAAAACGATAATTGCTCCGCTCAAGAGAGCTGCAAGTACCACGTTAAGGTAATTTTTAAACGAGTCAAACATGTCAGAAACCTCAAACTTATCATCCCGGGCTGCTTTCAGGTAAACTAATTTCCGCCCGTACTTGAGTGGGGATATTAAAAATAATGTATAAGCAAGCCCGAATATCTGGACAAATATTACTGCAATTGCCAATATGCCATAGCTGTCGGTCATGAAATCAGAAATTATGCCATAGTTGTGTGTTTTTAAATCAGAAATATTGAAAGTCACACTGAGCGGTGCGCTTGCTACAAAGATTATCAATAAAACCAGGAACAGTGTTATGAAATTCTTTGACATCACCCGCCAGCCATTCTTGTAGGCTGAGCCTGCCCTTGGTATTAATTCTGCTACCTTTTCCATGATTTAATATTTTTGGTTACAGCTTCAAATATATATGTTGCACAGGGGCAAAGTCAATCCGCCAAAAGTAGGATTTGTAATATATCCAACTTAAGTAGCCTGAGGTTTTTACATTTAATCTTGTCCTGAATAAAGTATTTTCTTTCATTTGTATTAAATTAAATTGAATGATCAGGCTCTTAATCCTTGTTATAATAATTGTCTCTGCATCAGGCGGGGTGTATAGCCTGATACTTTTATCCCGGCTCAGGAAGGTATACAGCCTGGATTACCTGAACAGTTTTTTTTATTACAAAATTCTGCATTTTGCCTTTGGGGTTTACGGCATAATAGGAGGGCTGGCCATAAGAGAAATCCTACTTAAGTATGACTTCAGAATTGCAGAAATTGAATCAATTGCAGCAGTTATCCCATTTTTTGGGGTACCCTTTATCATAGCGGCATGGTATATTCTTATCAAAACATCAAATGAGCTCATATCAAGGAAGGTAAACCAGTCAGTTGCAATTATTTTTTTCACCCTGGCATCCGTATCCTTCCTGGTTTACGGCCTTATATTGAGGAAATTGCCGGAAAAACCCGATTTAAGCAGTTCACAACTGGGTCAGATTATAAGGATAGCCTACTATTCTATTGATCTCCTGGTTAAGATATATATCTTCTTGCTATTGATAACCACAGCCCTACGTATAAGCAAGAGGGAAAAAAGAATAATGCTGGTTAGGTTCGGGTCAATACTTGCAGGCCTGGGCTTAATTAATGCCCTTGCACTTCACTTTGCCTACTGGAGTCTTTATGTCGGTTTGTACTTCCTGCTATTCTACTTCAGCTCCGACCTGGCTCTTATTATCCTGCTTAAATCCTATCTGAAAAACAATGAGGCTGAATTCACCGAGCTTACCGATACCCTTGAGAACCTCTACCAGAAATATGGAATATCAAAGAGGGAGAGGCAGATTATTACGGAAATTTGCAGGGGTAAAACAAACCAGGAAATAGCTGATGAACTGTATATTTCTCTCCAGACCGTAAAAGACCATACCTACAATATTTTCAGGAAGGTAAATGTTCGCAACAGGGTACAGCTGACAAAGGTTTTTTCAGGAACTTAAGAGACAAAGCAAATTTATTACTTACAACTTCTTCCCAAATAAAATAAATACCGGGTCAGGTATTGATATAGTATCGACCGGTTCACAAAGACCACTGTTAATATCCCTTTTGAAGGATACTATGTTATCTGAATTCTGGTTGGCAACCAGCAGGAAATTTTCATCTGGGGAAAGCACAAAATTACGCGGCCATTCGCCGGACGATGAGCAGTGACCTGAAGGGGTAAGGATCCCTGTTTCAGGTTCCACCTTAAATATGGCAATACTGTTATGTCCCCTGTTTGAGGCATAAACAAATCTGCCATCCGCAGCTATGTGAATATCGGCGCAGTAATTTGGCCCCTCATAACCGGCAGGCAGGGTAGTGAAGGATAGCCCTTTCTCATATTCTCCGCTTTTATTTTTTTTAACCAGTGTTACAGTGGAGTTTAATTCATTGATAACATAGATGTAGCTTCCATTCGGATGGAAGGCCATATGACGGGGACCGGCACCGGGCTCCATCATGAGGTTTTGCTGGTTTGCAGGCAAGAGTCTACCCTGCACGGTGTCAAGAACTGAAAACCATATTTCGTTGGTGCCCAGATCAGATGAAATAACCATTGAGGTTCCGGGTTCAAAATACACGGAATGGGCATGAGGACCTTCCTGCCTGTCACCTGATCCTTTGCCGGTATGCTGTTGAATATCCAGCAATTCACCCAGTCTACCCCCCTTGTTCATTTTCAATAAACCCACATTGCCACTTGAATAGTTTGCTGTTAAAACATAGCCGGCTTCGTTAATGCTTACATAGCATGGGTGTTCTCCACCCGAAGATTGCCGGCTTACAAGAACCAGACTGTCATCCTTAATCCGGAAAGATTCAACTGTCCCTGCAGGACTGTTCTCATTCACTGCCAGGAGGAAGTCACCACAGGGGCTTAAGGCAAGAAAGGAAGGGTTTTCTGTCTGAGTTGCCAGTCCGGACAATCTGAGCGACCCGTCCTCGCCCAGCAGGGATTTATAAATTCCACGACTTTCCGAACCGGTATAGGTTCCAACATAAAATAGGAACCCGGCCAATTCTCCAGCGGCTGTGCCTGAGTCCCCGTAATTATCAGCGGTTCGGGGTCTGCAGGCATTCATGATGATGGCAGCTGATATTATTAAGATCAGAGGTTTACTGTACTGAAGAGTTTTCCTCATAATATAATGGCTTTTCTGTTACCTGAATTTATGTAATCATTATCGTTCACGAGGTCCTGTTCAAAATATTTGAATTCGTTTAATAAGATTTTAATGCTAAATTCGGTAAAAAATTCCGGAGAGTGATATTATTGCATCATATTTAAGGAATATGTCGGAAAACATTTTACTGAGTCTTGGTTTAATCGTCTTACTAGGATTTTCCGCACAGTGGATTTCCTGGAAGATCAAGATTCCATCAATATTATTACTTCTTATTTTCGGTATAACTGCCGGGCCGGTACTGGGCTTAATCAATCCCGATGAAATGTTTGGAGAAGTCCTCATTCCTTTTATTTCCTTCTCGGTTGCCATAATCCTGTTCCAGGGAGGCTTAACCCTTAAGTTAAGTGAATTCCGAAAGATTGGCAGGGTGGTATCATTATTAATTTCAATAGGGGTCATTATTACCTGGATCACTGCAACAATGGCCGCTCACTGGCTTTTCGGACTTAACATTGAGATAGCGATACTGCTGGGCGCTGTCCTGACAGTTACCGGACCAACCGTAATTGGTCCCTTGCTTCGCAATATAAGACCCCGTCAGAATGTGAGCAATATTCTCAAATGGGAAGGGATACTGATCGATCCCATTGGCGCTTTGCTTGCAATCCTCGTCTTTGAAGTTATACTTATAGGCAAGGTCGATAATGCGGCCCCCCTCATTCTGCTGAATATGCTTAAAACAATACTAATGACCACCATTATTGGGGGAGGATTTGCCTTATTGCTGACATTGATAATGAAAAAATACTGGGTCCCTGATTATCTCCAGGAGATTGCCGCCCTGTCATTTGTTGTGGCAGCTTTCCTGATCTCAAATCATTTCCAGGAAGAATCAGGATTACTTGCTACAACAATAATGGGAATTGTCCTGGCAAATCAAAGGAGAGTATCGATAAAAAACATTAAGGACTTTAAAGCAAACCTCACCATATTGATGATTCCCGTATTATTTATACTTCTTTCTGCAAGGCTTTCCTTAGGTGATATTAAGCTTATGAGTTATATGGGAGGAATATTCCTTTTGGTTTTGATATTTATAGGTCGCCCGCTGTCAGTTTTTATCTCAACCGTTAAATCAAATTTGAGTCTGAAAGATAAATTGTTCATTTCATGGATGGCCCCGAGGGGTATTGTGGCAGCAGCCGTATCTTCGGTTTTTGCCCTGAAGCTTTCAGAAATTGAGATTGCCCAGGTTGAATACCTGGTGCCCCTTACTTTCACGGTAATAATCGGGACTGTGCTTATATATGGTATTAGCAGTCCACTGGCTGCCAGATTATTGAATATCTCACAGTCAAACCCGCAGGGTGTTATTATAGCAGGGGCACAGGACTGGGCTTTGCAGATTGCTTCCGTTCTCAGGGAACATGATTTCCGTGTAGTTATACTGGATACCAACAGGTATAACACCAACAAGGCTAATATGAACGGGCTGAATGCTTATAACGACAGCATAATTTCTGATAAGGTAATAGATAAGATAAACCTTGAGGGTGTAGGTAAATTGCTGGCTCTAACCTCCAATGATGAAGTTAATTCAATGGGCGTACTTCATTTTTCGGAAATATTTGATAAGGAAAATCTTTACCAGCTTCAACCATCCACCAAAGAAGATGAAAGAGAATTTTCACCTCAGCACTTAAGAGGCCGATTTCTTTTCGGGAAAAATATTACCTACGGGTATATAACAAAAAGGATCCGTGAAGGAGCAAGTATAAAATCAACAAAGCTCACCGATAAATTCAGCTTTGAGGATTTCAAAAAGAAACATGGAGAAAGCACCGTTCCGCTTTTTCTTATTACAGCTAACAGGAGATTAGTTCCTTTTACATCCGAAGGAAAAATTATCCCTGAGAAAGGGAATATAATAATTGCCCTGATCAGTAACAGTGAATAATTCTTTATTAGCCCTGAATTATCTGATTTTTGTCAGAGACATTGCAAGTCTTGATTCAGGTAATTTTTTTGCATCTTTACCGGGTAAAAACCGTATTATGAACAGGAATTATATCAGGGTACTATTACTGGTGCTGGCAATAAGCCTGCTTATGGCTTCCTGCCGCAAACCACCGGGCAGCAGTGATGAGGAACCTGACTTCTTGGACTGTATAATAAGTGGTACGGAGAGTACCTTTGATATAGTTACTTTCAATATACAGGAATATCCCCGCTACGGAGAGGAAACAGCTGAAGTGGCAGCCGCCCTGATAAAGCAGATGAATGTCGATATTGTAGCACTGCAGGAGATAAGTTCCGAATCAGAATTCGATAAGCTTGTCGACAGGCTAATAGGCTGGGAAGGTACATATTACCCTATTGATAATTCTATCTGGAACCTGGCCTACCTTTACAAGGTATCGGAAATCAGCATTAATGAGGCTGAGGGCAAAGTTCTGTTCAGGGATGATTACTGGTCATTCCCCCGCCCTCCCTTCGAAATACACGTAAGGCACATACCAACGGGGATTGAGGCAATTCTTATCAACAACCATCTTAAGTGCTGTGGAGGCATTGATAATGAAGACCGCCGAAGAAGTGCCACTGATTCCCTGCATAAGTATATATTAAGCACCTATCCGGATGAGGCCGTCATCGTACTTGGGGACCTCAATGATGAAATAAACGGGACAAGCTATGAGACAAATGTATTCTGGACCATGGTAAATGATCCCGGTAATTTCAGGTTCACTGACATGAGTATTGCACAAGGCAGTGCTTCATGGTGGTCCTACCCGTCATGGCCCAGCCATATTGATCATATTTGCGTAAGCGACGAATTATACCTGAATATCGATACTACCATAGTGAACAGGCCTGACAGGTGTTATCCCGACTATGGTGAGCTTATATCCGATCACCGGCCCGTATATCTAAGGCTGAAACAATAATATAATCCATTTATTATATATCTTTATCGGCTAATGACATTCCAGGTAAAACATACCAGGTATGAGGAAACATATAATAAATGCTGTAACAGGTATTATCATTGGAGGCTTCTTTCTTTACCTTACCCTCAGGAACAAACCCCTTGATCAAATATTTGAGCTTTTGTCAGCAGCAAAAACAAGCTGGATACTCTTAAGTATTGTATTTCTTGTAATTATGTTTTTCTTCAGGGCCTACAGGTGGAAATTGCTGATAAAAAACGACGGCCATCACCCTGATATAAAAAATGTTTCATATTCACTCCTCCTGGGCTTTTTCGTTAACAGCTTCACTCCCAAACTGGGTGAGATAATCAGGTGTACATCACTTCAAAAATCAACGGGTATCCCTGTATCCAGAAGTTTTGGCACCGTAATATCTGAACGGATTTATGATCTTATAGCTCTTATAATAGCAATATCGATAATACTTTTACTGGAATTTGACAGACTTCGTAAACTGATTATCACAGCCGGTAACAGTATCAGGAACTCATTAACATCTAACCTGTTAAACCTTGCCCTGCTTATCGGTGGCCTGGTTTTGCTTATACTTGCACTTGTCATGATATCCAGCCATTACAAACTGATAGATAAAATAAGGTCCTTTCTGAAAGAATTATGGCATACGGTAAAGAATACTTTCAGGATTAAATCATCACGGATGTTTGCCTTCCAGACTATTATGATATGGCTTTTCATGATTCTGGTAAACTACTGCTGCCTGAGGGCCTTACCTTCCACGGAAAGCCTGAGTCTGTATTTTGCCTTCGTGGTACTTTTTGTAGGGACCATCGGGTGGGCCATCCCAAGCCCGGGAGGAATCGGAACCTCTCATTTTTTTGTCCTGCAACTCTTCCTTCTGTTCAGTTTGAGTGAAGAAACAGGAATTACCTATGGACTCCTGGTAAACGGTATAACGGTATTATTTACTATAGGAGGGGGAATGCTGGCAATAATTATTGTGAATTCTTTCAAACTGGTGAAAAAAGCGACAAAGGGCTAAGGACGAAAGACAAACGCTTATATTAAAAAACGAGTAACAATATTATGAAAAAAACACTCTCTGCGGCAATCGCATTTTTACTGCTGATATTAACAGGTGTTTCCTGTACTGAAATTGAATCCGGATCAGGCACCTTTGAGCCCGTCGAAATGGTAAACCCATTAATGGGCACTGATTCAGAGTTTCAATTATCAAATGGTAATACCTACCCTGCCATAGCCATGCCCTGGGGGATGAATTTCTGGACGCCCCAAACCGGGGAAATGGGCAATGGGTGGGCATATACCTACGATGCCTATAAGATAAGGGGAATCAAGCAAACTCATCAGCCAAGCCCCTGGATAAATGATTATGCTGCTTTTTCTCTCATGCCGCTTACAGGCAAAAAAAGATTCGACCAGGAGGAACGTGCTTCCTGGTTCTCACATAAGGCTGAAGAAGTAAAACCTCACTACTACAGTGTGTACCTTGCCGATTATGACCTCACAGCCGAAGTAAGTCCGACTGAAAGGGCTGCCATTTTCAGGTTTACCTTTCCTGAAAATGACTCATCATGGGTTCTTGTCGACGGCTTTTACAGGGGTTCAATGGTAAAGATAATACCCGGTGAACGCAAAATAATTGGGTACTGCAGGAATAACAGCGGTGGTGTTCCCGATAATTTTCATAATTACTTTGTTATCGAATTTGACAGGGACTTTGATTATGCCCATACCTGGCTAAATAACGAGCTCCGGGAGGACTCCCTGGAAGCTGAAGGCTTTCATGCCGGTGCCATGGTCGGATTCAGGACAGCCAAAGATGAGATCGTACATGCACGGGTAGCCTCCTCTTTTATCAGTCCCGAACAGGCTGAGAAAAACCTCAGGGATGAGATAGGTTCAAAATCTTTCGATACGGTGAAGGAAGAAGCCGGGGAGGCATGGAACAGGGAACTGGGAAGGATAAAGATAGAGAGCGACAATATTGACCAGGTGCGGACTTTCTATTCCTGCCTGTACAGGCTGCTCCTTTTCCCACGCAAATTTTACGAAATAAACGCCGCAGGAGATACTGTCCATTACAGCCCTTATAACGGGGAAGTACTGCCCGGTTATATGTTTACCGATAATGGTTTCTGGGACACCTTCAGGGCTGTATTTCCATTTTTTACACTCATGTATCCTGAGCTCAACAGCCAGATAATGAAAGGGCTGGTCAATACATATAATGAAAGCGGGTGGTTGCCCGAGTGGGCCAGCCCCGGTCACAGGGATTGCATGATAGGTTCCAATTCAGCCTCTCTAATAGCAGACAGCTACCTCAAGGGTATCAGGGATTATGATGCTGAAACACTTTACCAGGCAATGATCAAAAACACCAGGGGCCATGGTCCCGTTCATTCAGTGGGAAGGTATGGTGCTGAATACTATAATGATCTGGGATATATTCCCTATGATGCAGGTATAAGGGAAAATACCGCACGTACACTTGAATATGCCTATGCCGATTATTGTATATGGAGACTGGGCCAGGCACTGGGAAAGCCGGAAGAGGAACTGAGCCTTTATAAAAAAAGAGCCAGGAATTTCGTTAATGTTTTTGACCCGGGAAGAGGCCTTATGAGAGGCCGGAATATGGATGGCAGCTTCCAGTCGCCCTTCAGCCCCTATAAATGGGGTGATGCCTTTACCGAAGGTAACAGCTGGCACTATACATGGAGTGTTTTCCATGATATCGACAGCCTGGTAAGCCTGATGGGAGGAAAAGACAGATTTGTTGCGAAACTGGATTCTGTCTTCGAGGTACCACCGGTTTTCGATTATTCTTATTACGGGATAATTATTCATGAGATACGTGAAATGCAGATTGCAGGGATGGGAAACTATGCACACGGAAACCAGCCCATACAGCACATGATCTACCTGTACAACTATGCCGGCCAACCATGGAAAACACAATTCCGTGCACGCCAGGTAATGGATAAACTGTATAATTATACACCCGATGGATACTGCGGCGACGAGGATAACGGCCAGACATCGGCATGGTATGTTTTCAGTGCCATGGGTTTTTATCCTGTATGCCCCGGCACTGACCAGTACGTCATAGGATCACCTTTGTTTGATAAGATGAGCATTGAAATGCCCGGGGGAAATATACTTGAAATAATTGCGGAGGGTAATGGTCCTGATGCGGTATACATCGATGATATCAGGTTTAACGGGGAGATCGTTGATAAAAATTATCTCACACATGATAAGCTGCAGAAAGGTGGCAGGCTCGTATTCGTGATGTCTGAGAAACCGGATAAGGAAAGGGGAACATCACATGATGCCTATCCCTATTCAATGTCAAAAAATTAACAGACCCACCCCTTTCACCATCATGCGGGGGATGTTTGCATCAACACCGCCCCTTTCACCATCATGCGGGCTTGTTTGCATCAACACCGCCCCTTTCACCATCATGCGGGGGATGTTTTCAGCATAAGTGATATAATTTACTTCTGCCTGTGCTGATTTGTCTTTTGTCTTCCTTATTTTTGCATGCTGAACAAAAACAGTTGACAACTGCTTACTATTATATGCCACGCAGATTATACATAGAAACATACGGATGCCAGATGAACGTTGCTGACAGTGAAGTTGTGGTTTCCATTCTTAAGGATGAAGGATTTACTGTTACCGACCGTATTGACCAGGCTGACCTGATTCTTGTCAATACATGTTCGGTAAGAGACAATGCTGAGCAGCGTGTCTGGGGGCGCCTTGACCTGTTCAGGCATCATAAGAAGAGCAGGCCGGGCATGCTGGTGGGAGTGATAGGGTGCATGGCCGAAAGGCTTAAAGAACGTCTGCTTGAAAGCGATAAAATGGTTGACCTTGTTGTGGGTCCGGATGCCTACAGGGATCTTCCCCGCCTGATCGGTGAAGCCAGCAGGGGGCACGAAGCAGTCAACGTGCTTCTATCCAGGGAAGAAACCTATGCCGACATAGCCCCTGTCAGGCTCGACAAGAATGGTGTTTCGTCTTTTGTTTCGATAATGAGGGGATGCAATAATATATGTTCCTACTGTGTTGTTCCTTATGTAAGGGGCGCGGAAAGAAGTCGCGATCCTGATAAAGTAGTTGAAGAGGTAAGGGACATTTTCGATAAAGGTTACAGGGAGGTTACCCTGCTGGGGCAGAACGTTAATTCATACTGGTGGGAAAAAGAGGACAGGAAAACCAGCTTTGCCGATCTGCTCGAATTAACAGCCGGTCTAAGTCCCCTTCTGAGGGTCCGATTTTCCACCTCGCATCCAAAGGATATGTCTGATGATGTACTCAGGGTAATGGCACGTCACGAAAATATCTGCAGACATATTCACCTTCCTGCCCAGAGTGGCAGCAGTCGTATACTTAAGTTGATGAACCGTAAGTATGACAGGGCGTGGTACATGGACAGGGTAAGGGCTATACGTGAAATATTGCCCGGGTGTTCAATATCAACCGATATGATTGCAGGCTTCTGTACTGAGACTGAAGAAGATCATGCTGACAGCCTCAGTCTTATGAAATGGGCAGCTTATGATTTTGCCTATATGTTCAAATACAACGAGAGACCCGGCACTCCGGCTGCCAGGAAGCTCCCTGATGATGTCCCGGAAGAAGTCAAAAACAGGCGTCTTAGTGAAATAATAGAACTACAGAATTCCCTGTCGCTTCAAAGTAAGCAAAAAGACATTGGCAGGGTGCTTGAAGTACTGGTGGAGGGCTTTTCAAAAAAATCGGACAGCGACCTGTCAGGCAGAACATCACAGAATAAGGTGGCGGTATTCCCGGGAAAAGATTACAGACCGGGCGACTATGTAAATGTTAAAATAACTGATTGCAGCTCTGCCACATTAAAAGGTGAAAGCCTGAAATAAAATGCTTCTTTGCATCCTTCACAGACCACCTTCATTAAAACTATAGCGAGCAAAGTGTTCAGGATGAAAGTTATAGCATCTATCCCCCCGATGAAGAATTATTCAGGCCGGCGTCAATCCTAAAAATTGAATACGAAATCAAGGAAGGGCACTCCAATGATCAGAGCGTCCGCAATATCAGGATTATTTACGAATGCAAGATCTACAGATATATTTTCTCCAAGGAATCTTACACCATAAGAGAATATACCGTAATATGACCCTCCTTCTCCCACTTCAGGAATAAGCCAGTTTTCACTAACAAAACCTATACGCCTGGAGACCCTTGCCATTCCTGCTATGGTAATGACGGGCTTTTTGGTAATCTCACCTTCTGCAAAACCCCATCCGAAACCGGCTGTGATATTATTATTATCATTTCCATATGTTGCAAAACCATTCAGTGTGCCCAGTCCACCGAACTCATCAATTGTACGAATAGTGTTTGCATAGAGTATATTAGCCCCTGCATAAAAGTTTTCGGTAATTTCAAATGAGGCCTTGGGATTAAGGTAAAAAGCATAAGGACCTTCTGATCCTGCAAAAATAGAGAATATTTCAAACCCTCCGGACAGGCTTAAATAATCAGTAAATGCATAACTGAAAGAGTTGAAGAAGAGCCAGGTATTCTGGTAATAGCCACTCCCTTTTTCAGGTGCGATTGCCGAGCTTCCTATTAGATATTTGGACGGGTTGGGGTTTGGGTACCAGCCCTTCCCGGCATCACTCTCCGTAAGTAAGGTCATCTGGTCTATGTTAGATCTCTGTATCGTTAGCCGGCCCATGGATGAAGTTTCAACAACTATCTGCTCACTATTCTGCGATACTATCTTTCCGCTTATAGAACCTCCATCTTTCAGCTTTATAATATATTCTTTCGAGACCTGTACGTCAGTCTGTGCAAAAACAGCCGGAGCCATTAAGCACATTAATAAGATTGCGACTGGAATGATTGCCAGTTTAACTCTGTTTGTTCTTAAAAAGGAGTCGGTCATGGTTATAAATATTATTTTAGATTATTTCAGTCAAACCAAATTTAGTAATAATATTTGATTTCGCAGACACAATAATATTAATACATGTAAGTAACAGGCGAAACAGATTTCCTGTTAGCATTAAAGTAATAACTATTAGCTACTTCCGGATATTTTTTTTATCTCCAGGTATAATTCATCCAGCTGTTTTTTTGAAAGGCCGGAAGGAGAGTCTATCATTATGTCCCTGCCGGCATTGTTTTTAGGGAAGGCAATAAAGTCCCTTATCGTTTCTGATCCGGCAAACAGTGATACCCAGCGATCGAAACCGAAAGCAATACCTCCATGGGGAGGTGCCCCGTAGCTGAAAGCATCCATCAGGAAACCAAACTGCGACACGGCCTCCTCCTCGGTGAAACCCAGGACACCGAACATTTTTTTCTGTATTTCCGCATCATGTATCCTTATTGAACCACCTCCTATCTCAACTCCGTTTATAACAAGGTCATAGGCATTGGCCCTCACCCTTCCGGGCTCTGATTCCAGCAAATGTAAGTCTTCCTTCTTCGGTGATGTAAAAGGGTGGTGCATGGCATAATACCTCCCTGTTTCCTCATCCCATTCCAGTAAGGGAAAATCCACTACCCACAGGGGTCTGAAAACACCTTCAGCCCTTAATTCCAGGCGCTTACCCATCTCAAGCCTCAGTTCTGAAAGTGCAGCCAGGGTACTCATTCTTTCGCCTGCCAGCAGAAGGAGGAGGTCACCCGGCTCTGCAGCCATCTTTTCAGCCCATTGCTGCAGATCATCGCCTTCAAAGAATTTATCGACTGATGACTTGAATGAGCCATCCCTGTTATATTTAACATATACGAGCCCCTTTGCCCCTATCTGTGGTCTCCTGACAAAATCTGTCAGGCCGTCCAGTTCCTTCCTCGAATATTCGGAACAGCCCGGGGCCACTATGCCTCCAACATATTCGGAGTTGTCAAAAACATTGAATCCACTGTCCTTTACCAGGTCACCCAGGTCCTTTATCTTCATTTCGAATCTCAGGTCGGGTTTATCCGTTCCATATTCTGACATCGCCCGGTCATATGACATACGCGGGAAAGCCTCAAGGTTATAATTCTTTATTGCCTTAAACAGGTAGACTGCCAGTCCTTCAAAAGCATTCAACACATCTTCCTGTTCAACAAAAGACATTTCACAGTCGATCTGAGTGAATTCCGGCTGGCGATCGGCACGCAGGTCTTCATCACGGAAACACCTTACTATCTGAAAATACTTGTCGAAACCTGAGACCATAAGCAATTGCTTGAAGGTTTGGGGTGATTGTGGCAGGGCATAAAATAAACCCGGGTGTACCCTTGAGGGAACCACGAAGTCACGTGCCCCCTCGGGTGTCGATTTAATCAGGACGGGTGTTTCAATTTCAAGAAAACCCCGGGAATCGAGGTATTTTCTCACTTCCTGTGCCACCCTGTGCCTGTGTATAATATTTTGCTTTACAGGTTCCCTCCTGAGGTCAAGGTATCTGTATTTCATTCTCAATTCATCCCCACCGTCTGTTTCCTCTTCTATTGTAAAGGGAGGTATCCTGCTGGCATTTAGCACTGTGAACCTGTCAACAATAATTTCGATAGCACCTGTTGACATCTTCGGGTTCTTATTGCTTCTTTCCTCAACAAGACCCCCGGCCTGTATAACGTATTCCCTTCCAAGCTTCCTGGCCTCTGCACACAGGCCGGGATTTGTCTCCATATTGAAAACAAGCTGGGTTTTGCCATACCTGTCACGCAGGTCAATAAAGGTCATTCCTCCCAGGTCACGCGATTTATGGACCCAGCCGCTTAAGATTACCCTCTCACCCCTGTTGGATAAGTTCAATTCTCCGCAATTGTGTGTTCTGTACATATTGAGCCTGATAAATTTGAAACAAAAATAACCAAAACATCAGAACACTGAAACGAATTGTATCCAACTAAAATATATTTACGTATTTTGTATTTTTGTCCCTGATGCACAATTAAAGTATGACAGTGGAATTCACCGATGATTTTTTCATGAAAGCGGCCCTGCTTGAAGCCGTAAAAGGAAAGGAGAAAGGAGAGGTACCCGTCGGGGCCGTGGTTGTTTGCAATAACAGGATAATAGCAAGAGCCCATAATCTCACCGAAACGCTCAATGACCCGACTGCTCACGCAGAAATGCAGGCAATAACGGCAGCCACCGCTTTCCTGGGGGGAAAATACCTTGATAAATGCAGTCTTTTCGTTACCCTTGAGCCCTGTACTATGTGCGCCGGAGCCCTGTTCTGGAGCCGTATCGGAAGACTGGTCTATGGAGCAGATGATGAAAAAAGAGGTTACACACTAAATCAAAACCGTATTCTCCCTAAAAAAACAACCGCAGTAAAGGGTATTCTTGAAAAAGAATGCCGGAATATCTTAAGTGACTTCTTTAAAGGCAAAAGGCAGAATTTGACCGCTTAGTTTATATCTTTGTAAAATAAATTAGGTTTATAAAAATATCCCCTGATGACATTTGACAACGGAAAGACAATTATAGGCTTAAGGCTAAGGCTCTTCATAGCAACCATTATTATGCTTGTATATGTTTACCTGGTGTATTACGGCAAGCAGCTCCGGTTTCCGATCCTGGGCATCCAGGAGTTTCATGCCACTCTTATACTTACGGTATTATACCTCCTGCTGGCCTTCCTTCCGATGCTCCTTAAATACAGGTATATTTACTTTTCTGATGATGGTAAAAATATTATCTTCAGATATTATTCGGTAGGTTTTCTGAGCGGAAAAAAAAGCTCTGTAGAGATTCCAAAGCATGAGTTTGCGGGATATAAAATAAAAAAGAATTTTATTGGCCTTATAAAATCCATACTTTTATTCAGGATTATGGGAAATAAAAAAGCAAGCTATTCACCTGTTTATGTATCATCTCTTTCAAAAGCAGAGCTAAAAAAAATAATGAAGGCGCTTGACGCTTACATAAAACCGTAATGAACAGGATAGACATATGAGTTTAATCATTTTTTATCATTTTTGGAATAAACAATTTTGCACTTATTATCAACCATATTATAAAAACACTAAATTAAATTAATAATGAATGTAGATATTGTTCTTAACAACCTGGAAAAGAAACATCCCGGCGAGATTGAATACCTTCAGGCTGTCAGGGAAGTTCTCGAATCAATAGAGGAAGTCTATAATGAGAACCCCCATTTCGAAGCAGCCAATATAATTGAAAGGCTAATTGAGCCTGACAGGATAATCACTTTCAAAGTACCCTGGATGGATGACGAAGGGAAGGTTCAGGTAAACCTGGGCTACCGTGTTCAATATAATAATGCCATCGGACCTTACAAGGGTGGTTTACGCTTCCACCCCAGCGTTAACCTGAGCATTTTAAAATTTCTCGGTTTTGAACAAATATTCAAAAATTCACTTACCTCCCTGCCCATGGGTGGAGGCAAAGGAGGATCCGACTTCAACCCAAAAGGCAAATCTGATGCCGAGATCATGAAGTTCTGTCATTCATTCATGCTCGAATTATGGAACTACATCGGCCCTGAAATGGATGTCCCTGCCGGTGATATAGGTGTGGGCGGACGTGAGATAGGTTATCTTTACGGTATGTATAAGAAACTCCGCCGTGAGCACTCAGGTGTTCTGACAGGAAAAGGCATTAACTGGGGCGGCTCTCTTATCCGGCCTGAAGCCACCGGCTTTGGCTGTGTTTATTTTGCAAAAGAAATGCTTGCTACCATTGGAGAAACTTTCAAGGGCAAGACAGTTGCCGTTTCAGGTTTTGGAAATGTGGCCTGGGGTGCTGTGCAAAAAGTAAACGAACTGGGAGGCAAAGTTGTAACACTATCAGGTCCCGATGGTTATGTTTATGACACGGAGGGAATATCAGGAGACAAGATAGATTATATGCTTGAGCTCAGGGCATCAAATGAAGATATAGTAAAACCCTATTCATATGAATATGAATCGGCCCAGTTCCACGAAAACAAGCACCCCTGGGAAGTAAAGGTTGATATAGCCCTCCCCTGTGCAACACAGAACGAACTTAACGCCGAGGATGCACAGAACCTGGTTAATAATGGATGTATATGTGTATGCGAAGGAGCCAATATGCCCTGCACACCGGAGGCCATTGAAATAATTCAGAAAAACAAGCTCCTCTTTGCTCCGGGGAAGGCAGCAAATGCCGGAGGTGTGGCTACTTCAGGTCTTGAAATGTCACAGAATTCAATGAAACTTCACTGGAGACGTAACGAGGTTGACGACAGGCTGCACGAGATAATGATAAATATCCACGAAGCATGTGTCAGAAACGGAACTACGGAAAGCGGATATGTTGATTACGTTAAGGGAGCAAATATTGCAGGCTTCCTGAAAGTGGCAAATTCAATGCTCGATTACGGAATTTATTAGTAACTCCCATAGTTTTTATTTAAAGGCTGTTCACCTCTTGGGCAGCCTTTTTTTGTCATTTTTATGCCTACCTGTATAAATTAATTCAGCCCTCTTGTTTATCTTTGATAAAATGTCTCATGCTGAAATGGAAAACGACAGGGAATTAATTTACACCATCGCCCTTGGCATGGTGCCCTCAATAGGGGATATTAACGCCAAAAGACTTATTTCGCACCTCGGCTCAGCCACCGCCGTTTTTAAGGAAGCTTACGGTAACCTTATAAAAATACCCGGCGTAGGGAAAAAAATGGCATCCCACCTTTGCTCAAAAGAATTCATAAAAAAGGCAGGTGAAGAGCTGGATTTTATCCGCAAACATGGTATAGATCTTAAACGGTACGACGATCCTGCCTACCCGGAAAGGTTGAAAGAATGCCACGATTCACCCCTTCTAATTTATAGTAAAGGAAATACCGGACTGAATGAAAATAAAATTATAAGCATTGTTGGTACCAGGAATATCACTCGCAGGGGAAAAGATATATGTAATTCTCTCGTCCATGACCTTGCCTGTGAATTCCCGGATTTAATAATTACCAGTGGCCTGGCCTACGGGGTTGATATCACAGCCCATAAGGCAGCCCTGAAAGAAAAGCTCAGGACAGTGGCTGTCCTGGGCCATGGTTTTGGTACAATTTATCCTTCTGTCCACCTGCCGGTAGCAAAACAAATTTTATCCCAGGGTGCACTTATTACAGATTTCCCTTCCTTCGAGGCTCCCGAGAGAAATAACTTCCTTAAAAGAAACAGGATCATCGCCGGCCTATCAGATGCCACCCTTGTTATAGAATCAGGCAGAAAAGGAGGGGCCATGGTCACCGCGGATATAGCACTCTCCTATAACAGGGAGGTGATGGCGGTCCCCGGGAACCCCGGGGCCCCCTACTCGGAAGGATGTAACCTGCTTATTAAATCAAACAGGGCTGCCCTTATAGAATCGGCCGACGACATCCTTTATACCCTCAACTGGCTTAAATCAAATACCGAAACTAAACAGGGGAAACTCTTCACTGAGAATCTGAGTCCGCTGGAGGATAAAATATACCAATTAATATATGAATTTGAGGAACTATCGGCCGACCAGATCAGTAAGTCAATGGAAAAACCTCTTCACCACCTTTCTTCTGCCCTCCTGAAACTTGAGTTCTCAGGCTATATAGAAAGCATGCCGGGAAATATTTACCGCAGAAAAAACTGAGCATGACCGGGCCTTCAGTCAAGCATAAACAAATTAACATAAATGTTTTGAAGCATACTTCTGCAGAACAACAACTTTTCCACCGGCCTTTTAACTTTTTTCACTGCAATAAATATTTCAAAATTTACAAAGAAGACAGATACTTCCTTCTGTTTTAAAATGAAATTTTTATTTTTAACATCTCTAAGCTAAAAATAACCATTAAAAAACACAAGACTATGGACCCAAGAGTTGAAAAATTTATGGCAAACATTAAGGCCAGAAACCCGGGAGAAAAAGAATTCCACCAGGCCGTCCAGGAAGTTGCCGAATCACTTATTCCCTTTATCGAAGAAAATCCCAAGTACAAGCACGCAAAGATCCTCGAGAGAATTGCCGAACCCGAAAGGGTTATTCTTTTCAGGGTACCCTGGCTTGATGACAAGGGAGAAATACAGATCAACAAAGGCTACCGTATTGAAATGAACAGTGCCATAGGACCTTATAAAGGTGGCTTGAGGTTCCACCCTACGGTAAACCTGGGAATCCTCAAATTCCTTGCTTTCGAGCAGGTATTAAAAAACAGTCTTACAACACTCCCGATGGGAGGAGGAAAGGGGGGATCCGACTTTGACCCCAAGGGTAAATCCGATAATGAAGTAATGAGATTCTGCCAGAGTTTCATGAGTGAATTATCACGCCATATTGGTCCAAACACAGATGTTCCTGCCGGTGATATTGGCGTTGGCGGCCGCGAAATAGGCTACCTCTTCGGTCAGTATAAAAGGCTCCGTAACGAGTTTACAGGAGTACTGACAGGCAAGGGTCTTAACTGGGGAGGCTCAGTAATACGTCCTGAAGCAACGGGCTACGGGGCAACTTATTTTGCCCAGAATATGCTCGAAACAAGGGGTGATAGCCTTCAAGGTAAGGTGGTGACCATATCAGGCTCAGGCAATGTTGCACAGTTTGCCTGCCAGAAAGTGACCGAAATGGGTGGCAAGGTAGTCACTCTTTCCGATTCATCAGGTTATATATACGATCCCGCGGGCATTAATGAAGAAAAACTTGCCTATGTTATGGACCTCAAGAATGTCAGGCGCGGAAGGATAAAGGAATATGCAGAAAAATACGGGGTTGAATACTTCGAGGGGAAAAGACCATGGGATATTAAATGTGATGTTGCAATGCCCAACGCAACAGAAAATGAAATAAGCGGAGAGGAAGCAAAAAAATTAATAAAGAATGGTTGCTATTGTGTCTCTGAAGGAGCTAACATGCCGTCAACACCCGATGCCATTAATGCCTACCTGGAAGCCGGCATACTTTACGGCCCCGGCAAGGCAGCCAATGCAGGAGGAGTAGCTGTTTCAGGCCTTGAAATGACACAGAATTCAATGCGCCTGGCATGGACACGTGAAGAAGTCGACACCAGGCTCCAGGTGATAATGAAAAATATACACGACACCTGCGTTAAATACGGGAAACAGGATGACGGTTATATCAATTACGTGACGGGAGCAAATATCGGTGGCTTTATAAAAGTTGCCGAATCAATGCTTGCCCACGGAGTAGTATAGACAAAACATGATAATACCAGGAAAAAGGGGCATTTTCTTTGCCTCTTTTTTTTTTGTTTCCTATGTTTGAAGCCTGAAAACGAAATAAAAGATGCAATTGATTGACAGTCATACCCACCTTTACCTGCCCGAATTTGATTATGACAGGGATGAGGTCATAAAAAGGGCAGTTAATCAGGATGTTACAAAAATGCTCCTTCCGAATATTGACAGGGCTTCGCTGGAACCGATGCTGCGTATGTCAGTCGATTACCCGGGAATATGCTTCCCTATGATTGGGGTACACCCTACCAGCATTAAGGAAGACTTCAAAGAGCATCTGAAGGCCGTACATGATAATCTTCATAAGTATAAGTTTATTGCCATTGGAGAGATAGGGATTGATCTTTACTGGGACAAAACTTATATCAGGGAGCAGGAGGAAGCCTTCAGGGAACAGATTAAAATAGCCGGAAGGGAAAAGCTGCCTGTTGTCATACATACACGCGAAAGCCATGACCTGGTTCTCAAACTGCTGGATGATGCTAACATCCCTGGCCTTCGGGGCGTCTTTCATGCTTTCACCGGGGACCAGAGGCAGGCCGGCGAGATTATTGAGAGGGGTTTTCTTATCGGCATCGGGGGAATACTCACTTTCCGGAACTCTTCTCTTGACAAGACCCTTGAAATGATAGATCCCGAAAATATTATCCTTGAAACGGATTCTCCCTTCCTTGCCCCGGTGCCCAAAAGAGGAAAAAGAAACGAAAGTTCATATCTCAGGTATATTGCTGAAAAACTTTCAGAGATAAAAAAACTGCCCCTGGAAGAAATTGCAGAGATAAGCACCTCCAACTGCAATAATTTGTTTAAATTGGATTAAAGAAGACCTGTGAAAAATACAGCATCCATATTAATTATATATACCGGTGGCACCATAGGAATGGTTCATGATCCTTTATCCGGGGTACTTGTACCTTTCAATTTTAAACATATTGAGAAACAGGTCCCCGAGCTAAGACGTTTTGATTGCAGGATTGACACTGTATCATTTGATCCCCTTATTGATTCAGCGGATATCAGCCCCGGATCATGGAAACAAATGGCAGGAATCATTGGGGAGAACTATGAAAGCTATGACGGCTTCGTCATACTGCATGGCACCGATACCATGGCATATTCAGCTTCTGCCCTGAGTTTCATGCTCGAAAACCTTGAAAAGCCGGTGATCTTTACGGGCTCACAGCTTCCAATTGGCATAATAAGAACTGATGGCAAGGAAAACCTTATCAGTGCCATTGAAATAGCTGCGGCAAAACTGAACGGTAAAACACCGGTACCTGAAGTATGTATATATTTTGAGAACTACCTTCTCAGGGGTAACCGTACAAGCAAATTCAGTTCAGAGCATTTCAGCGCCTTCGATTCTCCCAATTTTCCTCCCCTTGCTGAAGCAGGAATAAACATAAAGTTCAATGACAGGCTCATTCTTACACCCACCGTAAGAAAAAGTCTCATGATAAGAAACAATCTTGACAGCAACATATCCATAATTAAACTCTTCCCGGGTATCACCCGGGAAACGGTGCAAAAATTTTTCACCCATGCTCCTCCCAGGGCAGTCATAATTGAATCATTCGGGACGGGGAACGGCCCCAGGGCTCCATGGTACATAGATGAAATAAGAACTTATATTTCCCGGGGAGGCATTGTTTTAAATATTACACAATGTCATTCAGGCAGGGTGGATATGGGTCTTTATGAAACAGGAAGGTCCTTGCTGGAAGCAGGTGTAATAAGCGGCTTTGACATGACACCGGAGGCAGCTGTTACCAAGTTAATGTATTTACTTGGAAATTATAATGATGCCGATATAATAAAAACCCTTCTAAATAGGAGTCTGAGGGGAGAAATAAGTCAGTAAGATATTTTTTTTTAATAATTTTTCGTATTTTGGCCGCCTGAAATTCTTTGAAAGGCTGTTAGATACCAAGGGGTCCCAATGAGGAGAGATGCAGGAGTGGCTTAACTGGCACGCCTGGAAAGCGTGTGTACCCCTAAAGGGTACCGAGGGTTCGAATCCCTCTCTCTCCGCATTATTTTAATATTCGAAAAAGCTTACCGGTAAGCTACTGGAGAAAAGGGATTCGCAACATTGCCTCCCGCTTATCGTGTAAGGGGCACTGATAAATAAAATAAGCCCTGAATATTTAATGATTTTATGTAATAAAAAATATTAAATGTGTATCAAGGCCCTGTGAAAGAAAGATTTTTTTAAATTTGCGGAATATTATGTACTTTAATAACTAAAATTACACACAAACCATGAAAAAACTATTTGCATTTGTAGCTGTGTTTGGGATGCTTTTCATCGGAGCATCGTTTAATGCTTTTGCTCAGGATGAGACTCAAGACACAACTGCTGTTGAGCAAGTTGCGGAAGAGACTCCAGCTCTTATGGAGGAGGAGACAGGAACTGAAGCTGCCGAAGCCGGAAGTGGTCAGCTCCTCAAACAAATTAAGATCAAATTCGTTGAAGGTGGTGCCGGTTTTATGGGTGCTGTTTTGCTTACACTCATCTTTGGCCTGGCAATAGCCATAGAACGTATAATTTATCTTAACCTTGCCACAACAAATACAGACAAGTTACTGAAGAAAATTGAAGACGCCCTTGAAAGCGGAGGTATTGAGGCCGCAAAAGATGTTTGCCGTAATACACGCGGACCGGTTGCAAGTATTTTCTACCAGGGCCTCGACAGGGCAGATGAAGGAATTGATATGGCAGAAAAATCTATCATATCCTACGGAAGCGTACAGATGGGCCTTCTCGAGAAAAACCTCTCCTGGATATCCCTTTTCATCGCAATTGCTCCTATGCTTGGTTTCATGGGTACTGTAATTGGTATGATCGCGGCCTTTGACGCTATCGAGCAGGCAGGTAACGTTTCTGCCGGTCTTGTTGCAGGAGGTATTAAGATAGCACTTATTACTACCGTATCGGGTCTTATAGTTGCTGTTATCCTCCAGGTATTCTATAATACTATTCTTTCAAAAATAGATAGCCTGACAAACCAGATGGAGGATTCGTCAATATCACTCATTGACATACTGGTGAAGCATAATCTTAAAAAGTAAAAACTATGTCAAACTTAACTAGCAGAATAATTCAGATAATTCTCTGGCTGCTCATGGCTGTAACAATCATATTTGCCATTATGTTTTATTTTGGCAACGTAAAAGACGGGACCGCAGGGACCAGGCTTGAAGAACCGATTGTTACCAACACATTCCTGACATATGCTTATATACTTTTTGCTGTTGCTATCGGGTTAACAATAATCTTTTCAATAATAAATATTATTATTAACCCGAAAGGAATAAAGAAAGGTATTATAGCTCTTGTTATTGCAGCTGTGGTTATTATAGCCGCTTATGTAATGGCTGATGACACGGTATTAAGAATGCCACATTATACTGGCGGAGGTAATGAACCGGGTACCCTTAAAATTGTTGGCACAGGTTTAATTACTGCTTATATCCTTGTTGGACTTGCTTTTCTCGCCATATTATGGTCATCGGTTTCGAGAATTTTTAAGTAGTGATTAATAAACTCCCCCGGAGGGAATTAAAAAAATAAAATTATGGCAAGACGGGAAGTACCGGACATACCTGGTGGCTCACTGGCGGACATAGCATTCCTCCTGCTTATCTTTTTCCTTGTTACAACAACCATGGAAACAGATACGGGACTGATGCGAAAACTCCCGCCAATCCAGGATCCGGATCAAGAACAAAGCGACGATCAGCAAATACATGAGCGAAACATACTCGTTGTAAAAGTAAATAAGGATAACATGCTCCTGGTTGAAGGGGAAATAATCCAGATCGGTGAACTTAAGAACATTGCCAAGGAATTTATCCTGAATCCCAACGATGCTGAAGATCTGCCCGAGAAGGTGGATAAGAATATTCCCCCTTTTGGAATGGTGAGAGTGGCCAAACAGGCTGTTATCTCCCTTCAGAACGACTACGGCACAACATACGGAGTCTATATTGCAGTTCAGAATGAGCTCCTTGCCGCAAGGGATGAGGTAAGAAATGACCTGGCAATGCAGACATGGGGCATCCCCTATGATGATCTCAGCGAGGAAAGGATGGCCGCGGTGGATGAATATTATAACGCACCTATCTCAGAAGCAGAACCTAAAAAGATCGGAGGAGAGTAAGATGAGTAAATTCAAAAGACATACAGGGAAAGCCGGTGCTGGTAAAATAAACACCGCATCATTGCCCGACATAGTGTTTATGCTATTGTTCTTCTTCATGACAGTTACAGTTATGAGGGAGGTGGAACTGAAAATAACAGTCAACCTGCCCGACGCTACTCAGGGGAAAAAACTTGAGAAAAAATCACTGGCCAGCTTTATCTATATCGGAAAACCTTTGCCGCAGCTTCAGGCTACCTTTGGATCTGAGCCAAAAATCCAGCTTAATGATGCGTTTAAGGAAATAGATGATATTCAGGATTTTATAGTTCAGGAGAGAGAATCTCTTGATGAATCCGACCAGGCTAAAATGCTGGTGTCCCTGAAAATAGACAAGGAAACGAGAATGCAAATAGTTACCGAAGTTAAACAAGCCTTGCGCAGGGCTAATGCCTTGAAAATCATGTATGCAAATATGCCGGTTGACCAGATATCTCACCTGTATTAACCAGTCAACAAATATCTTAAAGCCCTGGCCTGTAAGAAGTCAGGGCTTTTTTGTCCCTAAGCCATGCAATACTGGAATAAGCTACCGGAACCCTTCAATTTAAATCCTCTTAAACATCACCTTGGATATATAATGTCATTTATCGCTGAATGCTCAGGCCTCACAGAGGAAGATATCAGAAATAATATAATGCCTGCTCTCAGGCATATTGGCACTTCAGTGGCAGATATTTACACAGGTGAACTGCAAGCGGTTGACATTGTCAGTGAGCTTAACAGGTTCAGGAAAAAGGAAGACCTGTTAAGCAAAAAATCCTTCATGGAATGGGTGGCACAATCAAAAAAAGGTTACCGTAAATTCACACTTTCCGATTCATCTCACTGGGTACTTAAATATCTTGACGATAAGCAACGGTATTTTCATATTTTCCCGGGTAGAAATATAGAACTGACTGTCCGCAGCAGGGGAAATTCACTCAAAACAGCTATACTCTATAACATACTATACGATAAGGGTGATATTCTGATTGCTGATCTTAACTCCGTCAGAAAAATGCTTGCCCTCTCTCCTCTCCGGAACACAGAATCAGCTTCAAGTATTATAGCTGATATAAGAATGCTGCAGTAATTCTAAAAGCGCTGCAAGTATGAGCATTTAAAGAAAAATCCCCTTGTTGTTTCGAGGAAACGGTCATCCCTTATATAACGGCCGTCTTCCCACCTTAGCTTTTCATATAATGAGCCGTAACCAAGATAAACCACTGTGCCGGGTATATAATTAAAAGAAGCAAGAAAATCGCTAAGGAATTCTTCCCTGTAACTGTTGTATTCACTTATAAACCTGAGGAAGAAGTACTTATTTATCTGGTAGGTCAGCTTGCCCCGCAGAACTGAATAATCATATTCAAGTTCATCCGTTGAGGGATTTTTATAAGACAGAGAAATATTAGCAGACTCAGGATTCTTTTCATGGCTTACGCGTGGCTTAGAAAATATACATATTCAGGCAGGCTTGTAAAAAATCCCCCTCTCCTGGCGCACAGATACTATCCTTCCATGTGCTGAAAGCACATCAAGATACTTGTTGATCTCACTTATGTGCATGCCAAGTGTTTCACTCAGGTCGTCAACAGTGCAGGGACGCCTAGATATCATTCCCATTATTGCATCCTCTGCATCTTCCCGGTACGATTTCGATTCCTTTCTCTTCGCTGCAGCAGCAATAATCTCAACCCCGGGCAAGCCCCAGTATTCAATTATCCTTTCCAGATCTTCTTTTGCGGCTGGTTTAAGACCACTTACAGTCCCCGGCCGGTCCAGTGTATTCAGCTGGACCGAATCGGGTTTTATTCTTATTATAGCCTTCCGGAGTTCATCCAGCTCATCATCAGTATAGTTATACCCGGGCAAAATAAATACCTCCAGAAAAATTTTACCCCTGTACTCATTTCTGAAATCAACAAGTCCCCGGATGTATTCGTCGATCTTAAGCCCGGGCCCGGGGCGGTTAATTTTTTTGAATACTTCTTCGGTAGCAGCATCAAGAGAAGGCAATACAACATCCGCACCTTTCAGCTCATCCCTTACATTCTTATCAGACAGCATGGTGCCGTTGGTGAGAACGGCAATGGGAAGCCCTGGTTTTAATTCTTTTATAAAAGCCAGCACCTCTCCCAGTCTCTTATTCAGCGTGGGCTCTCCTGAGCCTGAAAAAGTAATAAAATCAGGATCAGGATTGTTTTTAAAAAAATGTATCAGTTCTTCCCTGACCTTTTTAAAAGGTATATACTCCATTCTCTTCGTGGTCAGTTTACTTGTCTTTCCAACCTCGCAGTACACACAGTCCAGAGAACAAACTTTATGCGGCACCAGGTCAACGCCTAGCGACATCCCCAGGCGCCTCGACGGCACGGGACCAAATAAATACTTATACATTCTTCGCCTTATTAGTGATTCCGGGGGGACTCGAACCCCCAACCAACAGAACCGGAATCTGTCATTCTATCCAATTGAACTACGGAACCATAACAGTTTGCTAAATTAACTCCTGCTTGCGAGATTTCAAAGCGCAGGGCCTATAATGATAATTGATAAGTTTTTCCTAATTTCGCAAACCGTAATATTTAATGTAATTAAATTGCCGTGATGGAATATAAATTCAGGGAAATAGAAAAGAAATGGCAAAAATACTGGGAAGAGAACAAAACCTTTAAGACTTTTGAAGATTTTCAGAATCCCAAAAAATATTATATCCTCGACTTCTTTCCTTATCCTTCAGGTTCAGGCCTTCATGTTGGCCACCCCGAAGGATATACTGCAACCGATATAATGGCCAGGTATAAAAGAATGAAAGGATATAATGTTCTTCATCCTATGGGCTGGGATGCCTTCGGGCTGCCGGCTGAGCAGTTTGCCATGGAGACTGGAACCCATCCGGCAGTAATTACGAACAAGAATTGTGACACTTTCCGTAGGCAGATCAAGGACATAGGTCTCAGTTATGACTGGGACAGGGAAATAAACACCACTGATCCAGGGTATTTTAAATGGACTCAGTGGATCTTTATTCAGCTGTACAATACCTGGTATGATGAAAAGCTTCAGAAGGGCAGGCCTGTAAGCGAGCTGGAAGTCCCGGCTGATATCAGGAGCCGGGGCGATGATTCCATCCGGTCTTATATCGACGGCAAGCGGCTGGCCTATTACGATAAGGCACAGGTATGGTGGTGCTCAAGCTGTAAGATAGTATGCTCAAATGAAGAAGTGCTGACCGACGGTTCACATGAAAAATGCGGGCACACGGTGGAAAAAATGAACCTCAAACAATGGCTGCTGCGCATACCCCTGTATGCCGAAAGATTGCTCAGTGGCCTGGATGACCTTGACTGGCCGGAAGGAATAAAAGATCAGCAACGAAACTGGATAGGTAAATCAACCGGTGCAGAAGTAAAATTCAACCTTGAAAATACCGGAGATATAATTTCCGTTTTTACCACGAGGCCCGACACCCTGTTCGGAGCCACTTATATGGTTCTGGCACCGGAACATGAACTGGTAGCAAAGCTGACTACCGGTGAAAAAGAAGAAGAAGTAAAAAAATATATTAAAGATGCTGCCCTCAAATCGGATCTTGACCGTACTGACCTTGCCAAGGAAAAAACAGGAGTGTTTACCGGTTCATATGCAATAAATCCTGTTAATAATAAGAAAATACCTGTCTGGATTGCAGATTATGTTCTTACCGGCTACGGGACGGGGGCAATTATGGCTGTTCCTGCTCATGATGAGAGGGATTTTGAATTTGCCCTTAAATATGAATTACCGATTGAATGTATCATGAATCCTGCTACGGACGATCATGAACTGAAGGAAAAAGTACTGAGCGGGAAGTCCTGCTGGACAGAAGACGGCACCTATATCAATTCATCCGATCAAAAAACCGGTCTTGACATTAACGGATTGAAAAAGGAAGAAGGGATTAAGAAAACCATAGAATGGCTTGAGTCAGGTGAGCTGGGCAAAGCTGAGGTTAATTACAAGTTGCGCGACTGGCTTTTCAGCCGGCAGAGGTACTGGGGTGAACCTTTTCCTGTAGTACACTGGGAAGATGGTACTATAAGCCTGCTCGATGAATCGGAATTACCTCTCGAACTACCCATACTTGAAAAATATCAACCCGTCGAGAGTGGCGAATCACCACTGGCAAATGCCACGGACTGGCTTACGGTTACCGGTAAAAACGGGATGAAGGGAAGAAGAGAAACAAACACAATGCCACAGTGGGCAGGATCGTGCTGGTATTACCTGCGCTTTATTGACCCGCATAACAATGAAGCTATTTTCAGCAAGGAGAAAGAAAAGTACTGGATGCCCGTTGACCTTTATGTAGGAGGAGCTGAGCATGCCGTTCTGCACCTGCTTTACAGCCGATTCTGGCATAAAGTGCTTTTCGACCTGGGCTACACCTCACACGATGAACCCTACCTTAAACTGTTTAACCAGGGAATGATACTGGCTTTTGCCTATGAGACTAAAACGGGAGCGAAAGTACCTGCCGACCTGGTGGAAGAAAAAGAGGGAAGGTATTTTCACCTGAACACAGGCGAAGAGCTTACACAGATAGTGGCTAAAATGTCCAAATCATTGAAGAATGTTGTAAATCCCGATAATATTATCCAGAGCTACGGGGCCGATGCATTCAGATTATATGAAATGTTCATGGGGCCTCTTGATGCAAGCAAGCCATGGGATGAAAAAGGAGTAAAAGGAGTATTCGGATTTCTGACAAGAGTGTCGAGACTATTCGGAGATTTATCATGTATTAGCAATGAAAAAGAGAGTAATGAGGTATTGCAGGCCTTGCATAAAACAATAAGAAAAGTTGAGAATGATATTGAGAACCTCAGGTTCAACACGGCAATTTCTTCACTTATGATATTCACAAACCTTGCTGTTAAGCAGGGTAATGTTAACAGGGACACTGCCAAAACATTTGCAAAAATACTGCAACCCTTCGCACCACACCTGGCCGAGGAACTCTGGGAATCATATGGCAATAAGAAAAGCCTGGCCTATGAGGAATGGCCAATGGTGGATGAAGAATACCTTGTGGAGGCTACCTTTGAATACCCGGTGTCATTTAACGGTAAACTCAGATTTAAACTGGATCTGCCCCTTGACATGGAAAACAATGATATAGAAAAGACCGTATTGAGCGATGAAAGAGCTTCAAGGTGGCTGGCAGGAAAGAAACCCCGCAGGATAATTATTGTCAAAGGAAGAATAATAAATGTTGTAATATGAGCAGATGGTACTTCAGCATAATAATCCTATTTTCTGCAGTTATTTTTTATGCCTGCTCTGAAACATCGGGTAATGTTAGCCCCGCCGCTGAAGAAACGGCAGCCGTGGAGGAAAAACCTGAACAAAAGTATGATGCCTATGGCATTGATACAACACTTTATGACCTGGTAACAGCACGGGTAAGATACAATCAGTTTCTTGGAGAAATACTCGATAATTATAATATAGACTATAATAATATTGTAAAACTGGTGAATAACTCCGGTGATGTTTTTGACATCAGGAAAATCATAGCAGGCAATAAGTATACACTTTATATAAGAGCTGATAGTGCCAGGAGCCTGGATTACATGGTCTATGAACATGACATCATTAATCATTACATATTTGACTTCAAAAAAGAACCTCTTATCAGGAAGATTGAACGTCCGTCAAGGCTTGAACTCAAATATGCCTCGGGAATAATAGAAACATCCCTGTGGAATGCACTGCTCGACAAAGGTTTGCATCCGGTACTTGCAGTGGAATTGTCAGAGATATATGCCTGGTCTATTGATTTTTTTGGCCTGCAGAAAGGCGACAGGTTTAAAATTATTTATGAAGAGGAATATATTGACACTGCTTCCAACGGAATACACCGTATTTACTCCGCCTTTTTTGAACATGCCGGAAACCAGTTTTATGCCATCCCACTTATACAGGATGGGAATCAGAGCTATTACGACCTTGAGGGTAACAGCCTGAGGAAGGCTTTTCTTAAAGCCCCTTTAAGATATTCAAGAATCAGCAGTCGCTACTCGAACAGCAGGATGCATCCTATCCTAAGGATTCGCCGGCCTCACCACGGTGTTGATTATGCTGCACCCATAGGTACCCCGGTTATGGCCATCGGGGACGGCAGGGTCATAATTAAGGAAATCCAGAGCGGTTCAGGCCGGATTGTGAAGATCAGGCACAATAGCGTTTATACTACAGCCTACATGCATCTGAGCGGCTATGGCAAAGGTGTAAGTGTAGGTAGCTACGTAAAACAGGGAGATATAATCGGTTATGTTGGAAGTACCGGACTATCAACAGGTCCCCACCTTGATTTCAGGTTTTACAAAAACGGACAGCCTGTGGATCCCTTAAAGGTTAAGGCCCCGCCTGTAGAACCTGTCTCCGAAGCAAACCGGGAAAAATTTGAAAAGATAAGCACGGTGATGGTTCATTTACTGGATTCATTCTGAGCTTCAATTATAAGTTTTTCTACAATCCTCGGGTAATATCTATGTTCAAGCCTGTGTATCCTTTCAGCAAGTGATTCAGGGCTGTCGTCAGGCCTTACCTCGCATTTTGCCTGGAAAATAATATCACCTTCATCATACCTGGGATTAACATAATGAATACTTATCCCTGACTCACTCTCCTTATTTTCAATAACGGCCCTGTGAACAGCGCTGCCATACATGCCTTTGCCACCATAGGCCGGGAGGAGCGCCGGGTGAATATTAACCACCATGCCCCTGTAGTAATCGAGTATATCGTCAGGAACGAGCCATAAAAAACCTGCAAGGACGACGAAATAAATATCGTTTTCGATCAATGCTCTCAAGACTTTCCCGTTTTTATAAAAATCATCCCGGTCGAAAACCATGGCAGCTACTGATAGCTTCCTAGCCCTTTCTAATACAAAAGCATCAGCCTTATTCGAAAGTATAAGTTTAACTTTTGCCGTTTTACCGGTCGAAAAATATTCTATAAGCTTCTGAGCATTGGTGCCGGAGCCCGAGGCAAAAATAGCTATGTTCTTCATTATCTGTTTTTTACATAAATAGTACAGCGTATGAACTCATCAATAAAAAATATGTTTATTCAGTTGAATATCAATAAAATATCGTATATTTCCAATAAATATTTTAAAATTTGTTTGAATAATATTGCGCAAATATATTTCTTTGCAAGGTTTTAAAATTAATTATTATTAACCAAAATTTGAGATTATGTCTGATATTGCAGCAAAAGTAAAAGAGATCATCGTTGACAAGTTAGGAGTTGACGAGTCAGAGGTAACCCCTGAAGCTAGTTTTACTAACGATCTGGGTGCTGATTCTCTTGACACTGTTGAGCTTATCATGGAGTTTGAAAAGGAATTCAATATGGGAATTCCTGATGATCAGGCAGAAAACATCAGCACTGTTGGTGAAGCCATTAAGTACATCGAGGAAAATGCAAAATAAACTTGCATAAGCAGAGAAATCAAAAACACATGAAAAGGGTTGTAGTTACTGGTATTGGAGCCATAACTCCGATCGGGAAGAATATTGAAGAATACTGGGCGGGTTTGAAATCCGGTACCAGTGGATCGGACTGGATCACCCGTTTTGATGCTGAAAAGTTCAAAACAAGGTTTGCCTGTGAGATCAAAAACTATAACTCTGTTGATTATTTTGACCGGAAGGAAGCTCGTAAGCTGGATGTTTATGCCCAGTATGCCCTTATTGCCGCTGCGGAAGCAATGAATGACTCGGGCCTTGAGCACGAAAAAATAGATAAGGATAAGGCTGGGGTGATATGGGCTTCAGGTATTGGAGGCATAGAGACCTTTCTGAATGAAATTGCAGGGTTTGTTACGGGGGACGGGGTTCCCCGTTTCAGCCCCTTTTTTATTCCCAAGATGATTTCTGACATTGCTGCGGGCCATATATCCATCAAGTATGGTTACCAGGGCCCTAATTATGGTACCGTATCAGCGTGTGCCTCATCGACACATGCCATTATCGATGCCTTTAACCTGATAAAACTGGGTAAGGCAAACCTTTTTATAACAGGGGGATCTGAAGCTGCCATCACACAGGCCGGGATTGGCGGTTTCAATTCAATGCAGGCTATGTCGACAAATAATGAGGAGTATAAAACTGCTTCAAGGCCCATGGATCTTACCCGTGATGGTTTTGTAATGGGGGAAGGTGGAGGTGCCCTCATTATTGAAGATTATGACCATGCAAAAGCCCGCGGTGCAAAGATATACGGTGAGATTTGCGGAACAGGAATGACTGCTGATGCCTATCATATCACAGCCCCCCATCCTGAAGGAATAGGAGCATACAAGGTTATGAAAATTGCCCTTGAAGAATCAGGCCTCAGGAAGGAAGACATCGATTACATCAACGTCCATGGAACTGCAACACCCCTGGGTGATATTTCCGAAACAAGGGCCATAGTTAATCTTTTTGGTGAGTATGCCTATAAAATGAATATCAGCGCCACCAAATCTATGACCGGGCACCTGCTGGGAGCTGCCGGGGCCATTGAAGCCATTGCCGCTATACTGGCAATGCAAAACAGTATTGTTCCACCCACCATTAACCTGACAAGTCCTGATCCAGATATTGACCGGAAACTGAATCTTACCGTAAACAGGGCGCAGGAAAGAGAAATTTCCAGTGCTATCAGCAATACCTTTGGCTTCGGGGGACATAATGCTTCTATTATAATAAAGAAAATCTGATAAGAGGTGTGTCAGGGAATCACAGGATAAACAGGAAAAACACAAAAATCCTTGATAAAAAGGCCTTTCGCTCCGACCTTAAAAAGATACTGGGATTCAAACCCTCAAGACCCGGCATTTATGAAATTGCCCTGATTCATCGTTCTGCGACTTCCGAAATACCGGAAGGAGGGAATATCAATAATGAACGACTTGAATACCTTGGTGATGCCGTCCTTGACATGGTCCTTTCTGAATACCTCTTCAGGCTTTACCCTGAAGCACCCGAAGGTGAGCTGACCAAGCTGAGATCGAGGCTTGCCAACAGGAGCACCCTTAATAAGCTTGCCCTTTCAATGAAGCTTGACAGTCTCCTGATAAGCCATGTAAATAGCAACTCGAAAAACATATATGGTGATGCACTTGAGGCCCTTATCGGGGCACTCTTCATTGATAAAGGATATTCAGACACAAAAAAATTCATCATCAGGCATATATTATCAGATCATATTGATCTTAACAGTGTTATTAACACTGAAACCGATTATAAAAGCCAGGTCTTCCAGTGGGCCCAAAAAATGAAAAGGCAGATCAGTTTTAACTACAATGAAGATTATGATTTCAATGAAAAAAAAGCTGTCTTCACCACAGTTTTAAGTATTGACCATGAAGTGTTTGGAAATGGTACCGGCACTTCAAAAAAAGAAGCCGAACAAAAGGCTTCGCTCCATGCACTGGGAAAAATCAATCAGAGCAGTTCTCTTGCTTAACCTTGATTTTTTACTACCTTTAAGTGGCAATTAAGCCGGATTATGAAAACTCCACAAAAAAAAATCAGACATAAGCTCAGTGCTACGGACCATGATTCTGATGTCTATCTCGGGCTGGCATCGGCTGAAGCCGATTACAGGGTATCTCTCCTGCTTAATAAGGAGCTGGGTCTGAACTTAAAGAGCAATACCCCTGTGGTAAGGAACCTTAATTTAAGAGAAAGCAATTTCTCAAGATTTACTTCGGAATCAAGATATAGTGAAACCCTGTATGAACTGATTAGCAACGACTCAGGTAACGACAAACTCATTCCTAAAATTCCTTCAATTGATTATATTTTAAGAATTAAAAGCCTGAGCGCGGCTGAAAGCACAGATAGGATTATAGGAAAAATAAGGCAAATAAGGGAAATAACAGGGGTTTTTAAACTCGATAAAGAAACTCAAATAGATAATTCTGTTCTTCAAATTATGCCGTGAACGGAAGATTTCAGGCTCTATATCCAAATAAAAATGAGCGAATAGTTATTATCCGCTCATTCTTAACTAACCCTAAAACCTAAAACCTAAGTTATGAAAAGTGTACCTCTGGTTTTGTTAAGAAAGGAGGTGATGGCTCACCTCCATAACCTTTCTTAACCCAAAAACTAACTAATCTAACCTATGAAAAAAACCTCATCAAAAACAAATCAAATATTGTGCCAATCTTGAAGATCATTAGATTTTTTGATTATTTTCAATTTTCAAAGAGCTTTTTCATAATAGATGGAGCAAAAGTTGTACCATTGGCATTAAACTGTTTTGAAAAGATCTTAAAATGACGTTAAATTAAGTTAAAAAGAGCTTAATGTTAATTTGATGAAATACTTTTGTATTAAAATGAGTACTGTAAAACAGTGAAGGTACAGAGGGTATACGGATAATAAATGAAGAAGAAGACCATCATAATACTTGCTGTTATTATCTCTTTAGTCCTGTCGGGGCTGATACTGATTCAGTTATACTGGATAAACAATTCTATAGAGGCAAAAAACCAGCAATTCAGGGTATATGTCAACAATGCCCTGGATGCTGTGGTGCTTGACATGGAACAGCAGGAAACAATTGAGAGGATAGTTGAGGAGATTGATATGCCCCTGGTCGATTCAGTTGTTGCAATCGTCCCTTCCAGGTCGGCCCTCGCACGGCAGTTGCGTGGATACAGGTCTGAATCGAACATACCCCTCCTTGAAGATCACAATGATGTTATAGCCTCCCTGACAATAAGCAGGGAAGGTCAAAAAATACTTTTTTATTCGGATGATGAATTTTTTTATCCGGAAGAAGAAATACCCGAACTGTCATCACAAAGCCTCAGGGCAGGCATCAATGACAGGCTTACTAACAAAACGGTATTGCTTGAAAGTATTATGGGCAAAATATTAGCCGAAACCCCGGAACTATCGGAGCGTGTCGATCCTGAAAGGGTAAATGACCAGATTGACCAGATGCTGGGAAGGCTTGGAATATCCCTCGATCATGAATTTGCAATTACTTCCTCAGGCACTCCCATTTACAGCAGTGACGGCTTTGATATGGGCTCGGATGCAAACAAATATATCAGGCAATTATTCCCAAATGATCCTGTACCGGGACAGAATATGATTTACCTTTACTTCCCGAGGGAAAAGAATTACCTGTTCAGGCAGATTGGTTTCATGGGTATTTCTTCAATTATTGTGACTCTTTTCCTTATTGTTTTCACCGTCAGCAATATTTTGATAATCCTGAGGCAGAAAAGGATCTCAGAAATCCGCAATGACTTTATAAATAATATGACTCATGAGCTGAAAACACCCATATCCACTATATCTCTTGCTTCCCAGATGATAGGTGATACCAGTATATCAAACAACAAGAAAAACCTGGACAAGATAGCCGGCATCCTTAACGATGAATCATTAAGACTCAAATACCAGGTCGAAAAAGTTCTCCAGACCTCTGCCTTTGAAAGAGGAACAATGAAGCTGAAGATGGTCGACACAGATATACACCGCATAATAAATAATGCCATTGATAATTTCAGGTTACAGATTTCTGATACCGGAGGAATGTGCTTAAGAGAGCTCAATGCAAAGGAATCCCGGCTTAAAATAGATGAAACACATGTGTTTAACATGATTTCCAACCTGCTTGATAATGCAATAAAATATTCAAATGGCAGTCCTGAGATTAAAATAAAAACAACTGATGACGAGAAGCAGCTGACACTTTCAATATCAGATAATGGCATTGGAATGAAAAAAGATGACATCAAAAAAATTTTCGATAAATTTTACAGGGTTCCCACAGGGAATATTCATAAGGTTAAAGGCTTTGGACTGGGACTTAGCTACGTTAAAAAAATAGTTGAAGAACATAATGGCAGCATCTCCGTTTACAGCCAGATTAACAGGGGAACACGCTTTAATATCAGTTTTCCTAAACACAACTGACCATGGCAAAAATATTATTAGCTGAAGATGACACTAATCTCGGGACACTGCTCACCGATTACCTGGAAGCAAAAGACTACAGGGTGGTACATCTGACCGATGGTCAGAAAGCACTTGACACCTTCAGAACAGAAACTTTTGATCTCTGCCTGCTTGACATCATGCTGCCCGAAATTGATGGAATAAGCCTTGCAAAGAAGATAAGGAAAATTGAGAAAGATGTTCCTTTTATCTTCTTAACGGCCAAATCACTGGAAAGGGACAAACTGGAGGGATTTTCGGTGGGTGCCGATGATTATATTACAAAACCCTTCTCCATGGAGGAGCTCTTATACAGGATAGAGGCTATCCTGAGAAGGACAAAATCATTCACTGATGAAGAGGCTGATGAATATAAGCTTGGAAAATTTACTTTTTATCCGCGTACGCAGATACTTGATTCAGATGAGGGATTACAAAAGCTGACAACGAAAGAATCAGAATTACTTAAACTACTGTGTCAGAACAAGAATGAGGTGCTTGAAAGAAATTATGCCCTGCGAACAATATGGGTCGATGATAATTATTTCAATGCCCGGAGCATGGATGTATACATCACCAAGCTAAGGAAGTATCTCAAAACAGACCCTTCAATAACCATATTAAATATTCACGGTAAGGGCTACAGGCTTCTGTGTGAATAGCAGAGCTACTGTCAATCCATCTTAAGAACTGCCAGGAAGGCCTGCTGGGGTACTTCAACATTACCAACCTGTCGCATACGCTTCTTTCCTTTCTTTTGTTTTTCAAGCAGTTTCCTCTTTCTGGTGATATCCCCTCCATAGCATTTGGCCGTAACATCTTTTCTGACAGCCTTAACGGTCTCGCGGGCTATTATTTTTGCCCCTATGGCTGCCTGGATGGCTATATCGAATTGCTGCCGTGGTATCAGTTCCTTCAGCTTAACACACATCCTCCGCCCGAAGTCATACGAATGTCCCCTGAAGATAAGGGTTGAAAGGGCATCTACCATCTCGCCGTTAAGCAGGATGTCAAGCCTTACCAGGTCTGCCTTTACGTAGGATGAGTAGTGATAGTCGAAAGAAGCATAGCCCCGCGACAGGCTCTTTAACTTATCATAAAAATCAAAAACTATTTCAGCAAGCGGCAGTTCAAAAGTAATTTCCACCCTGTCACTCGTCAGGTAGACCTGGTTTTTGAAGGTTCCCCGCTTATCAATGCACAGGGTCATTATATTACCCACATATTCCGACTTGGTAATTATCTGGGCAATTATATATGGTTCTTCAATCCTGTCAATATTTGTCACGGGAGGTAAGCCAGATGGATTGTGCACCTCAATCATTTCACCTGAAGTGGTGTATACATTATAGGAAACATTGGGTACGGTGGTAATAACATCCATATCAAACTCCCTGTCGAGCCTTTCCTGTATAATCTCCATATGCAGAAGCCCGAGGAAACCACACCTGAAACCAAAGCCCAGGGCAGCTGATGATTCAGGAATGAAAGAAAGTGAGGCATCATTCAACTGCAGTTTTTCGATAGACGACCGGAGGTCCTCATAATCATCAGCATCAACAGGATATATTCCTGCAAAAACCATAGGCTTCACATTTTCAAAGCCTTCTATTCCTTTCTCACATGGTCTTTCAAAATGAGTGATGGTATCCCCCACCTTGACTTCCCTGGATTCTTTTATCCCGGAAATAATATATCCCACATTACCGGCGCTTAAAAACTCCCGGGGCTCCTGCTTTATTTTAAGAACACCAATTTCATCTGCATTGTATTTTTTCCCGGTATTGTAAAATTTAACAAGGTCACCTGTTCTCAGAGTTCCGTTTACTATCTTAAAATAGGCAATTATTCCCCTGAAGGAATTAAATACCGAATCAAAGATCAGTGCCTGAAGTGGTGCTTCCGGATCTCCTTCCGGTGCAGGGACTGAAGTTACTATCCTTTCAAGGATGGCCTTGACCCCCATGCCTGTTTTGGCACTGGCTTCTATAATATCTTCCCTGCTGCAGCCCAGAAGATCTACAATCTGGTCTTTAACCTCATCAGGCATGGCGCTGGCCATATCCATTTTGTTCAGCACTGGTATCACCTCGAGGTTATGATCGACAGCCATATACAGGTTTGATATCGTCTGCGCCTGTATCCCCTGTGTGGCGTCAACAACAAGCAGCGCTCCTTCACATGCCGCTATCGACCTTGATACTTCATAGGAGAAATCAACGTGCCCGGGGGTATCAATAAGGTTAAGTACATATTCATCTCCATGGCAAATATACTTCATCTGTATGGCATGGCTCTTAATGGTTATACCTCTCTCCCTCTCCAGGTCCATATTGTCCAGAACCTGGTCTTTCCTGTCTCTTTCACTCAGTGTGTCAGTTTCCTCAAGCAACCTGTCAGCCAGGGTACTTTTCCCGTGATCGATATGAGCTATAATACAGAAATTCCGTATATTATTCATTGTTCGCATCCTTCCTCAGATTAAGCGCAAATATAATTAATAGTTGGATAAGTTGAGAGTGGGTTGAGAAGAAGAGTGAGTTGAGAATGTGCTAAGAAGAAGTGGAGTGAGCCAGGAGGCCTGACAAGCAGTAAAGATAAAAGCAGGGATCTTGTTTGAACAAGGTCCCTGCATATAGAAAAATTCAAAATAAACTTCATTTATTACATCATGCCGGGCATGCCGCCTCCACCCATTCCCGGGTTAGGCATTGGTTCATCTTCCTTTTGTTCAACCACCACGGCTTCGGTAGTCAGGAACATACCAGCTATTGATGCAGCATTTTCAAGTGCAATGCGGGCTACTTTAGCAGGGTCGATTACACCTGAATCATAGAAGTTTTCAAATTTGTCGATACGTGCATTATACCCGTAATCATCCTTGCCTTCCTTTACTGCCTGTGCAATAACTGCCCCTTCTTTACCGGCATTAACAACAATCTGGCGCAGGGGTTCTTCAATTGCACGCTTCACAATTTCGATTCCTGTATTCTGATCTTCATTATCCCCTTTCAGTTTTTCGAGTGCCTCTATAGCACGTATATAGGTTACACCGCCGCCGGGAACTATACCTTCCTCAACTGCTGCTCGCGTTGCGCTCAGGGCATCATCAACACGGTCTTTTTTCTCCTTCATCTCAACTTCGGAAGCAGCACCGATATAAAGCACCGCAACACCTCCTGAGAGTTTTGCAAGTCTTTCCTGCAATTTTTCCTTATCGTAATCTGATGTAGTATTGGATATCTGCTGCTTGATCTGGTTAACGCGGGCTGCAATTGAATCTTTTTCACCTGCACCGTTAACTATGGTTGTGTTTTCCTTGTCAACAGATATTTTCTCAGCCTGTCCGAGCATATCGAGGGTGGTATGTTCGAGTTTAAGTCCCTTTTCTTCTGATATTACGGTACCTCCTGTCAGAATGGCAATATCCTCCAGCATTTCTTTTCTCCTGTCGCCGAATCCGGGAGCCTTAACCGCACAAACCTTCAATGAACCTCTCAGCCGGTTTACCACCAGTGTTGCAAGTGCTTCTCCTTCAACGTCTTCAGCAATAATCATAAGGGGTCTGCCATTCTGTGCTGTAGTCTCAAGTATCGGAAGCAGGTCCTTCATTGTGGAAATTTTCTTATCATGGATAAGAATATAAGGATTTTCCAGGTCGGCTTCCATTTTTTCGGTGTCGGTTACGAAGTAGGCCGAGATATAACCACGGTCAAACTGCATACCTTCTACAACTTCAACAGTTGTGTCGGTACTCTTTGCTTCTTCAACTGTAATTACTCCTTCTTTTTTCACCTTGCTCATTGCTTCAGCAATAAGCTTTCCTATTTCCTCGTCGTTATTGGCAGATATGCGGGCCACCTGTTCAATCTTATTAAGATCATCACCAACAACCTTGGCCTGTTTTGCTATATGTTTCACCACCTCGCTGACAGCCCGGTCTATACCTCTTTTCAGTTCCATGGGATTGGCACCTGCAGTCACATTCTTAAGTCCAATATTTATAATTGCCTGTGCAAGCACAGTTGCTGTTGTTGTGCCGTCACCGGCATCATCTCCGGTTTTGGAAGCAACTTCCTTCACCATTTGTGCTCCCATATTTTCGAAAGGATCTTCAAGTTCAATCTCCTTGGCCACTGTTACTCCATCCTTGCTTATTTGTGGAGCTCCGAATTTTTTCTCGAGCACTACATTACGCCCTTTCGGCCCAAGAGTTACCCTCACGGTATCAGCCAGTTTATCAACGCCTGCCTTAAGGAGGCTACGTGCTTCGATATCAAATTTAATTTCTTTTGCCATATCAGTTAGTTTAAGTTATTATGTTTATGCTATGTATAATATATCACTTTGAGACATCAAAAGGTAATCTTCACCTTCAATGTTTAATTCCTGTCCTGCATATTTACCATAGAGAACTACATCGCCGGATTTTACCTCCATCTCTTCGTCTTTCTTTGCTGCACCAACCAGTACTATGGTTCCCTGCTGTGGTTTTTCCTTAGCACTGTCAGGGATAATGATGCCGCTTGCAGTTTTCTCTTCTGCCTCATGAGGCTTAACAAGTACTTTACCTGCCAGTATTTTACCTTTTAATTTTGCCATTTTATTCATTTGATTTGTTAAACATTAATTTTATCAACATCATTATTTCACAGAATTTGTGCCAAACAATATTTCTGTCATTTTTCCTGATCATCTGCGTCATAATTGCAAAAAAAATGTCAGTCTGGTGACAAACTGACATTTTATTGTTCAATATATTTTATTAATCTTCCTGCTGGTTGCCACTTCCCTGGTCAGGGATAGCTGTTGGAAGGTTAGGTATGGCAGTAGGATCAACAGCATTTTCAATCTGGTCCTGTATTCTGGACGCTTCTTCCTCAACGCCATGAGGTATGGCTGCCGTGGAGACAATGCTAAGTAAGAGGATAATTGCTGCAAGGGTCCAGGTAGCTTTCTCAAGAAAATCAGCTGTCTTTCTGACTCCCATTGACTGACCCGTGGAAGTAAAATTTGCAGCCAGCCCACCTCCTTTTGAATTCTGTACAAGCACTACCATTACCTGGAGAACACAGGCAATAATCACTATAATTGAAATAAAAACGTATATACCCATCTAATCAGTTTTTAGTATCTCTTTTATCTTTTCAATTTGCGACGCAAAGTAAGTACTTTTTTCCGGATATTTCAAACTTAATTTCTCATAAATACTAATGGCCTTTGAATAGTAGGCCTGGGAAAGATAAATGCTTGCAAGTGTTTCGGATACGAGCTGGGGTGACTCTTCACCGCTCCTGGCAGAGATATCTTCCTGCTGTTTATCATCACTGCCTGTCCTTGGCTCAATCCTCGGGTTAGCATTGATGAACCTGTCAACCAGTTCATCCTCATCAGTAAAAGTTCTTTTATTCTGATCACCGGCCTCTTTCTCTCCTTTATGATCATTAGGCTCAGGGTCGAGGTCGAGATCAAGCAAATCATTGTCATCTGGAATGATATAATCATCCAGGTTGCCGTTTTCACCTTCAGGTACCACTTCACGGTCACCTTCCGATTCGTCTATCTGCAGGATATCCAGACCGCTTATTTCATTAAGGCGATTCTGTATCTCCCTTATCAATTCCTCGCGCGATTTGCCTGACACAGGTTCATATTCATAAACCCTTTTACCGGCATCTGCTTCCGTGTCCTCTACTTTTTCCGTATCCAGTATTTCCTCATTATCCTGTCCCTCATCAGGCTGTTCCGGACCAGGCTCTTTCTCCCGGTCTTCCCTGCCCCCTTCAGATGAAATCCATTTTTCAGAATTTAACAAATAATAGAGTACTTCCCTGTCGGCAACATAAATAACGGCTTCCTTTAATTTCTCCGTAAATTCAATATCATTCTTCCTGTACAGGGAATTAAGGAGGATTACGTAAGCTGACTGAAAATAAGGGTAATTTTTACTGATCCTGTAAACATCATTGAATTCATTATCAGACAAAACCTTATGCTCCTTAATAATATTTATAAAGTCAGCCTTATTCATAATTACCAGTTCACGAATGCCCTGTTAAAGATATCTTCAACAATTTGTTCAACTATTTTCTCGGTAAGTTCCTGCTCCACCTGGCTCAGCTCTTTGGCACTGTCATAATCCTCATATCTTGTAAACGTTTGTTCATAGCTGAAATCAGGTTCAACAAGATTGGTAAATCTTACACTGACGGAAATTGTGAACCTGTTCATTGCTGCCCTGGCGTCGCCCGATATCGTTAGAGGTTCATTCCTGTAGTCGGTAATTTCTCCTTCAAAGCTGACATCACCGGCCTCATTAACAAAGTTAAGGTTTGTCTGGGCCCTGCATTTATCCGTCAGCTCATCTGTAAGATACTGGCTCAGACCCGGTTGAACAAGGCCTGCCCTGTTTTCAAAATAATCCACGCTTATAGTCCTGACATCGGGTGAAATACTTGCTCCGCTCATTGAATAAGTTACGGTACATCCATCACCGGTGAATGTAATGAAAACAAAGACAGGTATAATGACCGATCTCACCACAAAGGCCGCACGGAAATATCTAAAGATTGATTCCATACTCTTTAATTTTTCTGTAAAGCGTTCTTTCTGATATCCCAAGTTCCTCGGCGGCAAGCTTTCTTTTTCCCCCATACTTCTCCAGAGCCTTTGTTATCAATTCAATTTCCTTGTCAACAAGGGAAAGGGATTCCTCAACAATTTCTTCCGTGTCCTGTATCTGTTCGGGTCTTTTCCCATGAGGATATTTCATATCCCTGTCATCTCTTCCGGTTTCACCGCCGTTTATTTCACTTACGGCAGCATCACTGTACAGACGTTGAAGAACGCCCGAGTTCCTGTCGTCCAGATTAACTGCCGAAGAGCCTTCCCTAATCATGTCCAGGACCAGTTTTTTGAGATCATTCATATCATTTTTCATGTCAAAGAGTATCTTATAGAGGATCTCTCTCTCAGATGAAAATGAAGTCTCCGCTTCCCTTTTGATTACTGCCGGCAGTTTTACGCTGCTGTAATCAGGCAGGTAAGCCTTTAATATTTCACCGTCTATTTCCCTTGAACCTTCAATAATTGAAATCTGTTCGGTTATATTTTTAAGCTGCCTCACGTTACCGGGCCATGAGTAAGAAGTGAGCATCAGCCTGGCATCTTCGGTAAGCCTGACTGCAGGCATGTGGTATTTCTCTGCAAAATCGACAGCGAATTTTCTGAATAACAACAGAATATCATCTCCCCTCTCCTTCAAGGGAGGTATTTTTATCGGGACAGTATTAAGGCGGTAAAAAAGATCTTCCCTGAATTTTCCAGAATTAACTGCCTGGAGTATATCGATATTGGTAGCTGCTATAACTCTTACATCTGTCTTTTGCACCTTTGAAGAGCCTACCCGTATAAACTCACCTGATTCAAGCACCCTAAGCAACCTTACCTGTGTTGACAGGGGCAGTTCTGCAACTTCATCAAGAAATATTGTTCCCCCGTTAGCCACCTCAAAATAACCTTTACGGCTGTCAGTTGCACCCGTAAAGGAGCCTTTTTCATGTCCGAACAGTTCGGAATCGATGGTCCCTTCCGGTATTGCTCCGCAATTGACCGCTATATATTGACCGTGTTTGCGCTTGCTGTGATGATGAATTATCTGGGGGAAAATTTCTTTCCCCGTTCCGCTCTCACCTGAAATCAGTACAGAGAGGTCAGTGGGAGCTACCTGCAGGGCTATATCTATTGCCCTGTTAAGACCTACATAGTTCCCGATGATCCCGAATCTTTGTTTTATGCTCTGTAAATCTTTCATATACTTATTCTCGTTCATGCGAAATTAGTGTTTTTTTAAAACTTTGAAAAATCTGGGTCACATGAACATAGGACTTTGCTCAAAATATCAAATTAGATAAAAATTTGTATCTTTAGCACGATATTTGCGTATAAATAAACAAAACCGGGCCTTTAAATGAGGTTAATTACGCTTTCCATATTACTTATCTTCCTGGGCTCAGGACTTGCTGAGGGCCAGTCTAAGGAAATAAACTCTGCCGGCGAAAAAAGCCTGATTACTGAAAATTCCTTTGAAGAAGATACAAATATAAAAATCTTTCCCGTCCCCGTAACAAACAACCGCTTTACAATTACGAGTGACAAGGCTTTTACCTTTGTCAGGCTAACCAACATAATCGGTCAGGAGACTACGAGGGAAAAGTATAATTACCCGCGTAACAGGGCTGAAATTAGTTTTTCCAACGTTCAGAAAGGTATATACCTCGTAACCATAGAATTTGAGGATAAAACCCGTAGCGTAAAAAAGATACTTATAGACTCACCCTAGTATCATTTCACCTTACCAATATATACATTTATTGAATCTGCTATAGTGAGAGCTGTTGTTAGCGTACTCAGATCACTGAACAACTCGCCCGTGCTGCCTGAGGGATGGCTGTGTCCGATTGCCTTCATAACGACTTCCCTGTCCGGAAATGCCGGATTGATAGTTGCCTTGTAAACAACAGCCGGCTGACACGATCTCAGATAATACTCATCACCGGGATACTTATCATTGGTCCAGTATTCGTTCCAGTCCCAGTTCTGGTTAAGCTCCAGCATTACATTCACGGGCTTTTCCACCGGCTCATCAGCCCGTGCCGACATAACAAAACCTGTAATGGGGGTGGCGCCACTATATGCATCCGGTACCGGATTATCAGGATCAGGCATAAAAAGGCCGTCGGAGGCTTTTATATTCCTCTTATGAGCCCAGTATGGGAGTGTCTGAGGCCATCTCCTTACACCTGCTTCCCATTTTCCGTCTTTCACTTCCCCGAACCTGTAAACTGAAGTGGCAACCGATTCCGGCACAAAAAGGGTCTGGATATAATTACCTTCCAGATCTTCCAGCCATATCGCCATTAAGGGATAATAAAATGACTCGCCTTTCTGAAATTCAACAGTTATCCACGGTCCTATACTGTTTTCATTTTTTGTGAAATAAAGAATATCCTCCTCTTCCGTGGCATCAGATTGACCCGACTTCAGGGAACATGAATATGATAAAGATAAAATAATGAGTATGGCTATTAAATTTTTCATTTTAAGTCTAAATTAGAATTCAACTATTATTCCGACAGTAGGCAAAACATTCCCGACTCTTCCCTCAATATATTTTAACTCATACTTATCCGGGTTTCCGGGGTCAACAAGTGGAACATTGTTCTCATCAGTTTCACGGACCAGTATGGGAGGCTGATCTGCCTTGAAATTATAAATGTTTTGTACATCGGCATATATCATAAGTGTCCACCTGTCAAAGAAAAATGACTTGTCAATCCTTATATCCAGCTGGTGGAAGGCCTTTAACCTTTCCGTGTTAAAAAGGGAATAATCCAGGTAACCACGTCCGCGTACATCCCATGCAAGCCTGTCAGACGATTTCTCCAGGTCCCATGGTGTGTAGGGTGAACCACCGATAAATCTCCATTTAATACCTGCTTCCCAGTTGTTTTTGAATTTACGGGTGGCGGTGAGATTAAAAAGATGTTTATTGTCCCATGCCGTTGGGATATAGCTGCCGTCAAGCCCTTTAAATTCACTCCTTACGAGGGTATACGACATAACAAGGTTGGTTCCTTTAAAATTTTTCAGCCTCCCGAGAAATTCAAAGCCATAGGCACGTCCTTCTGATATTGACAATACCTCTTCATCTCCGAAGGTCCCAAAATCAGCACTCTTGCTTGACAAGGGAATGGAATCCCTGACTGAATAGGGATAGTCTGAGTACTTCTTATAAAAACCTTCAACTGTTACCTGTATTGATTCATCGGGAATATACTCAAATCCAGCAACAATATGATCGCTCTTTATATAGGTTAGCCCGTTTTCTTTATTAATGAAGGTGCCATCTTCGTCAGCATAACCCATTGTAGTGTATGGAGGCAACTGTACAAACCTGCCAGTGTTAAAATTGAAACTGAATTGTTCGTTGAAATTATATGAAAGTGATAATCTGGGAGACAGATTATTCAGTGGATTCGCCATGTTTGCAGTGTAGTTTACCCCATCCGCACGGATACCAAGCGAAAGAGTGAGGCCATTGTTGAGGAAGCTCTTTGAAACCTGACCAAAGGCAGCATATTTATTGAGCCTTATGGAAGCATCATAACTGATTGCCTGCACAGCAGATCCTATAAATAATTTCTGAAAAGTAGCATTCCTGTAAAGAGCATTTTCATAGGATACCCCGTATTCAAGCCTGAACCCGTTGTTGTACTGAGTGTTCCTTTCATACCTGAACTTATTCTCGCCCTCGCCTGATTTGTAATCGAAAACCTTCAGTGAATCCACCTCGTTATTCCCGGCATATTTGTACTGGAGATTATTGAGATAGCTCCTGCTGATTACCCAGGTATCATAGCCCCTGTCACGGAAATGCTTATACCTTATTCCAAAGGTATAACTGTATTGCTTCTGTACGGGGATAAAATCAAGTATATACCTCTGGTACTCCGTATCATCAGCCTCCCTGTTCAATTCAAAATCATCCAGGGCGCCAATACCGAGTACTGTGAGTTCTCCTTTATCAGATATTTTTGTCTTGTGTTTAAACTGAAAATCATTGTAGGTCGGCAGGAAGGGCAGGCCAATGGCGGAAAACAGAAACTGAAGGTAGGACCTCCTGGCCGACATAATGAGAGTGCTGTTTTTGCCTGTGGGACCATCAATGGTAAGTCCCAGGTCAGATGCTCCCACCGTTGCCCTGAATTTCATCTTCTCATCATTACCGTCTATCTGCCTGAAACTCAAAACTGAACTCATGGCATTTCCAAGCGAAGCAGGAAAAGCACCCGAGTAAAAATTAAGCTCTTTGATAAAATCAACATTAATAATACCAACAGGACCTCCGGAAGCTCCCTGGGTTGAAAAATGATTAAGGTAGGGTATCTCTATCTCATCAAGGTAGAACCTGTTCTCATTTGGTCCGCCACCCCTTACTATAACATCGTTCCTGTAGGCAGGCGTGGATGCCACTCCGGGGAATGACTGGATCACCTTTGAAATATCCCTGTTACCCCCCGGGCTCTTCTCTATCTCCTGTATGCCTATAATACGCACTGAAACAGGTGATTCAAGTTTCTTTCTGAAAGGGGAAGGTTTAACCACAACATCCTCAATCCCTACAACCATCTCAAGCAGGGGTAAATCAACAGTAACTGCCTTATCCCTTGTTACCAGGAAAGAATTTGAAACATAGGTCTCATATCCCACAGAAGAAGCCTTTAACTGGATGTATCCGGGCTCTATCCCTGTAAAGGTAAAATTACCGTCAAAATCGGTCATGGCCCCGGTGCTTGTACCTGAAATAACAACCGTGGCGAAAGGAACTCCTTCATTGGTTGCTTCATTATAAACACGACCCTTTACCCGGCCCTCCTTTTCCTGTGACATTAAAGGAAAAGTAAATAAAGCCAGAAAAATTGTAAAAAAATATAATCGCAGTTGCACAGGGTTTAATCCCCTCGTTTTGCAGCCTTCTGTCATTTCCTTTTTTTTAAAATAATGTCTGTTTAAATCTACAAACACTTATTTAGACAAAAAGTTTATTTGTTCAGCAGACTTTTAAAATATTTTTCTTCCTCTTCCAGATCAATACCCGGGTATTCGTTCAGTAACATTTCTATTTTGCCCAGTATTGTTTTGCCGAATTTAGCATTGTCATGACTGTCATTACCGGTAATAACATGCTTTGCCGCTTCAGTAATTTTTACAAGCCTTTCGTAGACGGTCTTTGTATTGTCAGTAAAATAGCAATCCTTAAACTTCTCCCATATGTAATCCACTGCGGTTTCAGAAGGATGAACCATGTCTTTTTTATAGAACCTGTAATCCCTGAGTTCATCCAGCATTATCTCATACGAAGGGAAATAAGACAGTTTACCGTTTAATGATAGTAACTCGTTTATTGCTACCAGGAGGATAGACTTACTAAGCTGGTTGCCATGGGCACCGTCCTTAAGGTGACGAACAGGGCTGACAGTAAAAACAATGTTGAGCCCGGTGTTAAAATCTTCCAGTTTCTCAATAATACCCAGCCATTCTGATATAATATCCTCCGGTTTAAGAAGCTCCCTGGTAAATCTGGCTGCCGGGATCTTATGGCAGTTGGCCACCACCCTGTTATTCTCCTTCCACCTGTAAACCCAGGCTGTGCCAAAGGTTATGAACAGGAAGGAAGCACCGGACAGGAAGCTGCCGGCATCTGAAAGGGAACGGTTAATTTTATCAAGTATCTCAATTCTGTTGCGGGAAGAAAAACCTGTATCATGAAAGAAACTCAAATATTTATTATCGTAATGGAAGAGATCCTCTGCTGTGAATTCTTTACCCTCCATAATAAGTTCTAAAGAGCGTGATGTTGATAAAGGATTATATATAACTCCAAAAGGATTTATCAGCGCTTTCATTTTGCCATTGGAGAACTGCTTCCCGATTTCCCCGGCAAAGCACGAACCGGTCAACATTACAGGAGTGTCATACCCTGCTTTCACAGGCGCGGGCCTGATGTCAATTTCTGTTCTGAATTTCATACCTTTTATTTAACCATTTTAATATATAAACGTATACCTCTTCGCGGAATACCTCGTTATGAAGCTCATGGAATCCATCTGCCCAGATCTTTAATTCCGCCATCCTGTTATTCCCGGCAAAGGTTTCAGATCCTTCAGCAGACAATATTCTGTCACATCCTCCATGCATTATCAGAACAGGAACCTGCAGCTTGTCCCGGCATTCCAATAAAGCAGAAGCATTACGGCTTGCAGCAACATAGAGGCCTAACGAAATCAAAGAATGAACCAGCGGATCCGACCTGTAATTCTTAACCACATTTTTATCTTGAGAAAGGTCATCAGGATCAAGCCCTGAATCTTGTAAAAGCGAGGGAATCAATCCGCTGAAGACCCGTGCAAGAAGTACTTTAATCCCAGGTGGTTCGAAGCTCAATTTAAGCCAGGGAGAAGTTATTATCCCGCTATGAATATTTTTACCGGTCACCAGATAATTAAGAGCTATACTCCCTCCAAGACTGTTTCCATACAGAACCAGGGGAATATCACCCTCATGCTCCCTTACATAGGAGGCCACTTCATCAATGATATTGTTGTACAGACTAAAATCCCTTATATGTCCTCTTTTGCCCGGGGACTTTCCATGTCCCGGCAAATCAGGTCCGATAAACGAATACTTGTTTTCGTTAAAAAATGCTGCCATGTCCTTATATCGGCCAATATGCTCACCAAGGCCATGGACCAATATTATGCATGCCACGGCCTTCTTGACCGGTAAATAAATTCCGTATAATTCGGCCGTTCCGGCAGGTCTTAATTTTATTTCCATCTCCTATCCAGATTTATCCAGTTAAATGAATTTAAATATAGTAAAAGAATATTGCATGGGGGTCTTCCTTTAGTTTGCCAATAAATCGAGGTAAATATTTTGATTAAATATTTCTTCTGATTCTTATTTAGAAATAATTTGTATGAACAATCTGATATAAGAGCTATTCTACTGTTTACTAATTTATTAAAGATAGTTCTCTATTTAGACAACTTCACTAAAAAGGGCATTTTAGGATATTAGGATTTGTTTATCCGAATTTGTTCAATTAATTTTGATTTCAATTAAACACCCAAAATGATAAAAACAATGACAACAGTTGAATTCAATAAGAATCTGGTAAGCCTCGAAGACAACATGATGAAGTTTGCACTCAGTCTTACTACAGACCAGACCAGGGCTGAAGACCTGGTGCAGGACACATACATGAAGGCTATAACCTACAAGGATAAGTTTGTTGATTACACTAATCTCAAGGCTTGGGTATTTACAATAATGAAGAACACTTTTATAAATAATTACAGGCGGTCAGTCAAGGAAAACACCATAATTGACGGTTCCCAGGATCTTTATTTCCTTAATCTGCCACAGGATTCAGGTTTTATTTCTCCCGAGTCGAATTATTCGGTCAATGAGCTTGAAAAAGTAATTGAAAGCCTTGAGGATGAATTTAAGGTACCCTTTATGATGCACGTTCAGGGATTTAAATATAAGGAAATTGCTGAAAAGCTTGATCTTAAAATCGGAACAGTAAAAAGTCGTATATTTTTCACCAGGAAGAAGCTAATGGAATTACTCGATGATTACCGTTAGCCAGACCAGTCAGTTTCCAATTAATGTCGGCGGCAGTCTCCTTATGGAGTCTGCCGTTTTCTCTCTGTTATTTTGATGCAGGCAAAAAATAATACAGGACAGTTTTCAGATGAGCCCCGGGGCTTCCTGCCCTGATCATCTCCTGAATGTCCTGGTGATCAAACCTGATATAACAAATAGTAAAAACAATCCCGTTAATATCCATGCCCAGGTATTTCTCTCCTTTGATTCAGCCCACATATTATAATCATCTGACAGAAGTACCTCCCCCTTTACTTCCCAGACCACATTACCGTCTTCATCGATATATCCATTGGTAGCCACCAGTTCTCCGGGCATAATTGTCTGGATCAGATATGAATCTGTATTTAACGCAAGGCTGAATTCATCCTCAAGCTCAGAAATAAGTGTGTCATTCAGTGCACTGTGGGCTTCATATAAACCCGGACCCAAAAGGCTGTCTACGAATTCTTGCTCTTCCATCTCCTCAAACAGTATAGATGCAGTTATTTCATCTTCCTTGAAGTGCAGGCGGCCTGTATCGATCTTAATTTCAGGATTGGTACTTACGGTATCGATTATTTTGTTCACAAAAGCCCTTGCAAGGCTTCTGCCAATCCATTGTTCTGTCTTTTCTTCCAATGGCTCTAAAATCGTCTCCCTTATTTGGCTGCTGTCTGAGCCCTCCAGTGCAATTTCAACAAGCTTATCAGGCATATAAAAGTAATTTAGCTCCTCAGCGTTAAAAAATTCATGCGGGGGTATCCCTTCTATTGCCCTGCCTACATACTCATTAAAATGGTAGTGTGTATTGAACCACCTGAACTTTTTCTTAAAATCAGCCCTTCTGCTCATCCCTTCATTTGCCCCCCCGTAGCTATCATACATCCGGTTCAATTCCTCTACCGAATTAAAATCCCTGGTGGCTGTGAGAGTATAAGTGGTATCCCCCTTTTCAGAGACATCATATTTTCTTGTTATGTTCCATGTGCTGTCAACAGGCACCTGGCAATCATCAAGGTCGAATTCATTCTTTGAATGGGTAAGGATAATTTTTCTGCTTACTGAGCCATCCTCCCTTATGATATTTATTACAAGTGCATCGGGCCTATCGCAGGAAGCCATAATAAGCATGCCAAGGCCCAGTAACATTATATTGATCTTTCTTTTCATTGCTTATAGTTTTTGCACAGCGTGATTATTTATCCCTTTCTTTTTTGATCCGATAATTTGTTGATATTTATCCTGCAACTCCCTGTATTCCCTTATAAGCTTAAGAAGGTCATCCGTGGAAACCTTAATACTATCGGCAAGGATTGAAGTTTCCGGATCTTGCATAATAACCTGATTTGCAATAACATTTTCTCTCTGAAATTCCAGTATATTATCGGTATTGAAACCTACCATACGCTCCTCTATCCCGCTTATCCGGTTAACAAGAAATAATTGCTGACCCACAAAGAGTCCTGCAATTAAAACGGCAGCAATTGACAGGGATCTTCTTAACCATGTTATTTCAGTCCAGCCGAATAGATAATCCACTTTCCTGTTCGTATTGCTTATTTTTTGCATAATACCCTCCTTTAATACTTTCCTGTCGTGTATTTCCGGCTTATGCATACGTAACTGCCTTATTAATCGGTCTAATTTATTCATCGTTTTTCAGCTTAAATAATCCTTTAATTTCTCCTCCAGTTTTTTCCGGGCATGACTCAGATTACTTTTGATTGAGTTCTTTTTCATTCCGGTTAGCTCACAGACCTCATCATGACTCATCTCATCTAATTCCACCATGGTAAATACGATTCTCTGACGAGGGCTCAATCCGGAAACCAGCATTCTTATAAGAGAAATGGCTTCATCATTTTCAAGCTTCTTACCAGGGTCTTCATCACTTAAAATTGATTTGATTTTGGACTCATCTTCGATCCTGGATTCCATCTTTCTTATTTTACGCCTGCGCAGCTGATCATAGCATTTATTAACCACAATTTTACTTAAGTAGGGCTTCAGGGATTCACTGTTTTTTATTGATCTTCTTTTATTCCACACCGTCAGGAAGGTATCCTGTACCATATCCCTTGCATCTTCTTCGTTTGCCATTATTCTGAGAGCTGTTTTATAGATATAATCCATATTCTCATCTGCCAGTTTTCCGAATTCAGTTCTGTTTCCTGACCTTATTTCGCTTATATTGACGGTAATGCTCAAAGTGTCCGGTTTTACTATAATACGATTGAAAGGGTGTAAGGTAAAAATTTCCCTGTTTTTTTAGTATATTTATATGTTAACATGGACGATATGACAGAAATTATTACCATAAGCACGAGGCAGAGGAATTGTCTATATGATATTGGACCGGAGGTTAATAAAATCATAAAACAATCTGGCATTGAAAATGGCCTGGTCAATATATTTACCAGGGGTGCAACTTCTGCAATAATGATACAGGAGAACTGGGATGAATCGGTTCAGACTGATGTGGTTAACCTCCTGGCAAGGCTGATTCCACCCGGTGTCTGGGAACATGACAGACAGGATAATAATGGAGACAGCCATCTTAAATCCGGCCTCGTGGGCCCCTCCGAGACTATCCCCTTGATAAACGGGAAATTGGCCCTGGGAACCTGGCAAAACATATTTTTTTGTGAGTTTGACGGCCCACGTACCAGGAGGGAAATAGCCGTAACAATTATAGAATCCTAGTTGATAGATTCATATTCCTGGTTCTAAGCCTATAGTTGCACTTGCCTCCTGAATTTTTCTCGTGCAATCTTTAAGGTCCAGTTTTTTTTAAAGAATATATCCATTAGTTTTGCAACCTCTTTAAGCGAAACCGGAACATAATTGATAATTAGAAATAATAAAGCCTTATGGAGAAATCAAACATTGATCTTGATGCCTTACTGAGTAATATTGCCGAACTGGCCACCACTTATGGTCTGAAGCTGGTGCTTGCCATCGTAGTACTGGTTGTTGGTTTAATAGTTATTAAAGCTCTGACCAGGGGGGCTGTGAGAATGATGAAAAAGGGAAACGTTGGTGACTCACTTCTACCCTTCCTCAGAAATCTTATTTCCATTACACTCAAAGTACTGCTTCTAATAAGTATACTGAGCATGATTGGTATCCAGATGACATCATTCATTGCTGTACTGGGTGCGGCCGGCCTGGCTGTCGGTCTGGCCCTTCAGGGCACCCTGCAGAATTTTGCCGGGGGAGTAATCATCCTTCTATTTAAACCTTACAAGGTAGGTGATTATATAACAACACAGGGCTTTAGCGGAACCGTGAAAGAAATACAGATATTTACCACAGTCCTTACAACTCCTGATAATCAGACTGTTATCATTCCTAACTCCCCTATTGCCGTGAATGCACTTACCAACTATTCAACTCAGGAAACAAGAAGGGTTGATTTCACTTTCGGCATAGCTTACAGTGATGATATTGACAAGGCAAGGAGTGTAATAATGAAAATAATAAATGACGATGAAAGGATACTGAAAGATCCTGAACCACTGGTGAAAATATCAAACCTTGGTGACAGTTCCGTTGATTTCGCTACAAGGGTGTGGGTAAATTCAGGTGATTACTGGAATGTTTTTTTCGACACCAACGAAAAAGTAAAAAAAGCTTTCGACAGAGAAGGAATAAGCATTCCGTTCCCACAGCAGGATGTGCATTTATACAAACACGATTAAAAATGAAAAAGCTCATTACACTGGTTGCTGCTTTATTATTTACCATAGCAGCAATATCGCAGGACACTGCCACAATTGAGGGTCCATGGACCTGTAATGGACTGACAAGCCTGAACTTTTCACAGGTAAGTCTTACAAACTGGGCACAGGGAGGGGAAAGCTCCTATGCCATAAATGGACTGGCAGCCTTAAATTTTAACTATACAAAGGATAAGAATTCATGGGCAAACACTCTGGATATTGGTTACGGGATACAAAAAACAGGGGAAGCCTCTGCGAAAAAGACAGATGATCACCTGGACCTGCTTTCGAAATATGGCCGTAACGTGAAGGGCAACTGGTTTTTGAGCAGTATGCTGAATTTCAAAACACAGTTTACTGAAGGTTACCAACAGACGGAAGCCGGAAGGGTGGTAATCTCTGACTTCCTTTCCCCGGGCTATCTCATCCTGTCAATAGGGATGGAATATAAGGTGGATGACTCATTTTTCTTTTCAATTTCACCGTTAAGCGGCAAGATGACCATAGTTACACAGGACAGCCTGTCAAATGTGGGCAGCTTCGGGCTTGAACCGGGTAAAACAACAAGGTCTGAATTTGGCGGACTGGTGCAGGTTGGAATAAATAAGGACCTGATGGAAAATGTTAACCTGACCTCTACCATTGACCTTTTTTCCAATTACTTAAATAAGCCTCAGAATATTGATATCAGCTGGAAGGCTCTGCTGAATATGAAAATTAATGAGTACCTCTCTGCAAATATCAGCACTCATCTTATATACGATGATGATATTGACTGGGTGGACCCGGAAGGAATTTCCCGTGGTTCGAAAGTACAGTTCAAGGAAATTCTGGGCATCGGGTTTACCTACAAATTCTAGAGACAGTTATTATTTAACACCCTGCTCAGTATTCCTCCGGTTCAATATGAACATGCACATGGCAGCGGGGGATTTCTGATTTGATCATTTCCTCTATTCTTGTAGAAATATCATGCGACCGGAGTATGTCCATTTCTTTATTTACATGGATATTCAGCTCGGCAAAAATCTCCGCTCCCGCTGCTCTGACCTTCAGGTCATGATATCGTTCTATATCCGGAAAATTGTCCAGGATTGTTTTTATTTTTTCGTAGGTTTCTGCCGGCACACGGTCGAGAAGAACATTTATAGCCCTGCTTCCCAGTTTATATGAAATATAAATTACAATTAAGGCAACTCCCAGGGCAGCAATACTGTCGGCCACATAAATACCGAAATTTGCACAGATAATTCCCAGCAGTACTACAGACGAGCTCCATACATCGGTTGAAAAATGCAGGGCATCCGCTTCCAGCGCCTGGCTGTTATGTTTTATGGCTACCCGCTTAAGCGCACGTGATCTTGATATATCGATTATTATGGAGCTTATAACAACAATATAACTCCAAACCGTTACCTCTATATGTGTCTCACCGGAAATCAACCTGCTTACTGCTTCATAAATGATCCAGGCACAGGTTATTAACAGGAGGAATGTCTCTATCAGGGCTGACAGGTTCTCAACCTTACCGTGACCGTACTGATGGTCCCTGTCTGCAGGCTTGTCCGAGACCCTTACAGCAAACCATGTAATTCCTGCTGCCACCAGGTCCAGTGCCGAATGCAGGGCTTCAGAGAGAATACCAAGGCTGCCCGTTATAATTCCCACTACCAGTTTAAATCCCGTAAGAAAGAGTGCAGCTACTACAGAAGTAGTAGCCACTGCTTTCTTTTCCCTTTGTGCATGTGTATTCATTTGATGTAACTAAGGTATAATTTTTTTATAATCTCTGAACACGCCTGTTAAATACTTTATAGAGCACCTTAAGATATTGATTTATATACTCATCCCGGTACTTTGATCTGTATTGCTCAATAAACCGGGGATGGTCAAGAGCCTCAACAGAGCTAAAAAGTTTTACCCTGGCATTCAGTCTCTCAAAGTATTTTGCATTTTTCTTCCCCAGGATATAGCAAACGCCGGTGTCAATCCCAAAGCCAATCTGTTTCTTAAGGCTTGAAATCATAAATTGCTCAACT
>JAVVEL010000004.1:0-4773 GCA_032260385.1 Bacteroidales bacterium | reverse complement strand
GCAATGTATAAATTTTCATAATCATAGTAGTTGCAGTTAACCCAGTTTCCCTTAGGGTTTTTCCTGACGAAACCCAGGGGGCATAAAGAGCTTATGAAGAAATCCCTGTAGAATGCTTTTGGTCCCCCGTAACTGTCAATTACTTCGTATACAAATACCGATGAGGGCTCATGGGTGCTTATTGATTCAATTTCAATATCACATATCCCTGAAAGCCTCTTTGTATCGGTAAAGGGTATACCTGTTGCCCCTGCTCCCAGGCGTCCGGGGTTAATCCCCAGGATAAGCTTCCTTGGATTATTATCATCATAGAACTTCCTGTAAAAGGCGCTGCTGACAGGCAGGATTTCCGGATTTTGCCTGAAGGGGTTCATAAGCTTTATGCCGGGGGGTAAGGTCCCGGTAAAATCAAGCTCCTGGTTAAACTGTATGACTCTTTCAGCAAATGACATTACTATCTCTTTATGCTTTTCTCAAATAATTCACAGGTTAATAAATGAGTAATCAATTCCCCCGTCAGTAATTCTTATTTCCATATAACTTGCATCGCTGTAACCATCCAGCAGGGCATCAAGAATTATAAGGATTGTACTACCAATAAGCCCTGAAGCCTTCCTGTGGTCATGACCTGTTACCACCATATCCACCTTGTGCCGGATAAACAGGTCCATTAACACATGTAACTCTTCAACAAGCGGTGATGTTGCGGCAGTTCGCCTGAAACGAAACAGGTTATTATGTGTAAATATGATACAACGACGGCAGTCAGGTCGCTCTGTCTCAAGTATATCCTTCAACCAGTCAAGCTGTTTACTACCTATAGTACCGCCACCTGAGTCGAGGCAGATAAAAAGATCTTTCCCTGCAGGTGTAATTATTGTGAACAGGTAAGTAGAGGAACCGAATCTTGAATTGAACTGATCCCACCCGTTAAAATACAGGTCATGGTTTCCCACAACGGGGAAGAGAGCAATTGATAGCGGATCCGGCAGGTGCTGTTCAAAAACCTCGTAATCATAAGCCTGCCCCGTTGTTAAATCACCGGTCATTACCGCTGCAACGGCATTCGCAGATACAGCATTTTCGAAGAATGTATCCAGGTTCTGTGTGCCGCCCACATGACTGTCGCTCATAGCAAAGATGGTATATTCATCCGAGGGAACAACTAGCTCCTTAAAGGGATGTGTACTATTCCACTCCATTGACTGCTCAAAACGGGAGTTCACCGGCTCGTAAGAAAGGAACATTCCTCTCATATCAACCTTCTCGCATGCGTATAGGAAGACGGAAAGCAGAATTATGACAAGAAAACTTTTCACAAGTTTATGTTCCATATAAGACCCGTTCTGAAGAAAAACCCGAAGTAATTAATACTTAAATTAAATGAACCCGCAGTTTTATACCATAATTCAGCAAACACGGTAAGCGGGCTACTAATATTATACTCCCCGCGTAAAAAAAGCACCGGATTGGTTTCCTGTTCGATAATAAAATGATCGATATTGGTAACTGATAAGGAAACATTCCAGTAATGTTCAGCCGGATTCAGATGATAAGCCACAAGGTACATCAGGTTGAAGTTTTCATGTATCTTATTATCACTGTCAACAGCATATTCCCTCACCGCGTACTTTGTTAGTCCATAGGTTCTGAAATTATTGCCGAGCCTGAAGGTAAGATTACGGATGTTTACTTTGCAAACCACGCCCAGATTATATTCATACAATAATTCGGAAAACCTGTTATGGCTGTATAATGCATGTATCTCAAACGGAAATTCCCTTATTGAGAATTCCCTGGCCAGATTTATGGAAGCACCTGTCAGGAATTTTGTCCCGGGTCCTTTCAGGTCAAGCTGTAATCCACCTCTCAAGCTGTTTTTCCCAAATCTGTATTCACCAAACGCTGCTGTTCTTATAAACAAGCCCTCCGATACATTGTTTTCACCTGATTCAAGGTATATTGAAAGGGAAGGCTGAGCCCGGGCAAAAGGAAAAGCTCCAAGCCAGACACATAAAAGGAGAAGATATTTAAGTAATCTTAATTTCATTAAAAACGAATATAAAATTACATAAATATCCGGTTATTTCAGGTTCAGGGTAATGATGCCTTAATATTATTATCACTTTTTTTGTCCCAGATAACAATTTCGCATGAAACAGGTGTATTTATGCTTGTATCCCTGATTATGAAATTGGGAGTCAGTTGCTCTTTTATTTGTGAAGGATCCGACCCTGAATCACCATTTAAATATTTCTGATAAACCCCTTATATCCTGCCCTGAGAACAGCACTATCCTTAAATATCGAGTAAAATTCCTCTTCTGTGATCTTCCTCCACTGCTGTGCATTGTAATCAAGTATTTCCGGCATTGGTTTAAATTCCTCCAGCATTGTTTCTTTTACCTTATTATTCCATGGGCACACTTCCTGGCAAATATCACAGCCAAATATTATTTTTCCTTTTTTTTCAGCATACTCACGGGGAAATTCCCCCTTATTCTCTATTGTCAGGTAGGAAAGACATTTATTTGAATCAATCATGCGGCTTTCCATTATGGCCTCTGTGGGACAGGCATCAATGCATTTCCTGCAGGAACCGCAATAATCTTTGGGTGCCGGGCTGTCGTACTCAAGCCGGGCATTTACAATGAGCAGGCCCAGGAAGATATAGGAACCTTTATCCCTGTTTATGAGCATGCTGTTCCTGCCTGTCCATCCAAGTCCTGCTTCAACGGCCCATGCTCTTTCCAGCACGGGGGCTGTATCAACAAAAACCCTTCCTTTTACACCGGCTGATTCATGCTTAATAAAATCCAGCAGGAGGTAGAGGCGGTCTTTCAGAACCTTATGATAATCCTTTCCCAGGGCATACCTGGAAAACACCGGTTTATCCTCCCCGGGATTATAGTGGCGGTAGTGATTCATAGCAACCACAATGAGTGAACGGGCATCAGCGACCAGCAGGGAGGGATCGATACGTTTTTCAAAATTATTTGACATGTAATTCATGCCCGCATGATATCCCTTTTCGAGCCAGTTCCTGATATTTTCACTGTGTTCATCCAGGGGCCTCAGGCGTGCTATCCCGCACAGATCAAAACCGAGCCCGGCTGCCTTTTCTTTTATTTTACGGCTTAACTCAGGCTTAACTGACATTGTATATTAATTAAAGAAATCCCAGTTCAAGCTTTGCCTCGTCGGTCATCATGCTTCTATCCCAGGGAGGATCAAATGTAAGGGTCAGATTACAGTCTTTAACCCCTTTTGTGCCCGCAACCTTGTATTTAACTTCTTCAACCAGCATCTCTGCCATGGGACAGTTGGGAGCCGTAAGGGTCATAACTATGTTAGCCACTTTTTTTTCGTCCATGCTTACTTCGTATATCAGTCCCAGGTCATAGATATTGACAGGTATTTCAGGATCATAAATGGTTTTCAGAGCTTCTATGATCCTGCCTTCGGTTTCTAGATAATCATTGTTTCCCATATTATTTTCAGCTTTCCTTTTTTGCCTTATAGGCTATTGCATACAATTTCATCTGTTTAAGCATAGCCAGCAGGCCGTTTGACCTTGTAGGTGAAAGATTTTGTCTCAGTCCGGTTTTTTCAATGAAATATAAGTCAGCATCTATTATTTCATCGGGGGTCCTCCCTGATAAGACTTTTACAAGGAGTGCTATTATGCCCCTGACAATTATTGCGTCACTGTCGGCTTTGAAATGTACTTTCCCATCTGAAAATTCAGGATAAAGCCATGCCCTTGACTGGCAACCCTCTACCAGGTAGTCACTCTTCCTGTACTTTTCATCCATAAGGGGAAGTTCCTTACCTTCTTCGATAAGATGGTCATACCTGTCCATCCAGTCGTCAAACAGGGAAAATTCATTTATTATTTCATCCTGCACTTCACTGACTGTTAAATCATGGTAACTCATAACATCATGCTCTTTACTTTTTCTATTCCCCCGATAAGTATATCTATTTCTTCCCTTGTATTATAGAAACACATTGAAGCACGTATGGTCCCGTCAATTCCAAACCTGGTCATTATGGGCTGGGCACAATGCGATCCCGTTCTCACGGCAATCCCCATTTTGTCAAGAATCATTCCTGCATCATAGGGATGTATTTTGTCAATAAGGAAAGATATTATTGAAATCTTATCCCGCGTATTGCCATAAATCCTTATTCCCCCTGCTGCTTCCATTCTTTCACCGGCATATCCTGCAAGATCAGCCTCCTGCCTGACAATATTGTCCATCCCGATTACCTCAATATAGTCAAGGGCAGCGGCAAGGCCAATTGCTCCCACAAAGTTTACCGTCCCTGCTTCAAATTTAAAAGGAAGCTTATTATAGCTTGTTTTCTCAAAGGTAACACGGTCAACCATATCGCCTCCTCCCTGGTAGGGTGGTAATTTTTCGAGCCATTCCTTTTTACCGTACAGTACTCCTATCCCGGTTGGACCATATACCTTATGCCCGGAAAAAACATAGAAATCACAATCCAGTTCTCTCACATCCACATTACCATGTTGCACACCCTGAGCTCCGTCGATCAGGACAGGTATGTTCTTCTCATGGGCCTTTTCAATAATCTTTCTCACCGGTACTTTAACACCGAGGGCATTTGATACCTGGCTTACCGCCACAATTTTTGTTTTTTCCGTCAGAAGGTGATCCACTTCCTCAAGACGCAGGGTTCCGTCATCATTTACTGGAATGACCCTCAAACGTGCATTTTTTCTTTCGCACATCATCTGCCAGGGCAC